>NZ_AWTT01000010.1 GCF_000876205.1 Paucilactobacillus wasatchensis | reverse complement strand
ATTCTAGTGCTAATCATGGGGCCGGAGTGCTCTTATACTACGACTTCTTAACGTGGTCGTTTGCGCTCTACTTTAGTATCACATTCATCTTTTTTTGACATCGGTCTAAAGCGCTAGTGACCTTACGTGCATTGCAGTTTAACGTTTTTGCTATCATTTCTTGCGACGATCCCGAATGCAGTAAACTAAAAACCTTGATTTCAAACGGTGAACATTGTGCGAGAAATTCCTTCATGTTTTCATGACACATCGTACAGTCATCCGGTGCGCTATGATGATAATCAACCAATAAATTACCAAAATCATCTTCTTCCAGGTTAATTCTTTTGGTCACATGAACTCGTTTGAAAGCGTTTTCTTTTCTGATAATATCAAAGGCCCGGTGTTTCAAATTAACTTTAAAAAAATAGCCAAAATCAACGTGCAAATCAGTTTTGTAGCACCGAATAGTCTTTAACATCACGATCCTTGCTTCCTGTTCCCAGTCTTGTTGATCCACATCTTGAAAATAGTAATGTCGACCAAACTTGTGTACCAATGGTAAATATCTCGCAAATAAGACTGTAAAGCTGACTGAATCTCCGGCGATAAATCGCGTGAGTAATTCCATGTCAGAATCAGATTGCTCTGCAGTAATAATCATAAGTCCTCCCAATAAAATAAATTATTTGATATAAGTTATTATCACTATTAAATATACATAACTACATTTAAGGTACAAGGGAACGTATGTTTATTATGCAAAAAAGCGTGCATATTGGCCTTGTTTATGAATGTTTGATGAGCATTATAAAAATTTAATGGGCAAATTTAACTGTTTGCTCATTATATACAACCGCGGTATTTCAAGGCTATTAACTATCTCCACCGGTCTACAGCAATATAAAAAGCTCAGGGTGATTGCTCGCCCTGAGCTTCATTTCTAGTTTTTAACAAATACCATTATTGATGACTATTTTGCGTCAGAAGACTTTACCAAGTGAATTGGTGAGGCAGTAGTCTTTGATACCTTCTTACCTTGATAGTACTTGTAAGCAGCCTTAACAGCAAGTTTACCTTCAGTCTTAGGTTGTTGTGCTACGATACCATCAATTTGTCCACTCTTAACAGCAGCTAACCCATCAGGTGTTCCGTCAATTGAAACAATCTTGATGTCTTGGTTCTTAATTGCCTTAGCGGCACCTAAAGCCATTTCATCATTTTGAGCGAAGACACCCTTAATGTCAGAATGTGCTTGTAGAATGTTTTGCATTGTGCTCAATCCTTTAGCACGGTCAAAGTTAGCACTTTGCTTTGTAACTAAATCAAGATTACCCTTGATAGCAGCATCAAACCCTTTTCCACGTTGCACAGCAGCATCGGCACCTGGTGTACCTTCTAGTTCAGCAACTTTAGCATTACTACCAACTTGGTCTGCTAAGAATTGGGCAGCCATTTTACCAGCTTTAACGTTATCAGAAGCAACGGTCGTTACAACTTTACCACCATTTGAACCACGGTCACAAGCAATGACTGGGATCCCGGCCTGATTAGCCTTTTTAACAGATGGCACAATAGCATCAGAATCAACCGGATTTACAATAATAACATCGACCTTTTTAGTAATTAAATCAGAAATTTGGTTGTTTTGTTTTGAACTATCATTTTGAGCATCAAAAGTTTCAACCTTTGAACCGTTTGCTTTAGCTTCGTTATCAATACCCTTTTTAACATTCACGAAGAATGGGTTACTGAGTGTTGAAAGTGAAACCCCAATTTTGACATTTTTGGCTGCTTTTTTTGTAACCTTAGAACTACTCTTGTTGTTACCAACTGAAGCGGCCCCACAACCTGACACAACCATTAAGAATGCTGAAAACACTGTAAATAAACTGAGTAACCGTTTAGTACTTTTTTTCATCTTGAAAAACCCCCGTTAATTTTGTGACTGCTTACGATCAAGTAAGACAGCAGTTAAGATTACGATACCTTTAACAATTTGTTGATAAAAACTAGAAATACCAAGTAAATTCATACCGTTGTTCAGTACCCCGATAATCAAGGCACCAACCAGAGTCCCAAACATTTTTCCTTTTCCTCCGGCAAGAGAAGTTCCTCCTAAAACAACAGCAGCAATGGCGTCCATTTCATATCCCGTCCCTGCATCGGGTTGGGCAGATGCCAATTGCGAAGTTAAAATCATCCCACCAACTGCTGAAAGAAAACCAGCAATTGTATAGATTAAAATGATTAACTTCTTGGTGTTAACACCAGCAACGAAAGCTGCCTTCTCGTTTCCACCAAGTGCATACGTCTTGCGGCCAAATGTTGTCTTGTGCAACAGTAGGTAAGCGATAACATAAAAGATAATCATAATATAAACTTGGAATGGAATACCAAATAAATATCCTTGACCTAAGAACTGGAATGAAAGACTATTATTCATTTTTGGCCCAGTAATTGGGTTACCATTAGTCAGCACATAAGTTGCACCACGGAAAACTGACATTGTAGCCAACGTAACGATAAATGGAGCGGCTTTCCCATAAGCAATCAAAGCTCCGTTAAAGGCCCCAAAGATGGCACCCATAACAACGCCAATTAGAAAGGCTAATAATGGGGGCATCCCCATCAAAATCATTTGAGCAGCAAATGCACCACTCAAGGCCAAAATGGAACCAACAGATAAGTCAATTCCCGCAGTTAGAATAACGAATTGCATCCCAAAAGCAATTAAGGCATTAACTGAAACCTGTTGAAACAGGTTCATTAAGTTATTAACGTTTAAAAACGAACTATTCATGATACTTACGAAAATAACTAGGATTAGTAGCGCAGCGAGCGGCCCCAACTTGGAGTAAAACTCACCCATATTAAATTTCTTTTTAGTTTCGGTATTATTCATCAAGCTTTCCTCCTGTTGCCAGAGTCATTACTTTATCTTGTGTAGCATCCTTAGTAGCAATTTCTCCTTGAATTTTTCCTTCGTACACAACCGCGATATTATCGCTGAACCCAAGCACTTCATCTAAGTCACTTGAAACCATGATAATGGCAGTGCCACGGTCAGTTAGTTCATTCATCAAATCATAAATTTCGCGTTTAGCACCAACGTCAACCCCACGTGTTGGTTCATCAAGAATCAATACCTGTGAACCTGAACCAACCCATTTTGCCAATACAACTTTTTGCTGGTTACCACCAGAAAGACTGGCAGCGGCGTCTTTGGCGCTTTGTGCTTTAACTCCTAACCGTTTCATTAACATGTCCACAAAATCTTTATCGGCTTTTTTATCAATGAAGCCATGTTTTGCAAAACCATCTATACTTGGCAAATCAATGTTATCGGCTAGTGAGGCATCTAAAATGAGCCCCTCATCTTTACGGTCTTCAGTCAGAAAGCCAATATTATGTTGAATAGCATGTTCCGGGCTACTAATATGGACTTCTTTACCTTTGATGAAAATTTTACCGCTATTAAACTTATCAATACCGAAAATTGCCCGCATGATTTCAGTTCGACCGGCACCCATTAAACCAGAAAAGGCTAATACTTCACCTGAGCGAACCTCGAAGTTGACGTCTTTAAAGACACCATCACTCGTTAGATTTTCAACTTTTAGATACGATTCGCCAAACTTAGGATTGCGATCTGGATAAAAATCACCCATATCACGTCCAACCATGTCATGCACAATTTGCTTAACATCTGTATCCTCAGTTTTGTATGTGTTGACGGAAACGCCGTCACGCATCACGGTAACTCGATCACTAATTTGAAAGATTTCTTCCATTCGATGGGAAATATAAATAATAGCAACACCCTGTTTTTTCAATGTTCGAATGATGTCAAATAGCTTAGCGATTTCATTTTCGGTAAGCGCAGCAGTTGGCTCATCCATGATTAAAACCTGTGTTTTGTTCATCAATGATTTAGCAATTTCAATCATCTGCTGGCGACCAACACTCAACGATCCGACAGGCACACCAACTGGAATGTCCGCTCCCAATCGGTCCAGGGCTGCTTTAGCTTGTTTACGCATTTCAGCCATGTCGAGCATGCCAAAACTTTTTTTTATTTCGCGGTTCAAAAACATGTTTTCAACAACTGACATTTCAGCAAAGTTGTTCATTTCTTGGTGAATAAACGCAACCCCGTGTTGTTCAGCGTCTAGGGCGTTGTTGAAACGTGTTTCTTTGCCATCGACGAGGATATTACCACCGTCAAAATCAAGCAACCCAGTCAAAATATTCATCAAAGTAGATTTCCCAGCTCCGTTTTCACCCATTAACGCATGAACTTCACCACTTTGAATAGAAAAATCGACTCCTCGCAACACTTTGTTTGGACCGAAAGCCTTGGAAATGTTTTTTAATTCAATTTGCATTATTTTTTAACACCTCTCTTTCTCAAAAAGTAACGCCACTGACCAAAATAATGTTCGAAAATGAAGACATCTCTCCAGTTCTCACAAAAGCTTTGGCTTTGCTTAAATCTTTTTTCATCCGCTCATGTGGGATAAACGATATTTTGGTGTCAGGCAACAATGCCTCAACAGCAGATAATTGTTTTGGATTGACTGTTCTAATTTCGTCAGCCAAAATAATTTCTTGTACCTGTAATTCACTCAAAACGTTTTCTAACACAGAGATGAAACTGGGTAAATTTTTTGATACCGCTAAATCGATTTTTTCTGTCCCAACTGGAACAGGCATCCCAGCGTCGCCAATCGCTAGAGTATCAAAATGCCCCATATCGCTAATAACTCTTGATAAATCAGAATTAATCACCGTTGTTTTTTTCATGTGAATCTCAAGCCCCCCTTGCCTGTAAATTTATTAAGTAAAGCGTTTTACTTAATATTCCTTTCCTGCTACATTTATAAATTTACCACAAACTGAAAGGGCTTACAACTAATTTCAAATTTTTTTTAGTTATTTAACTCTTTTATTAAAAAATTATCCAAGTGGATGGCGTGAATTAAACCCTTGGTAAATCAGCAAGCTAGCCGCTACACTTGCATTTAAGCTTTGCACATGGCCCACCATTGGAATAGTCAACATTTCATCAACCGTTTTTTTGAGTAACTCAGAAATACCCTTACCCTCATTACCAATTACCAACGTAACTGCACCAGTTGCGTCCCACTTGCGGTAATCTGTGCCATTCATGTCAGTTCCGAACAACCAGACACCCTCTTTTTGTAATAGTTTAGCTGTTTGAACCAAATTAGTAACACGAGCAACAGGAACATGTTCAATCGCCCCGGTCGAGGTTTTAGCCACCACAGAGGTTAACCCAACCGCCCTTCTTTTAGGAATAATGACACCATGAACACCCGCCGCATCGGCAGTTCGCAAAATAGAGCCTAAATTATGGGGATCTTCGAGTTCATCTAAAATGATGAAAAACGGTGCTTCATTTTTTGCTTTTGCATTGGCAAATAAATCATCAATTTCAGCATACTGAAATGCGGCCACTGCTAAAACCACACCTTGGTGATTTTGTCGGTCCGTCATTTGGTCTAACTTATTTTTAGGTACCGTTGAGATTACTAACCGTCGTTTTTTGGCTAAATCCACAATTTCCTTGATGGAATCTGACTTAAGGCCTTCCTGCAAAAAGACCTTATTAATTTCTTGGTCCGATTTCAATGCTGCTACTGCAGGGTGGCGGCCAATCACAAAATCCATTTCACTATTTGTCTGTGCCATTTTCAGTTCTCCTCGCTTCAACTTGATCAATACACCAATTAGCCAACTCGGCGAGGCGTGCGTCTTGTTGACTTAACTTTAAGTAGCCCATCAGTGCTTCAAATCCAGTTGAAATTCGATAAGTTAGCACCGAGGTGTTCTTGGCATGGGTGTGACTATTTGCGTTTCGCCCACGTTTGTAAAAGTTCCATTCTTCCTCGGTTAATAATTGGTCTTGTTCCATCAGATTAATTAAAGCAGCTTGTGCCTTAGCTGAAACAAAATGAGTGGCTGAATGGTGTAACTTAGTAGGTTTTGTTAATCCTTGTTTTATTAAATGTTCTCGAATATAAATTTCATAGGCTGCATCCCCTAAATAGGCCAATGCAATGCCGTTAACCTGTTGATAATCAAACTGTGCCATACTATTCCTTTCTGTACCTTGTTCCTTGGGGTGTGTCCTCTAAGACAATCCCCTGTTTCTTAAGTTCATCGCGAATTTGGTCGCTCAATTGAAAATCTTTGTTGTCACGTGCCGCATTTCGTTTTGCAATTAGTGCTTCAATCTTGGTATCGTCCAATGTATTTGTCTGGAGTCGAATGCCAAAAATTGCCATCAGTTCCTGCAACGTGTTCAACATCACCTGTAATGTTTCTTGAGCAACTTGCTTTTTTTGAGCATAGATATTACTTAATTTAACCAATTCATAAACAGTGGCAATCCCATTTTGGGCGTTGAAATCATCATCCATAGCCGCAATAAACTGATTTTTTAACTGAGCTACGTCTACCAATTCTGCCTCATTTGGACCAGTGACAGCATCTTTTAGCCGGTATGAAAGGTTCGTAAATGCCGTCTGAATATGCTGCAAGTTGTTAGTAGCATCAATAATATTTTTTTGACTATACTGAATGGGCCGGCGGTACTGGGTGGTGGCCATTAAAAACCGGAGAATTTGTGGGTCTAGGGTTTTAATAATGTCATGAACAGTCACAAAATTACCTAACGATTTGCTCATTTTTTCGTTTTCATCGCCAACAGTGACAAATCCATTGTGGAGCCAATAATTAGCAAATTTTTTTCCAGTCTTAGCTTCACTCTGCGCAATTTCATTTTCATGATGGGGAAACTCTAAATCTTGCCCGCCACCATGTATATCGAAAGTATCGCCTAAATATTTAGTCGACATCACAGAACATTCAATATGCCAGCCTGGTCGGCCAGCACCCCACGGCGATTCCCAGTTAATTTCATGGGGCTTGGCTGCTTTCCATAATGCAAAATCAATTGGGTCTTCTTTGCGGTCAAACTCTTGATCATCGACATGCTGACTAGCACCAACTTCAAGCTCATCAATCGGTTGAGCGGATAAGTCACCATAATGTTTAAACTTACGTGCCCGATAATACACGTCCCCCTCAGACTCGTACGCATATCCTTTATCAATTAAAACTTGAATAAACGCAATAATCTCTGGAATGTTTTCGGTTGCCCGCGGATGTTTGGTGGCTGGTTCAATATTGACGGCTTGTGTATCCTCCATAAACGCTGCAATAAATTTATCCGCTAATTGGGGGACGGTAATCCTCTGTTCATTAGCTGCTTTAATCATTTTATCGTCAACATCAGTAAAATTAGAAACATAGTTGACCTGATAACCACGAAATTCAAAGTAACGCCGAATCGTGTCAAATGCAATTGCACTCCGCGCATTCCCAATGTGAATATAATTATAGACAGTTGGACCACAGACATACATATTAATCGTACCAGGCTTAATTGATTTAAAAATCTCTTTTTGTCGTGTCAGCGTGTTATAAACTTTTAGCATTCAACTAACCTCATTTCAACTCGTTATAGTAATAATAGTTTACCACATTTAGCCTGCATCCTTTGTAAGCGACATAAAAAGGTTGCGACAAACCCAAGTTTTGTCGCAACCTTACATGGTTATTTATTAAATTTATGCTGTTAACTCTTGAATCATTTCAGTTAAATTAGCTAACGTTGTTTCATAGCCAATCAATTCAATGCTTTCAGGCAATTCTGGTCCGTGCATTTCATGAGTAACTGCAATCCGAATTGGCATCCACAACTTACGACCTTTAATCTTAGTATCTTTTTGAATACTTTTGATTGTCTTCAAAATCTGAGCTGTGTTCAGATAATCCAATTTTTCTATTCGATCATGAAATTCCTGTAATACTGTCACAGCAGTATCAGCATGCAATTCTTCTCTCGCTTCAGCATCAATTTCAGCTGGACCATGGAAGAACGGCTTGGTCAATGGCACAATTTCACGAGCATAACTAATTTCACGCTTGAAGACGCTGACTAGTTTTCTCGTCCACTCCATCGTTTTGGCATCTGGTCGTTTTTCCAACAACCCTGCCTCAATTAATTGTGGTAAGGCTAAATCAAACACTTCGTCCTCATCAGCATTTTTCATGTACTGATTATTAATCCATTCTAGTTTTTTACCATCAAATGATGCAGGTGACTTACTTAAACGGTTTTCATCGTACATTTTAATAAAATCTTGCCGCGTAAAAATTTCATCTTCACCAACTGGAGACCAGCCCAATAACACAATAAAATTCAGCATTGCAGCAGGCAAATAGCCTAGTTCGCGGTATTGTTCAATAAACTGAAGAACCGACTCATCCCGTTTACTTAACTTTTTCCCGGTTTCTGTGTTGATAATCAAGCTCATATGCCCAAATTGAGGTGCATCCCAGCCAAATGCTTCGTAAATCATCAACTGTTTCGGAGTGTTAGCAACATGGTCGTCGCCCCGAAAAACGTGGCTGATTTTCATCAAATGATCATCAACGACCACTGCGAAGTTATAAGTCGGCATTCCATCACGTTTCTGAATGACAAAGTCGCCACCAATTGTATCTGCAGCAAAGGAGATCTCACCTTTGACCAAGTCTTGCCAAGTATAAGTTTTCTCTTGTGGAATCCTGAAACGAACAACCGGTTCAAGCCCTTTAGCTTCCGCTTCTGCTTGAGTTTGCTTAATTTGCTCAGCGGACATTCCTGCATATTCATAAACATAGTGTGGCATTTCTTTGCGCGCTTTTTGTGCTTCACGATCTGATTCCAGTTCTTCTTCTGTGCGGTAAGATTTGTATGCTAATCCCTCGTCTTGCAACTGTTGAATTAACTTAACGTAAATATCTTTTCGTTCAGATTGTCGGTACGGACCAAAATCACCACCAACATCAGGACCTTCATCCCAATCCAGCCCTAACCATTTTAGATTTTCTAACTGACTTTTTTCGCCGTCCACAATGTTGCGTTTGGTGTCGGTATCTTCAATTCGGATAATAAACTTACCCTTGTTGTGCCGAGCAAATAAGTAATTGAATAATGCCGTTCGCGCGTTGCCAATATGCAAATGTCCAGTCGGACTGGGAGCATAGCGAACACGTATGTTATTTTTTGCCAAAACTTTACGCCTCTTTCATTAAATTCCATCATTAGATTTCACTGTCTAGTGTACAGGTATCGGTCATAAATTCCAAGGAGCTAGTCTCATTTACTAGCTGAATTGTCCTTATCGGCTGTGTGATGTTCGTTGATGCCCTTAGTTGAATGAACGGGGCGGGCAAAAATCATTCGACCTGCATCAGTCTGCAGTGCACTAGTTACTTCCACATCAATATGTTCGTTCATATAGTAGCGACCATCTTCAACAACAACCATTGTGCCATCATCCAAATATGCCACCCCTTGTTGTCGTTCAGTTCCGTTTTTGACAACCATCACATTCATGGTTTCACCTGGAATGACACGTGGCTTCAGTGACTTAGCTAGTCCGTTTATATTCATAACCTGTACGTTTTGAAATTGAATGACTTTATTCAAATTGTAATCATTCGTTACAATCACGCCATCCACCTGTTTCGCTAATCGAATCAACTTGCTGTCAACCTCAGAGACATCCTCAAAATCACCCTCGTACATTTCAATTGGAACGATTTTCTCACTCTGTAATTTATTCAAAATATCGAGGCCACGACGACCACGAACCCGTTTGATGCTATCACTAGAATCCGCAATGTATTGCAGTTCATACAACACAAAATTGGGAACTAGCAATGTTCCTTCGATGAAGCCAGTTTTCACAATGTCATAAATGCGGCCATCAATCAAAATGTTTGTGTCCAAAATTTTATAATGGTGATAATTATCATCTTGCTTCTTCAACAAGTTGCCATCACTATCTTGCGGCGCTTCTTTGTTTTGTCTTCTAAATTGAAATAAAGTGCGCCAATCATCTAATCTCGTGGTGCCCAAACGAAATCCCATGTAACCAAACAACAACATCAAAATAACTGGGACAATGTTATCTAAAACAGGTACATGTGAGTTCCAAAGTGGAATTGATAATAAAACAGCCAATACGAGTCCCACAATCGTCAGCAAACTGCCAAACAATAAATAAATTGGACTTTGCTTGGTTAAATAAGACTCAGCTCGATTGACAAGGTGCTCAACGGAAGTAGCTAGTGCATATGATAATAGCCAAAAAACAATTGCTCCGATAAACAGATCAATAAATAATAAACTAATTCCGGTGATATTTAAGCCAACTACATCCCATAATAATGGTAAATAGTAAAATCCGACTGCTGCGCCCAAAATAACGAACAAGAGCCTAATAATATGTTTTCTCATGTAAATCTCCTCCTTTCAAAAATTAATTCAACGCCTTTTTCAATGCCTCACCCAACGTTGCCACACCAATAACTTTGATACCGGTTGGTGGCGTCCATCCTTGCAAGTTATTTTTTGGAATAAAGATTCGTTTGAATCCTAGTTTTTGCGCTTCTGCCACTCGTTGTTCAATCCGGTTAACCCGTCTGATTTCACCAGTCAGCCCAACTTCGCCAACAAATGCGTCGGTTGGTTGAGTTCCCTTGTCCCGATAACTAGATGCAATACTGACTGAGATTGTCAAATCAATCGCTGGCTCGTCCAATTTGACGCCACCAGCAGCTTTCAAGTAGGCATCCTGATTTTGTAGCATCAAATTAGCCCGTTTTTCTAATACGGCCATTAACAATGACACTCTGTTACGATTCAAACCAGTCGCAGTACGTTGTGCATTACCAAACACTGTCGGCGTAATTAAGGCTTGGATTTCAACCAAAATTGGTCGGGTTCCTTCCATTGATACAACAACAGCCGAACCGGTTGCATCCTTTAGTCGCTCCTCTAAGAATATTTCTGAAGGATTAGCAACCTCTTGCAGCCCATTTTCTCGCATTTCAAAAATGCCCAACTCGTTAGTAGAACCAAAGCGATTTTTCTGTGATCGTAGGATTCGATACGTATGGTGTAAATCACCTTCAAAATACAAAACAGTATCTACCATGTGCTCCAAAATTTTAGGCCCCGCGATGGCTCCACCTTTGGTAACATGGCCCACAATAAAGATGGTGATGTTATTGGTTTTACCAATCTGCATTAATTCTGCCGTCACTTCACGAATTTGAGCCACACTTCCAATTGCTGACGCGACATCTGGCTCTGACATTGTTTGAACTGAATCAATCACCACATAATCAGGTTTTAACTCTTCAATCGTAGCGCGAATGCTGCTCATGTCCGTTTCGGGATATACGTAAAATTGATCACCAGCTACATGTAATCGGTCTGCTCGCATCTTAATTTGCGTAGCACTCTCTTCACCAGAAACATACAACACGCTGCCGCCAGTTTGATTCAGTTGGCCAGACACTTGAAGTAACAGTGTTGACTTACCAATCCCTGGATCACCACCAATCAAAATCAGGGAACCAGGGACAATGCCACCGCCTAACACACGGTTTAATTCCCTCATATTTGTTTTAACCCGAGGTGTCTGCCCCATTTTAATTTCGCCAATTTTAGTTGGTTTGACGGTCGTTCCATTCATGCTGACTCGTGATTTACGGTCAACACTAGATTGAACTTTTTCTTCCACCAACGTGTTCCATTCACCACAATTTGGACAGCGTCCCAAAAAACGGGGAGAACTATACCCACAATTTTGACACACAAACTGTGTTTTTACTTTTGCCATCTACTAACCTCCTTGGATTGGTCTACACTATTGTATCATAACCACTGATAAATCTACGGTTCATGATAACCTTAATCATATCTTACAATTACTTTTTAGTTGAACCAAACCCACCATTGCGCTTGTTTTTTGGTGCTTGTTCATCGTCTGCTACCAAATATGGCATAAAAATACCCTGACCAATTCTTTCGCCCTTTTTAATTGAGACGTCAGTGACACCAAAATTAAGGAGTTGGAAAAATATCTCTCCCTCATTGCTGTCATTATTATAATAATCTGCGTCAACCACTCCAACACCATTTGGTAGCACTAATCGTCTTTTTAACGGATTGCTAGATCGATTGGCCAATAGCAAAAATTCATCTGGTTGCATATATGCTTTAATCCCTGTTGGAACTAATAACGGTTTCAATACCGCATTTGCTTGTTGATAATCTGTTACGGTAATTTCCTTTGTTTGATGCAATAATTTAAATATCTTAATAAAATTAAGTTTCCAAATCGATGGTAAAATAAAATCCTCTGCGCATTCAAAATCATACCCGGCAGCATTTTTGGTTTGGCGTTTTGGTAAATTAATTTGTAGATCTTGTTTAGCTGTGATAATTTCAAATCCACGTTTCATTAATCCATATCCCCTTTTCCCTTATTTCTCTAATTATACGGGAGCAAACTCGTTTTTAATACTACTTTATCGGCTAGGTTGACAATCACCACTGAAAACGGTTAAATTTATATGATTAGAAAAGATGAAAACTAGGTGATGAAATGCAATTTCAATATGCGCCCGGCCGAATTTTCGCGGAAGATGGAACAGGACAATTGCTAGGAGAAATTGTTTTTCCGACTGTTGCAGATGGTAAAAATTTAGTGGTTGTTGAGCGAACATTTGTTAACCCGGTAGCTCGGGGACAAGGGCTGGCGGCGCAATTAGTGGCTGAATTTGTCTGCTATGCTAGTAAAAATAGTCTAAAAGTTAAACTTTTATGTCCATTTGCTAAGAAAGAATTTGGTCAACACAGCGAGTATCAGCAGTTATTGGCACCAGAAGATCGTTTTTAACTAGGGGGAGAAAATTAAATGGATCAAAATGAATTAAAGCAACAAGTTGGCCAAGAAGCCGTTAAATATATAGAAGATGGAATGACGGTTGGTCTCGGTACTGGTTCGACAGTTCGCTATATGGTTGATGCGCTTGGTAAACGAGTGCAAGAAGAACAGCTGAATATTGTCGGTGTCACTACATCAAACCGGACCACAAAACAAGCTCAAGACCTAGGTATCACAATTAAAAATATTGACGAAGTTGATCATATCGACCTGACGATCGATGGCGCTGATGAAGTTGATGATAATTTTCAAGGGATCAAAGGTGGCGGTGGTGCCCTTTTGTGGGAAAAAATTGTTGCCATCAATTCAAGCAAAATTATGTGGATCGTTGATGAAAGCAAAATGGTCCATCAACTCGGTAAGTTCCCATTGCCCGTGGAAGTAATCCCTTTTGGCAGTGCACATGTATTTCATGAATTGCAGCAAAAAGGCTACAACCCCGAATTTCGCATGACCAATGACACTAAGTTTTTAACAGATCAAAAAAACTATATCATTGACCTTCAATTAAATCGGATTGGCGATCCATTTGGTTTAGCTGATGACTTAGTTAAAATGGTTGGCGTAGTTGAACACGGATTCTTTCTCAATATGGTTAATACTGTGATCGTTGGCCGAGAAAGCGGCCCCGAAGTTTTGCACGGGCGTGACTAAACAAAAGTTAAGCATTAAAAGATTCAATCAGCTGTGCAATCGCACTCTGATTGCTTTTTTTTATTTCCAATTGGTAAAAATAAAGCAATCATTTTACTGTCTTTCAAAACTTGAGTACAATAGAAGGATAAATATTAAAGGAGCGTGGTCGATGTGAGTCATGAAATTACAACTGAACAATTGAACCAATTTAAAAAAGAACTCAATAACCAACCTGCAGCTACCGTAATTGAACGTGCAGTTACTAAGAACGGAATTCTAGCAAGCAGTTATGATTGGCATGCTGTTAGTAAATCGGAGCCAGTGTTTTCAATTGACCTCAACACAGGTGATGTGTCAAATCAAAAGCAATCAGGTCGTTGCTGGATGTTTGCCGCGTTGAACACGATGCGTCATGATATGGCACAAAAATTTGGCCTTACTAAATTTGAACTATCTCAGTCATATACTTTTTTCTGGGATAAATTTGAAAAAGCAAATTATTTTTATGAAAATGTTTTAAAAACAGCCCATCAACCAGCTGGCAGCCGAGAAGTTGCTTGGTTAATGGAAACACCACAGCAAGATGGCGGCCAGTGGGATATGCTCTGTGCTTTGATTGAAAAGTACGGCGTCGTACCACAATCTGCAATGCCAGAAACTTACAACAGCTCCAAGTCCAATGAAATCAATACAACCTTAAACCGGAAATTACGTCAAGACGCAATTACTTTGCGCAAACTGGTAACGGACAATGCTAGTGAAACTCAAATTGACCAGACCAGAAACGAAATGCTCAATGCCATTTATCGTGTTTTGACATACAGTTTTGGCCAGCCACCCGTTAAGTTTGATTTTGAATATCGTGATGAGCAAAAAAATTATCATCGTGATGCCGATTTAACACCGCAAACGTTTTTCCAAAAATATGTCGGTTGGAATTTGGATGACTATGTTTCAATTATTAATTCACCCACAGCTGATAAGCCATACAATCAAACATACACTATTGATATGTTGGGTAATGTTGTTGGTGGTCGTCCGGTTAAACATTTAAATGTTACGATGGCAGACTTCAAAAAACTTGCTATTACCCAATTAAAAGCCGGTGAAAGTGTTTGGTTTGGTTGTGATGTCGGACAAAGCTCTGATCGTCAAAAAGGGATCATGGACACAAATATTTATAATGAAACTGAACTATTTGACACACCATTTTCAATGACGAAGGCACAGCGGCTTGATTACGGCGATAGCATGATGACGCACGCCATGGTTTTAACCGGAGTTGATTTAGTTGATGACAAACCAACCAAATGGAAAGTCGAAAATTCCTGGGGACCAAAAGTTGGTACCAAAGGTTATTTTGTCATGAGTGACACCTGGATGGATGAGTTTTGTTATCAGATTGTTGTAAAAAAACAATTTTTATCACCTGAATTAAAAGCTGCCCAAGAGCAAGAACCTGTGTTATTGAAGCCTTGGGATCCGATGGGCGCTTTAGCATAATTTGACTGAGTTTGAAGCGAAAATTTCCTTTTCAAACTTTTTTAATGAAATCCTCTTTCTTCATTGGCGGTTGACGTAGCTATTATTTACAATCATAATTGCCGACACGTGTTCGCAACCACTGATGTCTATTGCATAAAGCAAATAACCCCGTTACTTCGTAGGTCCGAAGAGCTCTCTCTTTTTTTATTGCCGACACGTGTTCGCAACCACTGGTGTCTATTGCATAAAGCAAATAACCCCGTTACTTCGTAGATCGAAGTGCTCTCTCTTTTTTTATTGCCGACATGTGTTCGCAACCACTGATGTCTATTGCATAAAGCAAATAACCCCGTTACTTCGTAGTTTCGAAGTGCTCTCTCTTTTTTTATTGCCGACATGTGTTCGCAACCACTGATGTCTATTGCATAAAGCAAATAACCCTGTTACTTCGTAGATCGAAGTAACGGGGTTATTTGCTTTATGCCACGACATCATAACGTGGTTGCTCTCACTATTTTTGTTTTTCTTTTTGCTTCTGTAACTCAGCCAAATGAACTTCATGTGTTAAGAACGCATGCGTTTTAGCTTCATAACCATGTTTGCGGCCCATCTTTACTAAGTACCCATTGATGTAATCGACTTCTGTCCGGCGGTAATTATGCATATCCTGATACATCGATGGATAATGTAGTGGATTAGCCACCTTGCTGACGTAATTAACACTGTCCAATTCCTCTTGTCTGCTGTTGATCATCTTGACGCCATCGCGCTCACAAGCATCATATGCCTCGTCAATTAACTGCCGGCTCATTTCATCTGCGCCTTCATAAGCAGCATACTCACCCATTGTCATTTCAAACATAGTGCACAAAGTGTTGACCACAGAATTAAAGACAACTTTTGCCATTAATGTGCCACGAAAATTAGTGGTTAAATTAGGATTAAATTGGGCTTTGTCCAGTTCAGCAACTAATTGATGCGTGAATTCATCCGGTTTTTCAGTGTAGTTGGCTAAATTCATCGTACCGGCGCCACGAGCACCAATAAAATCGACATCACCAGGACCATTCAGTACAGTTGCAACTAACGCAGTTCCTGCGATTAATTTTTCTGGTTTGAAATATTGCAATAATTTTTCAACATGCCCCATGCCATTCATACATGTAAAAGCATACTGATTAGGTTTGAAAAAGTGTGCACACCGCGCCAAAACGTCAGCCAATTGCATTTGCTTGGTAAAGAAGATATAACAATCTGGCTCGCCTTGATATTCCTCAGGGTAAAAAACATTTACAGGTACTAAATGTTTGGCTTCATGGTCACGTGAAACATAAACGCCACCTTGCTCACGCATCTTTTCGACATGTGGTTCCCATGGATCAACAAAATCAACTTCATTACCTGCATCCTGCAATAAAACACCATAACGCAGCCCCATAGCTCCTGAACCAACAACTGTAAATTTCATATGTATTACGCTCCTTATTTATCTGTTTTTCTATGTGTACTTGATGAACAATCCCCATTTTATTTAAGGACTCAACCAAAAAAAACGACTTCACTTCCTAAAAACTGGCATGATCAAGTTACAATTAATTGTAACTTAAAAATGTGAGAAGTCAAATCGTTTTATAATCAAGTTTTAATATTAATGAAGAGATTTCTTACTCTGCACACGTAAATGTTCATCAAATCGATATACAATTGGCTGCCCATTAGCAACTTCAACTTGGTCAATTTGGTCATCCGGTATTTGGTCTAAATACTTAATTAGTGCTCTTAGCGTACTACCATGTGCCACAATTAATTGATTTTTACCATTCAATAATTGTGGCACAATTTGATTGTTCCAGTATGGTAACAAACGATTCTGGGTCATCGCTAGGCTTTCGCTCAATGGAATTTTAACACCCAGCCGATCATATCTGCGTTCATGGTCCGCCTGTGTCAATTGCGGAGGTAGTGCACTGAAACCGCGCCGCCATTTAGCCACCTGCTGTGCGCCATATTGTTTTTTTACTACATCCTTGTTACACCCTCGCAGGGCCCCGTAATGGCGTTCGTTTAAACGCCACGATTTATGAATCGGAACATATGCTTGACCAATCTCATCACAAATTAAATTTGCAGTTAAAATGGCTCGTTGCAGCATTGAAGTGTGAACATCATGAAAATATACACCTAGTTGCATAATTTGCTGTGCAGCAACTCTAGCTTGTGAAATACCCTTATCTGTTAGCGGCACATCAGTCCAACCTGTAAAAATGTTATCCCGATTTGCCTGGCTTTCGCCGTGTCTTGTTATTATTAATAATGCCATTTATCTTCCCCCACCTATTTATTATCATAGCGCATAAATTAAATCTTGAACAGGTAGAGGGAAAATGGAATTAATTGTATGTTTCAATCTTGCTACCAGCGTTTTTACCATAAACAATTGTCTGGACATTTTTGGCAATCTTGGCAATCTTAGAAAAACCACTAAAACCACTTTGCCCGTGACCATGTGTCATAATTACCAAAATATATTTCTGTCCATTCGGTAACGTCACAATCGCAGCATCGTTATTAGTATCATTGAGAAATCCGACTTTATCGGTAACAGTTGTTCCTTTAGTAGCCGCATTAACACCGGTTGGAATCCCGGTACGGTAAATTTGCTTACCCATCAATTTTAAAATCTTAGCGCGGTCACTGCTGTTTTTGAACGGCCCTGTTCCGGCATCCAATTGCTCCAGCAGTAACTGCAAACTATAGCTTGTTGTAGTGGCATCGACGCCATCTTGAAATACCGGCGAATACCATCCTTGTTTTTTGATAAAGCTGTTAATTGAGGACTTACCGTAACTAGCAAGCTCCGTTTCAGCAAAATCATTTTCACTATTGACAATCATCCGATAAAAGCCATCAGTATTGGTAGTTGTCCACGTAAAGTTACCTGATAACTTCTGTTGCATCAAGTAAGCAGTGATAAACAATTTATACGTGCTAGCTGCCGTTTCCGGTGTATGCGCATTTGATTCAACTTGCAAACTACCTTTTTTATAAAGTGTCGCCGCTGTGCTATTAGCTGAAGTGCTACCAGCTTTTGCGCCTAAACTATAGAAACTGACGCTGACCGTCCCGTCTTTAGTGACCGTTTTTAGATAATTAGTCAAATTGGTTTTGATAATTTTACGTTTTTTGGCAATTGAAGCACTGTTGACATCCGATGATTTTGCGCTGGTCGTGCCACCACTAAAATGATGTACCCAAATTAAAACAAGCCCGATTAACAACACCGCGACTGTAATAATTCTAACTGTATGTGCATTTATTTTTTTTGTTTTCATAATGTCTCTAACCTTAATCAAAAAATTTGAGCTGATAGTTAAGTTTATTTGATTAAAGCGAGAACTTTAAATGAATTTACTGCAATATGCACGAATATTCAGACAAAATAAAAAAGCCTCCTAAGAGACTTTTTCTAATTGTTATAAAATTACTTTACGTTAACGTAGAAACTTGCTTTGTAGTAAGTTTGGCTAAACTCGCCAATGCCCTTTTGTGAGTTTTGAGCAGCAACATAAGTTCCGTTACCAAGTGAAATACCAACATGATAAGGAGCGCTGTCAGAACCCCAGAATAACAAGGCACCATAAGGAGCGTTTTGAACATCAGAATGATGTGTCACTAATTTAGCTTGTTGAGTAGTTGTACGAGCACTTAGACCGTAGACATATTGAACGAAACCTGAGCAGTCAAAGCCTGACAATGAAGAACCACCATAAACATATGGTGTGCTGCCGTTAGCAATTGCCAGGGCTTGAGAAACACCACCGCCACGAACACTAATTGCACTATCGTAACTTGTAGCAGCTTGGCTACTTTGAGCAGTTGCTTGGCTACTGTTTGAATTTGAAGCATTTGTATTAGCAGTCGCACTTGCGGCTGATGTAGTGCTTGTAGCAGCTGAGCTTGAACTTACAGCGCTCGATGAAGCAACTGAACTAGCAGCGCTACTTTGTGTAGTTGCTTGGCTAGCAGCTGAAGTAGCTGTTGAAGTTGTAGCAGTTGATGCAGCTGCAGTAGATGTTTGGCTGGCATCACTAGTATTAACGCCAGGAATGTTTAAAGAATGACCAGCAAGAATCAAGTTGGCATCAGCCAATTTGTTTGCCTTAACAATTGAATCGATTGATACGTGATACTTTTGTGAATATGCCCAAACAGTGTCACCACTTTGAACTTTAACAGTATCTGCATGTGCTACTTGTGTACCGGCAACCAATAAACTAGCTGCACCCAATGTTCCAATTAATGTTTTCTTTGCTGCTGATTTAATAATAATCACTCCTGTAGTTTGATTTAGTCAATTTTGTCTTTGATATGTAATTTCCACGTCCTAATTACGAGTGTCATTGTATCGCTATAAGATTGCAATCCAATAGCATTAACATTACAAATCTTTGCAATTATTACAGTTAGATTTCACGATCAGCTCCAATCGCTGTTCTTAAGGTATTCTTAACAATTAAAAAAAGATTAACAAATTTCATTTTTGCTAATCTTTTTTTCAATTGGTTTAGGATTCTTGCATTGAGCCGCCAGATTCACGACGTTGATTTCCCATAAATGTAACCACTGAACCGGCAATAATAATCACAATGCCAATAATGGTTGTCATCGCAATTTTATCACCAATTAGTAGTGCAGCTAAAATTGGAGCTAGTCCTGGTTTGATGAAAAACACCAAGGAGGCTGTGGAAACATTTGACCGTTCCATTGCCAAAAAATAAAATGCAAACCCACCACCGGTCACACAAACGCCAATAAAGAATAATGTCCAAAAGAAATGGCCATTAACGTTAGTTAATACTGGAATGTTGCTAAACTGTCGTAACCATGACACTTGTTTCATCTTATCAGCGACGGCAGAAATATGGGTTATCAGCATGATGACATACAGTTCAATGGCTCCCACTAGGAATGTAAAACACGTCATCACAATACCGTTAAAACCTCGTTTGATCGAACCATAGCGTGAGATAATACTATAAAGGCCAAAGGTTAACGCTGAACTAATCGATAATACTAACCCTAGCGCATTGTTTAAATGTGTTGGATTAACAATAACCAACAAACCAATAATCGATAAAATTACAGCAATTAAGTTGGCCCGACCCAGTCGTTCATGCAAAATAATATATGAAAAAATTAATGCAAAGACAGGATTAGAACTGAACACTACCGCCACTGTAGAGGCCTGATCGTACATAATTGCCAACTGGAATAGAGTCATGCTAACCAACAAACACATGAACCCAGTTGTCGCAAATAACTTTAAATCCGACCAACGCAGCATAATCCCTTGAATTCGTAATGAAGAAATAGCAAACGGCAACAACACAATGCCACCAATGGTAAAACGAATCCAATTAATTTGAATCGGATTAAACGCATCCCCGGTTGATTTAAGCACGATTTCCATCAAACTAAACATGACGGTCGAAAATAAAATATATAATACTGTCTTTTTCAATCTGAACTCCTTTAAACTAACGCCTTAATAATAACCATCAAAATTGGTACCATCACAACACTAATTAATGTCGTTTCAGTAACCATAATTGCTGCATAATCTGCATCGGCACCGTACAATTTTGACACAACTGGCGCATTTGTCATTACTGGCATCGCTGCTTGTAAAATAAATACTTGTTTCATCAAAATTGGCATACTGCTTGGCAACACCAAAACCGCCATTAAAAATGGTGAGAAGAGGAACCGACCTAGTAAAATTCCAATCGCATCCACATCCAATCGCATCCGCGACAACCCCGCATTTGAAACCGCCATTCCAATGAAAAACATTGACAATGGAATAGTTAACCCGCCAATATAGCTGAGATCACTCATTAAAAACTTGGGTAACGAAATATGTAGCATTACCAAAATAACACCAACAATAAAGCCCAAAAGTGGTGGTGAAAAAACCTTTTTCAAGGTTGTCCACAAATTAATCTTGGCACTGCCCATTCCATCGCGCTGAATTAGCCATACTCCCAACGTCCAGAAAAACGTTGTATTAGCCATGTAATAAACTAAAACATATGGTAATGACTTATCACCAAAGAGCGCTAGGTTGATCGGTAACCCGACAAACACCGTGTTCGAGTTGAAAAACATTGATGAAAACAGTCCCGCATGTGCTTGCTTAATTCGTAATACACGAATTACGGCAAATGAAAACGCAAATAAAATCAACATTGAAATTACAGGATAACGAAGATCGGGCAATAATGTCTTAAGTTCATTTGCAGTGAAATCATGCATAATCGTTGTAATCATATACGCCGGTAATGCAATTTGTGTCACCAACCGCGAAATCAGTTTTGATGAACTTTCGTCAAACCAACCTCGTTCTGTTAATATGTATCCAATCGCCACCATAACTAAAATGATGAAAACGCCGGAAACACTAGATAGAAATACAGCCATTAATCTAGCCTCCAAAATATGTAATGATTTGATTATAGCACACGAAAATGCTGCTAAATCAGGAATTATTCATGATACCGTTTTCATTATGGAAGAGTTAAAAATAAGTTATTAGCTTTCTCACATTTCTATCAAAAAAATAAAAACTTTTGGAACATACTACGTTGACCAAAGAATTAAGCCAGCTTGCTGACCAATTTTCACTAAAATAGGCAGTACTATAAATGAAGCCGGAAAAGTTTTACTCTCTTCCAGCCTCTAAAACTTTCAAATATTTTTTTTGTCGTTGATTTATTAATTCTTGTTCATTCAACTGGTTTAACGCTGACAATTGTTTTGCCACCGCTCGTTCAATATTTTCTAAAACTTTTGGGCCCTCACGAACTACATCATCGACCAAACCAATTCGCTTCAGCGCTGTTGCAGTCATTGGTAAATATTCATTTATATCGGTATCAGTATTTACAATTGCAGCCACTGCCTCGGGGGAAGCCACTGAAAAAAGTGCATTTTCTAACATGATAATGCGATTAGTATTGGCAAATGCTAGTGCTCCACCACTATGACCTTCTCCTAAAAAAATGGCCATGTTGGGGCTTGATAATTCTCCCATTTCCGCAAGCATCTCTGCAATTGCCTGACTTTGACCATGATGTTCAGAATACGCACTGGCATCAGCTCCTGGCATGTCAATCAAACTAATCACTGGCCGGTTAAACCGTTGCGCCGCCTTGATTAGTCGTAATGCTTTGCAATAGCCACTCACACTCACCATGCCACCATTAAAGTGCTGCCGTTGTACAGCATTATGACCGCGATTGACGGCCAATACCGTCACTGGTTGGTCGTTAAACAATGCAACGCCACCGGTCAAAGCAGCGTCATCACCCAAAACTCGATCACCGTGAATCGCCACAAAATCATGGAACAGGTAATTCAACACAGTGCGACTGCTGATTCGGTTCTGACTTCTAATTTGTTTTAGTTGGTCTGATAACATCAATCTAACCTCTCTGGTGCAATTTCAGTAAAGTAGCTAAATAGCCTCGAAGATGCTCACGTGCTACAACATCATCAACCAATCCATGTTGCAATAAATCCTCTGCCGTTTGAAAATTAGCAGGCAGTTTATCTGCTGAAGTCGCCTTAATCACCCGTTGACCAGCAAAGCCAATTTGTGCATTTTTTTCGGCAATTACAAGATCATTTTTAAATGCAAAACTGGCTGACACCCCGCCCATTGTCGGATCCGTTAACACGCTAATTGATACTTGCTTTGTGGCATCAAATTCGCGTTTAGCCATCAGGATGGTATTCATCTGCAGTAGTGAAAAGATGCCCTCCTGCATTCTGGCACCTCCGGATGCAATAAACATGATCAATGGCAATTTTCGTTGTTTAGCCGTCGTATAAAGCACCCTGATAACCCGACCAACCTCAGTATTTAAGGTCCCCATCATGAAGTGGCTATCCATCACACCAATCATTAGTGATACCCCATTGATTGTTGCTTGGCCAGCAAGAACTGCTTCTTTCAATTTCGTTCGCTGCTGATTTTCCGTCAACTTTTCAGCATACCCAGGCACCTGTAGCTGACTGTTTGTCTTTCGTTGAAACTCTAATGGCACAAATGAATTCGTATCAACAGTTATTTTTAGGCGTTGCTGTGCTGTTAACCGCAAATACTGATGGCAATGTGGACATTGACAATACTCGCCCCACTCCAATTGATTGACGTGACCCCCACAATGAGGACATTTAGTCCAGGTTCCCCTAGTTGGTTGTTGACTCATTTGCTTTTTTCCTCGCATCTAATGTTGTTACTGAAAATTCATTACTTAAAAACCAATTGCTTGAAACAACAGCTTCCAATTGAGACAAATTATTGGGCACACCATCAATCTCAACTTCGGCCAGTGCCTTACTCATTTTGGCAATTGCAGCTGTGCGTGTGTCAGCACTGATGATCATTTTCGCCAGCAATGCATCATAATAGGGTGGAATATAATCACCTTGTTGGTAGCCAGTATCGACGCGCATGCTGTCTGGAAAACTAAAACTAGTCAGTTGATTTATTTTAGCCGTGCCCGTTAACTGGAGCCGACACTCAATTGCAACACCATCACTCATCGGAACACAATCCGGTAATTTACCCTCGTTAGCGGCCAACTGCAACTGTAACAGTACAATATCTAGTCCAGTGGTTGTTTCCGTCACGCCATGTTCAACCTGCAAGCGCGTATTCATTTCGAGAAAATAGAACCGGTCCTGACTAAATAAAAATTCAACTGTTCCTAATCCTTGATAACCAACGTGATCTAACAGTTGATGAACGGTTTGAGTCAGTTCACGTCGCTGTGCCTCAGTGATAAATGAAGCAGGACTTTCCTCAACCACTTTTTGTCGTCGATGTTGTAAAGTACAGTCTCGGTCACCCAAAATTTGAATTGTCCCTGCCTGATCACCAATCACCTGTACCTCAATATGGCGAATATCTGCTAAGACTTTTTCTAAATAAATAGCACTATTATCAAACGCAAACTCTGCCTCTTGTTTGGCGATTACTAGCTGACTGAGCAATTGTTTTTCATCATCAGCCTGTCTAATACCTTTACCGCCACCGCCTTGACTTGCTTTGATGAGCAGTGGATAACCAATTTTATTTGCAGCCACCTTTGCTTGTGTAACATCATTTAATACAAACGTTCCAGGAATAATGGCAATGCCACGACCAGCTGCAAACTTGCGGGCGGCCGATTTATTTCCCATTAATGATATTAGTTTAGCGCTTGGGCCAAGCCAGGTAATATCACATTGAGCGCACATCTGTGCAAATAAACTATCCTCTGCTAAAAAACCATATCCCGGATGAATAGCATCCACGTTAGCAATTATGCCAGCCATCAAAATAGTTTCTCGATTTAAATATGAATCTTTGGCTGCAGCAGGGCCAATGCAATAAGTCTCGTCTGCTTGTTTGACAAATAAGGCCTCTTTATCTGCGGTTGAATAAACAGCCACAGTCGTTATATTTAACCGCTGACAAGCACGGATAATACGACAGGCAATTTCTCCACGGTTAGCAATCAAAATTTTTTTAAACATTATTCAGCCGCTCCTAGGATAACTCTGAATAACGGTTGTGCATAGTCAACCGCCTGCCCGTCCTCACATAATACCGCCTCGACTTTACCTGTCATTGAAGCACTAATATCGTTAAACAATTTCATGCTTTCAATCTGACCAACAACCGTCTTCGGTGTAATAACAGACCCGACCTGAATCGGATGTTCATTAGTATGAAAAATACCAATCATGGGACTATTAATAGTTTGTATTTGGGCATCTTCTGGTTGCGACTGTGCAGCCAATTGGTCGCGATCCAAATCTAGCTCAAACTCATCAATTTTAATTTTGGCGTGTACAAAATCGAACTTCGCCAGTTGTTCGATTAACGTTTGAATCTGTTTTTCGTTCATTGTCATCCCTACATTCTGATTAACATACTACCGTAATTTAATCCAGCGCCGAAACCACTTAATAAGATTGGCTGCCGATTAGCTGATGTAACTAATCGATCCAGTGTTACCGGAATGCCAGCTGACGACATGTTGCCATATTTTTCTACTGTATGAGGAAATTTATCAAATGGCATTTTTAATTTTGCACAAATTGTTTCAATGATCCTCAAATTAGCTTGGTGACAAACAACCATTCGAATATCAGCTAATTTTATCTTAGCCTCTGCTAGTAATTGCTCAATTTGCTTGGGAACCGCCGTTGTGGCAAACTCAAACACAGCACGACCATCCTGATAAAATGCATCGGCAGTGGGATAATTGGTGCTCGCAATTTCTGTAATCGGGTTGATTCTGCCACTATGAATTGTTTGGGCCTGGGAGCCATCAGTTGCCAGTTTTTCTGCAATTAAAAATTCTTCATCTGAAGAATTTGTGCGACTTAATAATGCGCCCCCAGCGCCATCACCAAAAAACACGGTAGAAGTTCGATCCGTGAAATCCATCATTTTCGAGTTAACTTCTGCACTAATTACCATGGCATGGCGGTACTGCCCGCTACGCATCATTTTATCCGCAATGCTAAGGCCGAACACAAAACCTGCACAAGCAGCACTAACATCGAAAGCAATCGCATTTATGGCCTGCAGTTTACCTTGTACAACACTAGCTGTCGCAGGGGTCAAAGCATCAGGAGTAATGGTGGTTACAATTAGTAAATCAACTTGATCAGCTGATAAATTTGATTTTTGCAGCAGTTTGCGACCAACCTCCGTCGCTAAATCAGAAGTATTTTCATCATTTTGGGCATAGTGCCGCGTCTTGATTCCAGTATGTGCCACAATCCATTCATCACTTGTGGGCATCACCTGGGCTAATTCCTCATTAGTGACAACCCGCTCTGGTAAATAACTGGCAGTCGTTGTCAACTTGGCAAAATAAGTCATTTTTTTCGCTCACTTTCATATTTTAACCATTTTATTTTAATTCAGCGGCCGTTAAATTACTAGTGATTATGCTCGATGTTAATCGCACCTTTAACTTTGCAAAATGGATCACTGGTTAAGGAAAAATATTTTTTCCACTCTTTTAATTTATTTGATGTCTGAACAACAAAAATGTGGGAAATAAGGCAGGTTCTGAGAACCTTAACGTCTTATTTCCCACTCTTTTAAAATGCGGCTGAGAGGACTTGAACCTCCACGGTCATAATTGACCACAAGATCCTTAATCTTGCGCGTCTGCCAGTTCCGCCACGGCCGCATCAACGAATAATATCATAGCAAATTATCGCGCTGATGACAACACCAAAAATATCCTGGTAGCTTGATCGAACCAGGTCGCAACTAGTTTTTAACTAGTTGAAATTAATTTAAAATGACCGCCACACCGGGCACAAACGTACCGGACTGTATTAAAATGTTGTTTCCGGCTGATAATTGCCTGGCATTTGGTACACTGATAAATTAATCTATTGGCACTACTTATTCGTCGAGCACTCGTCGTTGGAGCATATCTTTTACCACCAACTTGTTGTAACAACACCTTAAATGCATGACTGCGATGGTGATAGTCTTGCCCATTAAGATGCAAATGATAGTGACATAGCTCATGTAGTACCACTTGGCGTAAATTGTCCACATCAAATTCGTCCAACATTTTAGGATTGATATCAATATGATGGTCCTGTGGATGGTAGCGCCCACCAGTTGTCTGCAATCGACGATTGAAATATACCTGATGTTTAAATGGTCGCTGAAAATAATCCTGTGACCATTACTGGGTTAAATTTTGTAATTGCTCATTAGTCACTATCTCGTTCACTTTCCTGTGGATCGACCATTGTCAGTTGGATTCGTTGTCGATTCAAATCAACCGTGTCAATCCAAACTGTGACAATATCACCAACTGCCACCACTTTTTTCGGGTCACTAACAAACCGATGGCTTAATTTGGATACATGGACTAAGCCATCATGCTTAACGCCAATATCAACAAATGCACCAAAATCAACCACATTGCGCACAGTTCCCTGCAACTTCATCCCCACTTTTAAATCTTCCATTGTCAGAACATCCTTACGCAACAATGGCGCGGGCATATTATCTCGCAAATCTCGTCCGGGCGCCTGCAAACTTGCAACGATATCATTTAGCGTTTCAACACCAATTGACTGCTCAACTAAAATTGGTTTGAAATTAAGACTGCTGATTTTTTGCTTACTTTGTTCATCACCTAATTGGCCCGGTTTAACCCCCGCCTCTGTCAAGACTAGTTTTGCCACTGGATAGCTTTCAGGATGAATATCAGTATTGTCCAGCGGATTTTTACCGTCAACAATGCGCAAAAAGCCAACTGCCTGTTCGAATGCTTTTGGTCCCAATCGTGGAACCTTTTTGAGCTGACTGCGACTGTCATAACGTCCATTTTCGTCCCTATATTTAACAATGTTAGTAGCAATTGTGTTTGATAAACCTGAAATGTGTGCCAATAACTGATAACTTGCTGTGTTCAGGTTTACACCCACCCGGTTTACAGCTCGTTCAACAACCGCATCGAGTTCACCGCTTAAATCTTTTTTGGGTAAATCATGTTGGTATTGGCCCACCCCAACTGACTCTGGATTAATTTTAACTAACTCAGCCAGTGGATCTTGCAGGCGACGGCCAATACTGATGGCACTTCGCTGTTCAACATGTAAATCGGGAAACTCATCACGAGCTGCTTGACTAGCTGAATAAACTGAGGCACCAGCTTCATTAACGATGACATAATATACTGGACGTTTAATTTTGGTTAAAGTATCCGCCACAAACTGTTCGGATTCACGGCTAGCCGTTCCGTTGCCAATTGCAATCATCTCAACTTGATACTTCTCAATTAAATCGATTAACTCGGGTTGCGCAGCTACCCGTTTAGCTTCGGAAGCTGGCTTATGTGGGTAGATCACTGTTTTGGTCAAGAATTTTCCATTTTCATCAATCACAGCTAATTTACAACCGGTCCGGTAAGCAGGATCAAATCCTAGCACAACTTTACCTTTCATTGGCGCTTGCATTAATAAATTATACAAATTCTGGCCAAAAACTTTGATCGCCTGTGTTTGCGCTGACTCAGTCAACTCATGCCGAATTTCGCGCTCAATAGCTGGTGCAATAAACCGCTTATACGCGTCTACATACGCTGCTTGAATAAATTCAGTGGCGTTAGTATTTGGATGTTGACCAATTAGGCGAAAATGTAAGTAATTATTAATCGGCTCAGCATCGATCTGCACTTTAACATTAATTACCTTCTCTTTTTCACCACGATTAATCGCTAAGACACGGTATGAATTTAGCTTACTGACAGCCGTTTCAAACTCATAATATTGTTGGTAAACGCCGAGCTCATCAAGGCTTTTACCATTTGTTTTGACCTTTGTTACTAAAGTTCCATGTTGGGTGGAAAAATTTCTGATCCAGTTTCTAACTGCCGCAATCTCGCTGAAAGCCTCAGCCAAAATTTCGTGTGCGCCAGCTAAAACAGTTTCAGTATCTGGTAATTCATTTGCCAGATTAATATATTTTTGGGCCTGCTCTGTTAAGTCAGTTGTTGGAAACGATAATAGCCAATTAGCCAGTGGTTCAAGACCATGTTGCTTGGCAATCATTGCCTTGGTTTGCCGTTTTTGCTTGTATGGTAAATATAGATCTTCGACATCCTGCAATTTTTCCGCTTGGTTAATTTGGGCTTGTAACTGCGCCGATAACTGACCTTGCTCAGTAATGCTCTTAAGCACTGCGGTTTTTCGCTCTTGCAATGCAGTAACTCGTTTGAATTCATCCTGAATTGCTAGAATTTGGACCTCATCCAAACTACCCGTCATTTCTTTTCGATACCGGGCAATAAATGGAATCGTATTACCTTCGTCCAGCAAACTCAGTACTGCATCAACTTGACGGGTAGCAATATCGGGTAGATTCTTTTTAACTAATGTAGTGACTTGTTCACTCATATATATCAATACTCCTCATAAAAATAGACCAGAACATGACAATATCCCTTGTTCTGGTCTCGTTCATCAACGTTTCAATTTTAACACTAAACAACCGCCGCTGAGAAGAAAGTAATTTTTTCTTAATTATCATTTTTAATTTTGAGGATTCTTAATCGTCGTTCTTCGCATTCTGATACCACAATTTACGTTGAATCAGCTTAACAATTTCAACAATTGCAATCATCAGTGCGCCTGCGACCGCCACGGCTCTCCACTGGCTTAATTCTAAGTGGGTAACATGGAATAATTGGTTGAATCCTGGTAACCAAATTGTCATTGCTAGCAACAAGAACGCCACCAAAATCGCTAGATTAAAATATTTATTCTTCCAAAACCCAACCGTAAAGAGTGATTGGTGAATTGACTTCGAGTTAAACGCATGGAATAGCTGAATTAATCCTAATGTTGCAAACGCCATTGTCAGTGCGTCCGCATGAATTTGTGCATCTGTATTGTGCAACGGTTGCCACAATGCATATGCATAAACGCCCAATGTCAGCAATCCTTCCAAAATTCCCTGATAGATGATGCTGGAGAAAACTCCACCCGAAAGAAAATTAGACTTACGTCCCCGTGGCGGCCGTTTCATAATGTTTTTTTCAGTCGGCTCAACTCCTAGTGCAATCGCCGGAAATGTATCTGTCACCAAATTAATCCATAAAATTTGCACCGGCGCCAAAATTTGCCAGCCAAGCAGAGTCATCATAAATAGAGTTAATACTTCGCCTAAATTGGCCGAAAGTAAATACTGAACCGATTTTTGAATATTGGCAAACACCTTTCGACCTTCTTCAACCGCAACTACAATCGTGGCAAAGTTATCGTCGGCCAACACCATTTCACTGGCACCCTTTGAAACCTCGGTACCCGTAATCCCCATGCCAACACCAATATCAGCTGTTTTTAACGCCGGTGCATCGTTCACACCGTCGCCCGTCATGGCAACAACCTTGCCATGTTTTTGCCAAGCTTTGACAATTCGGACCTTATGTTCAGGAGCCACTCGCGCATATACCCGATAACGTTTAACATTTTTAGCAAATGTCGCATCATCTTGTTCGTCTAGTTGAGCACCAGTAATCACCGCATCCTCATCATCTGGCGTCAAAATACCCAACCGCGTGGCAATTGCCTGGGCTGTGTCGCGGTGATCGCCAGTAATCATCACCGTCTTGATGCCAGCTTGATGCGCTTTTGCAACTGATTCGGCTGCCTCTGGTCGTTCTGGATCAATCATCCCAGTTAGGCCCACGAAAATCATATCATTTTCAATTGCCGCGCTGGTCGGTTCAGCTGGTACGCTATCCAGTGGCTTGTATGCAAATGCCAATACACGCAATGCCTGCTTGGCTAATTCGTGATTTTGCGCCAAAATTTGCTGACGCACCTGATCGCTTAATGGTTGAATATCTCCATTGATTTCGATCTTAGAAGCCCGCTCCAATAATACATCTGGTGCACCCTTACTTGCCGCAAAAAAACCATCACTAGATTGATTAATCGTAGTCATCAACTTGCGTTCCGAGTCAAATGGAATTTCAGCAACTCGTTGATTATCAGCAATTACCTTGTCAACAACTGCGTTATGATCAATGGCAAACTGAACCAGTGCCGTTTCTGTTGGATCCCCTTGGAGCCCATCTGGTGTTTGCTTGGTATCATTGGCCAAACTCATGATTTTGGTTAATAATTCAGTTGTGTTATCATGCTTCGAAGTTGCTTCAATTACTTGATCATTAGTATATAAACGCTCAACCGTCATTTTATTTTGAGTTAACGTACCGGTTTTATCAGAGGCAATCACATCAGTACTACCCAAGGTTTCAACCGCTGGTAATTTTCGAATTAATGCATGCCGCTTTACCATTCGTTGTGTTCCCAGGGCTAATGTGATCGTTACAATTGCTGGTAGACCTTCAGGAATTGCTGCTACTGCCAGTGAAATTGCAGTGAGCAACATATTGAGCAGCGTTTCTTGTCCACGAATTAAACCAATTACAAACACAACTGCTGCAATAATTAGAATTAAAATCGTTAGCATTTTGCCTAACTGTTGCAAGTTTGCTTGGAGTGGTGTTTGCGATTCGGCGGTCTTATTAAGCATCCCCGCAATGCGGCCCATCTCTGTTTGCATTCCAGTGGCCACAACCACACCAGTTGCTCGGCCATACGTTACATTGGTATTCATATACGCCATATTTGAACGATCGCCAATACCAAGCGTGTCATCGGCTAACTGCTGGAACTGTTTTTCCGTAGCAACAGATTCACCCGTCAATGCAGCCTCTTCGATTTTTAAAGCGGCACCTTCAATTAGCCGTAAATCAGCCGGCACAATGTCTCCTGCTTCTAATAACACGATATCACCCGGTACCAGTTCATCACTTTTAACAGTTATTACCTGCCCATCACGACGCACATGTGCATCTGGTGCTGACATTTCTTTTAAAGCGTTAATGGCATTTTCTGCTTTAGCTTCCTGAAAAACGCCGAACAAAGCGTTTAAGATAACCACCAACATAATGATAATAGCGTCAACTAGTTCACCAGAAAATGCCGCTATCAATGCCGCTACCATCAACACAATAATCATCAAATCTTTAAATTGATTGAGAAATTTTTCAAGTAGAGATGTTTGCCGTTTTTGTTCTAATTCATTTGTACCAAACTGACTTCTTTTGGTCTGAACTGCTTGTTGTGTCAGTCCTTCTTGGTTAGTGTCAACGGATTCAAACACCTGCTCAATTGATTGATTATAAAATAGCTGTTTCATTAGTTCCTCCTCGTAATGCCACCATACGCTAGAAAAAGAGACCTACGTATGCGTCGCAAATTCATTGTGTGCACACATAAGTCTCACTAATTATGATAATTCCGGAAAGATCTTCTTGTTGACGAAATTACCGCAGAATATTCTGCTAGTTACTCCCTTATGAATATGATTAATTATAACTTACTTTAATTTAAAAATAAACCATTAGCTCTTCCACCACTGATCGTAAACATTAATTGGTAAATGACGCTTATGACCAGTCTTTTGATACCAATCTTCAATTTTATCTGCCACAGCATTATCAATCTCTTGACCTTCAAGGTAGTCATCAATTTGTGAATAACTAACGCCTAGTGCCACCTCATCGGGTAACGAGGGGCGATCATCCTCAAGGTCAGCGGTTGGCACCTTAACATAGAGGTGCTCTGGGGCACCTAATTTTGCAAGTAATTGTTTTCCTTGTCGCTTGTTGAGCCGCCAAATTGGGGTAACGTCTGCAGCACCATCACCGAATTTAGTGTAAAAACCAGTCACCGCCTCACTAGCATGATCAGTTCCTACGACGGCGCCCCGTAATTGACCAGCAATTCCAAATTGTGCAATCATCCGTTGCCGTGCCTTAATATTACCCTTATTAAAATCACTCACTTTGATGCCATTTGCTTCCAATGCTGCAACGGTAGCATCAGTTGCCGGCTTGATATCAACTCGCATTACTTGGTCAGCTTGCATAAATTCAATTGCTGTCATCGCATCTGCCTCATCGGATTGATTACCATAAGGCAATCGTACAGCCACGAACTGGTAGTGTTTATCGCTATATTCTTTTTGCAATCCAGTAATCGCCATCTGAGACAGTTTTCCCGCCAAAGTTGAATCCTGACCACCAGAAATACCAAGCACAAGTGTCTGCAACCCAGTTTTTAATAAATACTGTTGGAGAAAGTCAACGCTGCGTTTAATTTCCTCATCCACGTCAATTGTCGGTTTAACCCTTAATGCATTGATAATTTCTTGTTGTAACTGTCGCATTTTCTTTCACCTACTTTAAAATTTTAATTGATTCACGTAATCACGAACTTGTTTGATAATTTTCATTTTATTATCAAAACATTCTTGTGACAAGTCCACTGGGTAGACTTGAGGATTTAAGTCTCGCTTGTATTCATCCCACAACATATCTAGGTGACGCTTAGAAAATAATTTGATTTCGTCCAACTCGGGTAAGTCATAAACCAATTTTCCATTTGTAAAAATTGGTTGAAGAATTGGGCGAGCGGCAAAGTTATGCAGTGTTTTGTTGATGTATGTGTAATCTGGATTAAACATATACAATGATTCTTTGTCTTGTGGTTTTTCATCCCACAGTGTGACATAATCGCCCTCGGTTTTGCCATCTGATTGATCAGTAATACGCCAAACCTGCTTTTTCCCGGGTGTTGAAACCTTTGTTACGTTGCTCGATATTTTAATCGAGTCAATCATCTGACCGTGCTCATCTTCAAATGAAACTAACTTATAAACTGCGCCTAATGCAGGCTGGTCAAATGCTGTAATCAATTTGGTGCCGACGCCCCAAACGTCAATTTTAGCTTTTTGCATTTTCAAATTCATGATGGTTTTTTCATCGAGGTCATTAGAAGCATATACCTTCGCATCCTTGAACCCAGCTTCATCGAGCATTTCACGAACTCGCTTAGAAATATAGGCAATATCACCACTATCTATGCGGACACCTTGGAAATTGATTTTGTCACCCATTTCTTTTGCAACTCGAATTGCGTTTGGCACACCACTCTTTAAAGTATCAAAGGTATCAACTAAGAAAACACAGTCTTTGTGGGTTTCTGCGTAAGCTTTAAACGCATCATAATCATTCATATACGTTTGAACTAAAGCATGAGCATGAGTACCACTGATTGGAATACCAAATAGTTTACCGGCCCTTACGTTGCTGGTGGCATCGAAACCACCAATATACGCCGCACGGGTGCCCCAAATAGCAGCATCCATTTCCTGTGCTCGGCGTGTCCCAAATTCTAATAATGGATCATCACCAACAACTGATTTAATGCGAGCCGCCTTAGTGGCAATTAGTGTTTGATAGTTAATAATATTTAATAATGCTGTTTCAACTAATTGAGCACCGATTAAGGGCGCGTCGACTTGTAAAATTGGTTCATTGTTAAAGACTAGATCTCCCTCAACCGTACTATTAATTGACCCTGTAAATTTAAAGTCACGTAAATACTCTAAAAAGTCAGCATCAAACTGACCTGTTTGTTTAAGGTAATCAATATCGCTATCAGAAAATTTAAGTTGCTGAATATACGAAACGACTCGTTGTAAGCCAGCAAAGACCGCATACCCGTTGCCAAACGGCATGTTACGAAAGTATAATTCAAACACCGATCGTCGTTGTGCCATTCCTTTTTGCCAATACGTTTGCATCATACTTAATTCATAAGCATCAGTGTGCAGTGCGATACTATCATCTGGAAATCGGTAACTCATTTGGTTACTCCTCCACCATATTTTTATTTAAATCACAAGTATTTTAGCATTAATTAGACCATCCGTCATAAAAATCGCACCTGTAAACGGTTCCAATTGGAATAAAGCAATAGAATACTATTTAGCTTATGCAAATCTTTTAAAATAGCCTTAATAACTAAAAAATTGAAAAAAATTTTTTACTAATTTTCATTGCAAAAGAGTGAAAAAAGCAGGTCTTTTCGCCTAGCAGCACCACTGACGATACAATAACGTATCTTTACGTGAAGCATAGCTATCCTCAAAAACCTGAATATTTTTAACTCTGTTATTTTTCCAACACAAACTCAAACCGATCACCAACATACTGCGTGTGCACATATTCAAATGGACGACCATCCTGTAGATAAGATAGCTGCCGTAATCGTAACAGTGCCGCCCCACGCTTGATGCCTAGATATTCTGCAATTCGCTCAGACGCTGACATCGCAGACACAGTTTGAATCGCTCTACCTGGGAACAGATTAGCCTTTTTCTCTAATGCCTTATATAGTGACGTTGTAATTTCTTCTTTACTAAAATTATTGATTAAATTAGCTGGCACTGTCGCAATTTCAAAACAAATCGGGACACCACTGCCATATCGAATTCGTTCCATTCGTAACACTTTAACATCTGGTTTTAACTCTAATAGCTCCGTTTCACTTTCAGACGGTGTTGTAATATGATACGAAATTGTTTTACTTGATGGCACCTTGCCAGCTGCAATCATCAGATCTGTAAAACTAGTTACACCAGACATCTTTTCTTGCACTTTGCGGTTAGCTACAAAAGTTCCTGAACCGACATGTCGTTCCAAAATTCCTTCATCAACCAGTGTTTGAATTGCTTGTCTCAATGTCATTCTACTAACACCAAAACTGAGTGCCAGTTCTCGTTCGGCCGGAATTTTGGCTCCAACCTGCCACTTACCATTTTCAATCTCCTGTTTAATTTGATTATGAATTTGAATGTAGACCGGTGAAGCCATTTCACTGCCCCTTTCACAAATTACGTGTTTTACCAAATCTAAACCAATTTAACTTAATTGTCAAAGCGCCGTCCTAAGCTGTAAACTCGTTGTAAATTTAAGTTGCCATCAAAAACATTAATATCAGCATCCTTGCCAACTTCAAGAGTCCCTTTTTGGGTTAAACCAAATTCGATTGACTGATTAACTGATGACATTAAGACGGCGTCCTCAATCGAGCAATTAGTGAACGCAATTGCATTTTTGAATGCATCCTCAAACGTTAAGACGGACCCAGCTAAATTGCCAGATTCCAACCGCGCCTGCTTATCCTTGACAATCACCTTTTGGCCACCAAGTTCACTGATTCCTTCTGGCATTCCCTTAGCACGCATTGAATCCGTAACTAATTCAATCTTGTGCGCACCCTTTTGTTCGAACGCCAACTTAATCATATCTGGCACAATATGAAACCCATCGCAAATTAATTCACAGTACATATTATCTTCAAGCATGGCATGCCCAGTTACACCAGGTTCGCGGTGTTTAAATTCGCGTTGAGCATTGTATAAATGAGTAACGTGCGTAGCCCGGCTAGCTAACATCTGCGCCCTAGTTGCATTGCTGTGACCAACAGAGGGAACAATCCCGTTTGCTAGGCAGTAATCCTCAAACTCACGAGCACCTTTGTCTTCCGGCGCATAGGTAATCAGTTTAACCCGATTTCCTGACAGTTGATTCCAATGATCGAGCAATTTAGCATCCGGATCCTTAATATACTTTTCAGGTTGTGCCCCTTTGTAGATTGCAGCAATAAAAGGACCCTCCAAATGAGTTCCTTGAATTACAGGATTTTTTTGTGCTGCTTGTGCAATTCCAGTCATCGCATGTGCAATATTTTCATTTGATTGAGTCATCGTGGTGGGGAAAATCGACGTAATTCCTTCATGAATCATTTTATTAACCATTGCATCAATTTGCTTTGGATCACCGTCCATCGTATCAAATCCATAACCGCCATGCGAATGAACATCAATAAAGCCAGGAACTAATTTACGCCCATTCACAAATTCAACTTGATCATTTGCTTGGGCCACATATTCATTCATCGGTCCAATTGCGCTAATAGCCCGATCAAATCTGACGTAGCCATCATAAATCTTACCGTCACCCGTAAAAATTTCAGCATGCTTCAATACAACACTCACTTACCCGCACTCCCTTTAATAAATTATTGTGATTTACCTCATTATAATTGGACTATACCAAAAAGTAAACCTAATCTACCTGACTATCCTTTTTTACAGTCGCATCAATGCCCTTAACAACCGCCGTCATAAAACCGGCTTCTTCCATTGCTAGTAATCCGGCAACAGTGCTACCACCGGGTGAGGACACTTGATCAATTAATTCGAATGGTGTTTGACTTGATTGCAACACCATCTTGGCAGAGCCTTGGACTGCCTGAGCTGCAATCTTAGTTGCTGCATCTTTAGTGAGCCCATATTTTACTCCAACGCGACTGAGTGAATCGATGAAAAAATCGACGTAGGCAGGCGAGCTACCAGCCAATGCGCTAAAAATGCCAAATGAAGTTTCTGGTTGCCAGCTGATTTCACCAAGCGACTGGAATAGCTCTCCAAGTTGTTTACGACTAGTTTCGATTAGCTGATCATTTGCTGCTAGTGCTGTCATTCCAGCCATAATTTCAACATTAATATTCGGTAATGCCCGCAGGATTGGTAAGTTATAACCCGCCAATTCTTCTAGCCGGTTAATACTCATACCACCAACGATTGAAATTAGTGTTTTGGTAGTCAATTCATCACGAATTTCTTGTAGAACAAGTTCTGCTTGATCAGGTGTCACTGCCAAAACAACAACATCACTTTGCTGCACAACCTGTATGTTAGACTCACATGCTACCACACTATTATCCTGAGCAAATTTTGAGTAACGTCCTTTATGTGCGCTGTGGATGCTGACATCCTCAGCACTAACAGCTTCACTTGCTAACAACCCTTTAATAATTGCTCGCGCCATTGCGCCAACACCGATAAACCCGATTTTCACTTTGATCAGTCCCTTGCAGTTTTTGTTGATTTCATTTTAACATTAATATTACCGCTGCTGCAGTGCCGTTAATGGTTTAATTTTAAATAAGTTTATGCTTAGCGCAGCTAAATCATTATTATTACACAAAAAACTACTGCAAGTTCACGGTTACGACTGCAATAGTTTTTTATTCCCATTTAATAGTGTTGATTTACCTTGCCACGTTTTTTCTCTCATGTGCCGCTAACATATAACTTTATTACTGCAGACTTTTTGCCCTGTATTTGAGTATGCTTCCACAAATAGATACCTACACTGACCTTTTTTAAGCTGATAACTGTGGCGTTTTGGCAAATCTTGGAGTGCTATTTGATCGATAATATTTTTATCTTGGTTATCATTGACAGCCACGATACTGTAATAATCAAAATTGTCAGAGTGCTTAATTTTGGCAGAAAAACTAATTTTGTCTCGATAGGTTCCACGATTCACTTCATACAGTTGAAGCTTAACGGCCCGTTCGTTGGCAGCAGCGATATGTGTAAAATGGTAAGTGGCTGTGATCGAACTAAACTCGGAAACTGCCCTCAAATTCACAGCGCGAACCGAATATTTTTTTCGCAGGTCCACTGCGTCCACCACATCATTAAAATGATTATCAGTCACAAAGTAACTGTGGCCTTTGCATTGCACTTCATAATATTGGGCATTTGTGACGTGGTCCCATGTCAATTGTAAGTGACCCAATTTGTTAGCATCAAAATTAACTCGAATCTTGGCGGGGGCTGCAAGCACACAATTTGCTTCTTCGGACAGATTTTTATATTTAAATTTTGGTTGAATTCGTACTAATTCGGCCGCAATTATATTAGCAATGAATTGTGCGCCAACATTCGTAAAATGAGTCGAATCTGATAATCCATCTGGAAACTTTTGATATTGCCACTTTGGCAGGTGCATATACAATATTTCAGGCTGCTCCCCCCGCAACATTTTAATTTTCTGTAACGCCAGCCGATACAAGTCAATAACAGGAATTGAATATTGATGTGCAACCCGAATAGTCATTTGCCGGTACAATTGTAAAATCTCATTTTGAGCGTTATTTAGAATCTCGTCATACCGCGGTGGTGCAGTTACCAGGATTGGGTGTGCCTTCCTACTTAAAATGCTGGCAACATATTTTTTTAAATAACCGCGAAACTCTTTTGGTCCAGCATATCTTGATGGTCTACGTGCATTAGAATCATTGTGACCCCACTGCACCAAGACAACATCTCTGGGTCTTAGTTTCCCTAAAACCGCTGGTAACCACCCCTCTTGAAGAAACGATTTAGCACTTCGACCACCAATGGATTGATTAACAATCGAAGTCCCTTTCGCTTCATAAAACATGGAATAAACATTTTTATCATGCTGATCATGATAGCTAGTTATCGAGTCGTGCTGTAGCACAAATTCCGGTAAGTACTGGCCCCAACCAGCCTGTGGATGTTCGTTTTTACTGTACGTTTGCGCCGTTGAATCCGATAGAATATAAATTCTTTTATCTTTCAGCGGTCGTGGTTTGAGCTTGAATTCAGCTATATTAATACTGTCCATCAGCAACACATGGTGTTCCTGACTATTACCTGCTAGCTGAAAATTAATATCAAGAACTTCTTCAGCTATATTTGCGTCAAATTTAATCAAATGGTAGCGATTGTCACTTAACTTGAATTCACAGTTTTTAATATTATTGACAAAAATTTCGTAGTCTTGCGGTCTAGTCTGTGTCTGCCTGATAATTACCTGAATCTGATAATTTGAATTTGTTGCTGCGACCACCAAATGAGTTCCACCTAAGTACCTAAACGGACTTATGGTCGCTTTGTCCCCTTCCAAAGCAGTACAGTCTTCCTCAATCTTATTTAACTCGCACCTAAGTGGACCAATTGAGGGTGATATTTTATCCTTTGATTCTTTTCTACCGTGGTAAATTCCGTTGCGCCACCCAATCGCTTTTTGTGAATAGGTTTGTACGTAAATATCACAATCATTGTTAAAGTTAAAAAAATCAATTTCCATCTTTATCATCTCTCAACATACTGGTTTTATTATATTTTCATATACTTAAATATTTTAACCATTAGGAACTCATCAATTTGTTTTTTATTGACGACCCAGCTTGCTCGGCCTGCAATGTATTGGTTTGAATCATATTCTCTAAAGTCACTAGTTCTCTCCCGACCAACATCACCATTCCAATTATCCCAACCTTTAGTAATGATATGAGAACCGATTTTGCAAGAGATATAGTAAGCTTTCCCATATGGGCGCCACGGTCTAGCCAGGTAGACATTGGAAACGTCATGATCATCTTTTGTTAGTTCACAATCGATAAACACAAAGCCAAATAATGTATCTGGATAGGTGCTCGGGGCTGCAATAAATGCGTTCCCATTTTCAGTGCCTAATTTTGTTTTTAAAATACACCGATAAAAGACGGCAGTTCCTCCGCCAAAAATATAATCAACATTACCAGCAATTTCACAATTTTCAAATGTATAGCGGTGACATTGTAAGTATTCATGCTGATTTATCGGAGCATTGAAGGGACGTCCCTCTTTAGTTGCAGGTGGCAATGGTGCCAAAAATAAAGTATCTTGAAACGCATCAATAGTACATTTTTGGAGAAAAATATTATCACCATTACCATAAAAAGCAACTGCTTGCCCCACATCTTTACCTAGCCCGGCTGAATTTTTAATCGTCAAATTGTCCAACACGATATCTTCGCCTTCGCAATAGAAGGTTGCTGTTTGAAAAGTATTAATTGGCTGGTGATCCGGTCCTAGCTGTCGCGCATAGGCCGCTCCATCCACAATCACATCACCAATCCCAATAATGCGAATATGTTTCCCTCTCAAAGTTACTCGTTCTTGGTAAACACCTGGTGTGACAATAATAACTTTGAGCTCGTCAGACTCTAAGTCTAAATTGGCAAATGTTTCTTGAAAGGAATTATATTCACGTTTATTTGGGTAAGATATTAGCAAATTATCACAACCATCCTAGTTTGATTAAATTAAAAATAATTCTAACTCATTTGTCAGTTACAAACTGAAAGTTAAAATTATTTTATACTACTGTTAAAGTAATTATTAGACACTCTTTAAGTTAAGTTTATCGTTCTTTTTATGTTTGTTATGGTAGCCAACATTATTATTGCCAAAGCAATCTTCGTACTTGAAACCAGTGAGTTCTTCAACAACTGCTTTAACTTCTGGTTTAACATCTGCTTTAGAACCACCATTTCTAACACGGGCAACTTCATCAACAATGATACCTTGCGTTTTTTCATTTACCTTCATATGTTTGGAAGCCCACATACCTAATAACTGGAGCCCACAAACACCAACAAGCAGTAGTCCGATTAAACCATATTTAGCTGACATTGGCTGAACAGTAGCATCTTCAACAAGGTGTGTTGCAGACAACACCCAGCCAAGAACAACAAGACTAGAAGCACGAATTAATTTACCTGCCATCGTTTGAGCACCAGAATAGATCCCCTCACGACGACGATTGGTAACAATCTCATCAACATCGGCCATGTACCCGTAGTTAGCCCAAGGGATATAGTAGACACCACCAGTTACGAAACCATAAATAGCAGAAATACCTAAGATTAACCAGGTTACGCCAGTTAGGCCAGTAGCCCAGACAACCACGTAAGCGATCATCGTTCCAATCGAGACACATAGTGCAATTGAATATGCACCTGAGGTTCGACCTAATCTGGCACAAATCCACATGAAAACAAACGTGGAGACAAGTTGACAGATGTTTGATAAACTATTAATCCCAGAAACAAAAGTGTTGGAGCGATTAAGAACAAAAATAAAGAAGTAAGTATTAATTGCAGAGTATAACCATTCGCCACCAAAGCCGAATAGATACATTCCTAGATGCCATCTGAAACTTCGAATTCTCAAAGTTGAGAAAACATCAATAAACATTTTCTTGAGTGCCTGAAATACGCTACCTTCAGTATCGTTTTCAATTTTGACTTCCGATTTGTCTTTTTCCCAGCTGGTAAAATAAACGCAGGCTGCTGAAATTGCCATTAAAATTGCGTATGTAATAACCGCAGCTTGATAAGCAAATGGGTTTGTTTTACCTAACCACATAAAGCAAAGACCAGGTAATGCTGCTGTGACAAAACCGGCCACTTTGCCGAACACTGACATGTAGCCTGATAAATATTGACGGGTTTCATAATCTTCAGTCATTTCAACAGGTAATGTCTTATAAGGCACGTTAAACACCGTATAAATAAGTTCATACATAATATACGTTAAAATATAGTAAATAAATGATTGACCACGGATCCAAAGGATTGGATAAAATAGCATCAACGGAATGCTAATTGCAATGAAGAAACGACGTCGCCCAAATTTTTGGCCTAACTTCGTTGCATTAAAATTATCAGTAATGAATCCCATAATTGGGTTATCAAATACATCCATATACGTTCCAATTGCAAAAATTAATGTTGCCTGCCAAATTTTCAAACCACAATACGTAGTGTAAAAAAACATTCGCCATGCTGAACTAATTGACAATGCACCGCCACCAATGAAATTACCCATCCCATAACCAAGTCGATTAATAAGTGTAACTTTTCTTGGAGCCTTTGGTGTAATCGCGTTTTCCATGAGAATACCTCCAATTAAATTTGAAAAATAAATATTCTGAATTATGTGTAGTTAAGTAAGTTTTGATCACCAGCTTCTCAATAAAAGATATATGTTAGCGCTAACATATTCAACAAGATTACAATATCACGCAAAGTAACCGCTTTCAATTGGTTTTAATTTTTTTTGAATAAATAATTTCCAAATAGGAATGTTCGTAAAATTTATGTTCTTATCTGGCGTTTTATATTTTTTATACTATGCTACAAATCTGGAACTAATTTGCATCTTGCTCACCAATCATTGGTCTCAGAGCAAAAACATCACAATGTCAACGTTTCCATTTTTAAAATTTGCCAGTCCAACTCTGCTGTCCAAGTCTACTTAGTCACTAATCTTTATTAATTGGCCAATTGGACCTTATAGTGTTTAAAAATGAATACGAAAAAGCCTAGCAACTAAGTTACTAGGTTTCTCATTAACGTCAGATTTACAAAACTATTTCAATTTCTTTTTTGGTAGTCAGCACCTTGTTAATAATAAACTGACTATATTCAGGAGTTAGTTTTCCTTTTGGCAAGCTGACGCTTAAGGCACTAATAATCCTGTCTTCTTTTGTTAAACTTGTGGCAATACAGCAGCAATCGTTTTCTTGCTCCTCGATATCAGTTGCGTAGCCCTTTTCCCTAATTATTTTAATGTTGTCTTTTAGCTCTTTTGGAGTTGTTATCGTGTGGTCTGTATATGGTTTGAGCTTGGTTCGGTTTAAATACCCTTCAATCCACCGATCAGAACACGAGCTCAAAATTGCCTTGCCCATTCCTGAACAGTATAGTGGCCGAGCAAGCCCGACTTCAGAAGACAGGTAAATACTTGGATTTTTGGGAATAATCTTTCTTACATAAACAAATCTGTCGTTTTCTGGAACCGACAAATGGATTGTTTCGTTGACATCACTTTGAAGTTGGTTTAAATAACTTCTTGTCGTTTCAATCAGGCTAGTGGCCCCAGTATTGATGTTTCCATAGCCTATTATTTTAGAACCAAGGTAGTATTCCTTGGTAAATGCAGTCCTTGAAACATAATTAATGTATTGCAATGTAGTTAATATCTTAGAAACAGTCGGCGCAGTGATGTCAGTTTCTTGCGCTATTTCTTGTACCAACCTACTTTTACCATCTGCCAAACAATCTAAGATTTTGTTTGCCTTCAGTAAAACTGTTCCATACATCTTTTTTTCCATTACTATGTATACTCCTAAAATAAAAGGTGAGCAGAATATCAATAAATTGCTCGTCTGTCGTGATTACATAATGTTATCGGTTACATTCAAAGATAACACATCGTGAAAAATAACACAATTTATACCAAATAAAAAGCCCCTACTTCAACGATTTATCGTCGGTAGCGACTTCGAAAGGCGTAACAATTGGGCTAGCTGGGATCGAACCAGCGCATGACAGGATCAAAACCTGTTGCCTTACCGCTTGGCTATAGCCCAATAACAATGGAGGGGAGTGGATTCGAACCACCGAACCCGAAGGAGTGGATTTACAGTCCACCGCGTTTAGCCAGACTTCGCTACCCCTCCATAACAATCAACTATTATATGATACCTAAATCAAATTAAAAGTGCAAGAGAATTATTGAAAAAAATTATTATTCTAATAAAAGCATCCCTAACCGGCGCTTCCATTGAGCAAAAAAATCAGGTTCAAGCCATTCATTGCTATGCTTGTTATGATAGCCCACTGATTGATTATAGTAGCTTGTTTGATTACTTTTCAAGGGCGCTGGATGAATATGCAAATGCCCAAATAAAACGTAAGCGACCTCATATTTTTCTAATAATTCTCCCATTTTAACGCTGCCCATCATTGCGTTACTCATATTCCACATTCTCTGATCAGGCGAGTCAATAATAAAATTTTTTTTAGGAACAAAATGCGTCATGAATAAAACATTTTTGTGATCCTTTTTCGCCTGTTTCAATTGGCTTTCCACTTGCTGTAATACCAGTTCTAGTCGATCCCGATCACTACCTGGCTGGACAATCGTTTGATCAACCCAGTACGCATTCTTCCAGCGAGCAAAATCGGTACTCGAGACGTTTTGGTTAGATAATGAATAATCATACCAACCATTATTGCCAATTAGACGCCAGTTTGTGCCCACTACGTCCTCAAATTGGTGATGGAGGTAATTGGGCTGCTGCAGAGTTTCAAGTTCCTGAAACGAGATGCCACGTAGCATGTCGTGGTTACCTGCAATAAACCGCACCTGGACCAGCCCAGCTAACAATTGAGATAAATTTTTAACGTAGGCCACACTTTTCTCGAAGTCATTAAATAAATCACCGGCAATCAAATAATAATCAACTTGATTAGCCCACAAGTATTCAGCTTGCTTTTGCATCATCTTAGCAACATCAACTCGATTAATATCAAAATGGTTATCACTGCTCATTGCTACCTTTATCATTTTGTCACTTCCCTAAATAAAAAGACCAAACCCAAACGGCTTAGTCTTTCTTTTTTTAATCAACACCATCCATTAATCGGTGAATTGGTTTTACAAAGAACAGCAATAAGATACCAAATGCTACACTAACCAATCCAACAATCAAAAAGTAAGCTACTTCAGTGTTGGCACTATACAATTTAACAATTTGCGCATTTACGGCTTGTCCAGCTGCATCTGCCAAGAACCACATACTCATCATCTGAGACTGGAAAGCTTTTGGCGCTAATTTAGTCGTAACTGAAAGGCCAATTGGCGAAATTAACATTTCAGCAATTTCGACGATGAACCAAGAACCAACCAACCACCATGGGCTAACACGACCTGATGTTGTACCATTGATAATTCCCGGCAATGCCATGAATAAATATGACGCACCAGCGAAGACAAGTCCAACAGAAAACTTACCTGGTGAACTTGGTTGTTTCTTCCATGAGCTCCAAAGCCAAACAAAGAAAGGAGTTAAAATCATGATAAATAAAGGATTTAACGTCTGAAAGTTAGCAGCTGCGAAGTGCCAACCGCCAATGTGTAACACAGTTCGATCAGCGGCAAAGAGGGCCAGCACAACTGAACCAGATTCTTCAATTGCCCAAAAGATTGCAGCTGCGATAAATAGTGGCACATAAGCCCAAACACGTGAGCGTTCAACCTTATTGACCTTTTTACTACTCAACATCATCACAAAATAAATAATCGGCAATGCAATCACCACAATTGTGATAATCCAAATAATATTATTGATATCCAAATTACCTGTCACACCCATTAACGCAATGACAACTGCCAGGGCAATAACTCCAATTACACTCCAAGTAATGATTGGACGCAAGTTTTCTTTTTCAATTGGATCTTGTGGATATAAACTTTCTTTAGATAAATATTTCTTACCATCGAAATAGTATTGGAGTAATCCCAAAAACATCCCGATTGCGGCAAGCGAAAAACCAGCATGGAAATTCATTTCATTACCAAACGCGTGAAAACCAAATCCATTGGCTGCAAACGGTACAGCCCAGGGTGAAACAGCAGCACCCAAGTTAATACCGAACACAAACATACTAAAACCAGCATCACGACGATGATCGGTTTCTGAGTACAAACCACCAACCATTTCGGAAACATTTGGTTTCAATAGCCCTGTACCAACTACAATTAAAGCTATTGATGCAAACAGTGCTGAAGATCCAAAAGGTAAAGACAACGCAATATGACCAAACATGATCAAAATCCCACCAATGAAAACTGTCCTTCGACTACCCCAAACACGATCACTCAACCAGCCGCCAACAACTCCTGACATGTAAACTAAGGAACCATAAATCGACATAATTGAGGCTGCAGTACCTTGGTCAAAGCCTAAGCCACCCTTTGATACAGCATAATACATGTAAAATAATAAAATGGCTCGCATACCATAATAGCTAAACCGCTCCCACATTTCAGTAAAGAATAATGTGGATAATCCCCTAGGTTGCCCTAAAAAAAATTTATCTGCATTGCTTTTATTTTCCAAAACTTTTCCTCCGAATCATATGAATCTTTCAACTTATTATCAAAATAGTTTGAATAAATTAAAATTGCTTCATCTAGTAATGAAGTATGACAACTGTTATACCCCGGTAAATCTATGGTCGTCAACAAATGATTAAATATTCACCAGTTTTAGCTATCACTTAACTAAAAAAAATAATGTCAATTCATGGTTATTTTACATAGAAAAAAAGTTTATAAAAATAGCAAAAAACACTATTTTATAAACTTTTTTATCGATTGGTATTGCCGACTGCAGGATTTGAACCTGTGACCCCCGGATTACGACACCGATGCTCTACCAGCTGAGCTAAGTCGGCATAAACAAAAAGATGTCAACCATTCAGCTAACATCAAAAGCATAACTCCGGCAGGCGGGCTCGAACCGTCGACACTCTGATTAACAGTCAGACGCTCTACCAACTGAGCTATGCCGGAATATT
>NZ_AWTT01000009.1 GCF_000876205.1 Paucilactobacillus wasatchensis | reverse complement strand
ATCTATTAAAGGAGCAATTACGGATGAAACATATTGTGACAGGCATTGTTGCTCACGTTGATGCCGGGAAAACAACATTATCAGAAGCCATGCTGTATCGTTCTGGGGAACTGCGGCAATTAGGGCGGGTCGATAATGGGGATGCTTTTCTCGATTCGGATGATCTTGAAAAAAAACGTGGGATTACCATTTTTTCGCACCAGGCTAGCCTGAAATACCAAGACCTAGCATTAACGTTGCTGGATACGCCAGGTCACGTGGATTTTGTTGCGCAGACGGAGCAAGTACTGAGTGTTTTGGATTACGCAATACTAGTTATTTCGGCCACAGATGGGGTTCAAGGCTATACGCGGACACTATGGCATTTGCTAGAGCAGTATCACGTTCCAGTCTTTATTTTTGTTAATAAAATGGACGCAAACAGTGTGAAAAAAAAGCAAATACTTGCTCAATTGCAAAGTGATTTGTCACAAGGGTGCATTGCGTTTAATCCAGCTAGTACAAGTACCAATCAGCAAACGACGACTGATATTCCGACTGAATCATATGATGAAATTGCGGTATGCAATGATGACGTTTTTGAAAAGTTCGTGGATTCTGGTGACATAGAGGATGATACAATACGACAAATGATGCGTCATAGAGAAATTTTCCCATGTTATTTTGGCTCAGCTCTTAAGGTAACTGGGGTGGATGCTTTGCTTGCTGGGATAAACCGCTGGACGAGTGCCGTTGCACCCAAACAGGATTTTGGTGCCAAAGTATTTAAAATTTCTCACGATGATAAGGGAGAACGACTGACTTGGGTTCGTGTCACGGGTGGAATGCTCCATACTAAGGATGTTTTAGTTAATGGACAGAAAACAAATCAACTTCGACTTTATAATGGGGCTAAGTTCACTATTTCCCAGGAAATTTTAGCTGGTGGTGTTTGCGCCGTTACCGGATTGACTGATACATACCCTGGCCAGGGTCTGGGGAATGAGAGCGACAGTGTGACGCCAACCATTCAACCAGTCCTTAATTATGCGCTTGACACTGAAGATTATGATATTCATACCTGTCTCACTGCTTTGCGGCAACTTGAAGATGAAGACCCACAATTGCATGTTTCCTGGTCAAGTCACTTGCAAGAAATTCGAGTCCAGATCATGGGTGAAGTTCAGCTGGAAATTTTGCAGCAAATTTTACTAGATCGATTTAATCTTGCCATTGAATTTGGTAAAGGAAGCATCCTGTATAAAGAGACAATTACTAAAGCAGTCGAAGGAGTGGGTCATTTTGAACCGCTGCGCCACTATGCGGAGGTCCATTTGTTGCTGCAGCCGACAGCATCAGGGAGTGGGATAACATTTACCACAGATTGTAGTGTTGATGTTCTTGGCCGCAATTGGCAGCATCAAGTACTCACTAATTTGAACGCAAAAGAGCATCTTGGGGTGTTAACGGGCGCGCCAATTACCGATATGCAAATTACACTTGTCGGCGGGCGCGCTAGCATCGTTCATTCTGTTGGTGGTGATTTTAAAGAAGCTACTTGGCGTGCAGTTAGACAAGGATTGATGACGTTGAAAGAAACCTGTGATTGTCAATTACTTGAACCCTGGTACCAATTTCGCCTGATGATTGACCAAGACCAAGTTGGTCGGGCAATGAATGATATTCAGCGAATGAACGGTAATTTCGATGCTCCTGATATATCTGATTCAGGCTCGGCAATGACAGTTATAACTGGGACCGCACCCGTGTCGCAGATGCAAGACTATGCTAAAGAGGTTAATGCATATACACATGGTCAGGGACAATTAGAATGTATTGTGGCCGGCTATCGGCCTTGCCATAATGCTGACGAAGTGATTGCTGCAGCAAAATACGAACCAGTTGCTGACTTAGATAATACGCCGGATTCGGTTTTTTGTGCGCATGGAGCCGGCTACCCTGTCTCGTGGGATCAACTACCACAGATGGCTCATTGTGAATATATTTATTCAGCTGATGAGTTAATCAAGTTGAGCAAATAAAGTTTGATACTATTGCTGCTTTTTATTCGCATTGCGCAATATACCGCGATTCAAGTAGTACAATAAGTTTAGTAATATTATTTTATTAATAAAAAAGGACTGATTGTGCTATGAAAATTGAAGAAGGGTATATGCCATTTCATGAGTATCAGACTTATTACCGAATTGTCGGGGAACCAAGTCAAGATAAGGCACCATTGTTATTAATTCACGGTGGTCCGGGTTCGTCACATAACTATTTCGAATTGCTGGATGATTATGCTAAAACTGGCCGTCAGTTGATTATGTATGATCAAGTTGGCTGCGGTAAATCGTCATTACCTGAAGATGAAAGTGTTTATGTTAAAGAAACATGGGCAGAAGAACTGATTGCGTTACGAAAATATCTTCATTTGGACCAAGTTCATATGCTGGGACAATCATGGGGTGGCATGTTGGAAATGTTTTATTTAACCAGCTACGATCCGCAGGGAATCAAGAGTGTGATGATCGATGGTTCACCAGCGTCAATCAAGCTATGGACACAAGAACAACATCGCTTAATTTCATATTTAAGCTATGAGGATCGAGCTGCGATTGCTGAAGCTATTCGGACCAACGATTTTACGGGCCCTAAGTATCTGGCCGCAAATGATCGGTATATGGAACGATACTGCTGGGATGACCCAGACGAAAACTCACCAGAACCATTACGTCGTGAAACAAATGGTAAGCGGGCTAGTCTGATCGCTGAAGGGCCAAATGAATTTACCGAGAATGGAACGATTAGTGATTTTGATGTTACGGATCAGCTTAAAAATATTCATGTCCCCGTTTTGGTAACAAATGGTACTGATGATTTATGCACGCCGATAATTGCCAAATCAGTTTACGATCATATCCCGGGCGCCAAATGGCACTTGTTTGCTAATAGTCGGCATCTGGCATTGTTGGATCAACATGATGAATTTATTGATGTGCTTGATCATTGGCTTGCGCAAAATGACTAGGGTGCAATTGTAGGTTATTAATATTTTTTGGGGGAAATATCATGCGACAGCAGCGAAAGCGAGCAACAAAAGCAGACGTCATTGGCTCGTGGCAGTGGTTTACGAAATGAAATTGGGCAATGGGACTGAATTAAGCCAGCTTACCGGCTTTGGTGAGTACTGGCACCGAGGGCGATGGTGACCTCAAACCAGCTGGTATCTTTACTGTTTCTGCCGATAAAGTAGCTAAAGTCCAACTCCAGGGACTATTAGTACAATATTGATCTGCTAACGAAAGCGAGAAAATCAATGTCATTAATTTTGATTGTTTTAATTGCACTATTCGGCGCCTTGGTCCGAACAATTTTCGGTTTTGGTGAAGCATTGGTAACCATGCCACTCTTGGCGTTAGTGGGATTCGATATTCAAACTGGCACGGCATTGATTGGTGCCTTGGGACTGCTAGTGGCGCTGCCCGCAACGATTAGATTTCGTGCGCAAATTGACTTTACCGTGGTGCGACGATTGGTACTCGGCTCATTACTAGGTGTTCCAATTGGCATTTCGCTGATCAAATTGGTGGCTCGCGGGATAGTATTGCACTTGCTAGGTGTTTTTTTGCTTGTTTATGGTAGTTACAGTTTATATAAATCGCTGCGCCAGCACTTAGGAAAACCGCGCTTACAGGCTAACAGCTGGGATTATTTAGCGGGCATGGTTTCTGGTGCGCTGGGAAGTGCTTATAATAGTCATGGCGTGCCAGTTGTTATTTATGGTACGTTAAAACGATGGCCAGTTAACCAGCTACGGGGCATTTTGCAAGCACATTTTGTTTGTGTGGGAATAATTGTTGTGCTCAGCCAAGCTTTTTCTGGTTTTTGGTCAATGCAGGTGGTTGAGTTGCTATTAATTATTATTCCGTTATTGTTCGTGGTGATCCCATTTGGCAATTGGATAAGTGACCACATTGCACGAGCAACATTGGTGAAATATATTTATGTACTATTAATCGTGTTTGGTGGATTACTTGTCTTACAGTAGCAATTGATTTGGTGTAATTATTTCAATAAAAAAATAACCGCAAACTAGCTATCAGAGAGAAAGTTCTCTAAACTAATTTGCGGTTATTTTTATAATTGTTTGCGTTTCATTACTTTGTCAGCAATAATCGATGCCACAATTGATAATGTAATTAAACTAATAATAACTACCAATGAAACCATATTGGAAATGTGTAGGTTTAGATTGAAGTAGTGGGCTGCTTCGTTCAGCACCATTTTAAAACCGATAAACGCTAAAATGACGGAGAGTGCATACTTAATATAGCGAAACAGTGGCAAGATACCACTGACGGCAAAGTATAGCGAGCGTAAGCCCATGATGGCGAAAATATTAGAGGTCACAACGATGAAACTATTTTGTGACACAGATAAAACGGCTGGAATTGAATCAACCGCAAAAATTAAATCAGACGCCTCAATGAAGAGCAGGGCAATTAAAAATTGAGTGGCCATTGTTTTGCCATCAACTTTAATCAAAAACTTCGCCACCGGAGCATCCTCTTTGAATGGAAACAGCCGACGTAATGTTTTAATAATCATATTATTGTTTAAATCGCCAGATTCCTCTTTATCAAACAACATTTTGATTCCGGTGAAGACTAGGAAGAGACCAAAAACAATCATTAACCATTTGAATTTATCTAGCAGTACAACTCCAGCAAAAATGAAGATCACTCGCATGATTAATGCCCCAAAAACACCCCAGAAAAGTAACCGATGCTGATACTTGAGGTCAATTTTAAAGAAATTAAATACCAGGATAAAAATGAAAATATTATCAATACTGAGCGATTTTTCCAGTAAGTACGCAGTGATGAAATCCAGTGCGTGACCACCACCTGCTAATAGCCAAATACCACCAGCAAATGCAAATGCTAGGCCAATCCAAAAGCCACTCCATAGAAGAGACGATTTAATGGTGGGGGCCTCATTAGTTCGGTGAAACACGCCTAAATCGAGGGCGAGCATTACCACGATAAACACGAAGAACCCAATCCAATAACCAATACTTACTTCCAACTACTTTCCTCCTCTGAGACCATTAAATGTCATAAACGTTGTCTTTAATCAAGATAATGTGGGCATTAATAGTGACAGGCACCATTTAAGTTCCAGCAAATTAACTGATGATAAGATTATACTAAATATTGGAGATAACTTATACTATTTTAGCTCATGATTTAATGAATTTTTAACATCGTGTGTTTTTAAATCTTGCATAATTTCGTTACCTAGCAGATCGGTTGCTGTGACAGGAATTTTACGACCCCAAGTGTAACTAAAAATTCCCAGGATGATCCAGGCGAACAATAAAACATACTCATATGGCCAAATGAGGGAGTAACTGGTGCCTGGAAAAACTGTGATTAGTGCGATTCCCAGTGACGCAAGCCCACCAAGCATTGGCAGTAATAAATACTTATTGCGAAATCCGCCAGTCAATTGCGGATAACGTTGCCGAATTTTTAATAAGCACAGGGCGCTAAAAGCCCATGCTAAGGCGATTAGGAAGCCACCCATATCTAGAAAGTAAACCAGAGCGCCTTTTCCTAACCAACCAATCGATAAAATCAGTGCTAACACCACCCACAATGCGTTGGTTGGTGTGCCGTAGCGCGGGTGGATAACGGCCAAAGACTTTGGCAGCATATGTCCTCGAGCGAGAGATAGAATCAACCGGGAGGAAGCAGAAAATAAATTTAAAAAACTCGTTAATAATCCCAATGCTGAGATGATTAATGCGATGGTTCCTAAAATTGGGAAACCAGCGGCTGTGAATGCATCGATGGTCCCCATTTGCAGTTTAGCAGTGGCTTGCCATGGCCAAATAAAGGCCGATGAAAGTAATACCAAAATGTAATAACCACCAGCAAGCACGATTGAAGCCACAACAATAAGGCCAATCTTTCTGGCTGGCATTTTTGCTTCTTCGGCCATGGTTGCGATGGCCTCCCAGCCGGTCATGAAGGTCATGGCGGGAAGAATAAACCGAATCATCGATGGTAAGGGGGCTTGATTGTTGGTAAATGCAGGCCAAAAATTATGCAACGATCCCTTCCCAAATCCAACAGCAACTAAGATTGCACCCAACACAACTAAACCGATTACCAATAGTGATTGGATGCGACCGGTCAAACTAGCTCCGAGGTAGTTGATCACAAAGATGATAAAGGTAATGCCAATGCCGATAACAAGCTCCAAATAATGAACTTTGACCCCAGCAAATGTGTACGCAGGACCAATGGCAATCGCTGGGATAATTTGTGAGATTAATAGGCTCGAGGCGGTAACGTAAAATCCGAGAGCGCTTAAATAACCGCCCAATAAAGTCCAAGCGGCAAATACTGCGCCCGGTTTTTTGAATGCAATGTAGCCATACACAATTTCACCGCCAGAACGGGTGAACATTGTCGACAGTTCGGCGAACGAGAGAGAAGCCAGGATTGCAACGAGCATTGCCAGTGCTAAGCCAAAAATTTCACCACCAGCACCGTATTCGTGGAAAAACTGACTGTTAGTATAAATCCAACCGCTCCCAATTGTGCCACCAGCGCCCAGTGAAATCAGACTAATTGTGCCGACACTTTTTTTGACGTTGTTAGACGCCATTTTTATCATCTCCTATTTAATTTTTAGTGGTGATCGAACGGATTCAAACGAGCTATTTATAGGAACACGCTGTGCTTAGAATCTTAAGGGTACACCAAGACTAAATTTTGCGTCAATGAAATTTGATAAAAATTAGAAAAAAATAACCACATTACACTGGTAAGCGTAATATGGTTAAATCATTTGTAGCACAAACTAATAAATATTGGCGACCTGCGCCTGTGCTTCTTCATGGTCCATAAATTCATCGTAAGTACTGTCCGCTTTGTCTACCACACCATTAGGTCCAACTTCGACAATGTGATTGGCAATGGTCTGAATAAATTGGTGATCATGGCTGGTGAAAATTAGTGAGCCCGGAAAATCAATCAAAGCATCATTCAAACTAGTGATGCTTTCAAGATCCAGATGATTGGTGGGATCGTCGAGCAGGAGAACATTTGATTTACCCAACATTAATTTGGATAAGTAGCTGCGAACTTTTTCGCCCCCAGATAAAACGTTGACTTGTTTTAAAACTTCGTCTCCACTAAAGAGCATCTTACCCAAAAACCCGCGTAAGAAGGTGTTGTCACTTTCCTCTTTACTGGCAAATTGGCGGAGCCATTCCAAAATATTGAGACTGGCATCACTGAATTCAGGTGTTAAATCTTTCGGCATGTAGGCTCGATTGGTGGTAACCCCCCAGTTAACGGTACCTGTGTCAGGCTTCATTGTGCCAGCAATAATTTGCATCAAAATATTGGTGTTCACATCTGAACGTGATACCAGTGCAGTTTTGTCGCCTGGCCGGAGGATAAAGCTAACATTATCCAAAACCTTTTGACCGTCAATCGTTTTGCTGACATTTTCGACTCGTAACAGGTCGTTACCGAGTTCCCGTTCGGGTGTGAATTTGATAAATGGGTACTTACGCGAACTGGGTTTAATGTCATCTAATGTGATTTTGTCTAATTGCTTTTTACGAGAAGTAGCTTGTTTGGATTTCGATGCATTAGCTGAAAAACGTGCCACGAATTCCTGCAATTCTTTGATTTGTTCTTCTTTCTTAGCGTTGGATTGTGCCCGCAATTGTTGGGCCAGTTGAGAGCTCTGAATCCAAAAGTCGTAGTTACCGACAAATAACTCAATTTTGCCAAAATCAACGTCACAGATGTGGGTACAAACAGAGTTTAAAAAGTGGCGGTCATGGCTAACAACTAGGACGGTGTTTTCGTAATCAGCGAGGAAATCTTCTAGCCAGATGATCGTCTTTGGATCCAATCCGTTGGTTGGTTCATCTAGTAATAAGACATCAGGTTTACCGAATAATGCCTGTGCTAAGAGAACTTTGATTTTATCACTTTCGCTGAGATCCTTCATTAACTTTTGGTGCTGATCTTCAGCAATTCCCATTGATTGGAGCAATTGACTGGCATCACTTTCGGCGTTCCAGCCATCCATTTCGCCAAATTCGCCTTCTAGTTCGGCAGCTCGCATTCCATCAGCTTCAGAAAAGTCCGGCTTGGCATAGAGTGAATCTTTTTCACTCATTACTTCAAATAAATGTTCGTAACCTTGCAAGACAGTGTTCAAGACGGTTTGATCATCAAACGCAAAGTGGTCTTGTTTTAAACTACTCATCCGCTCGTTTTGTCCCATAGAGACTGTTCCGGTGGTTGGTGTGAGCCCGCCTTCTAAAATTTTTAAAAAAGTTGATTTACCAGCGCCATTGGCACCAATGATACCGTAGCAGTTGCCCGGTGTGAATTTCAAATTGACATCATCGTACAACTGGCGGTCGGAAAATGACATCGATACATTATTAACAGTTAGCAATCTTTTACCTCACTTTATTTATCGTTCCATAGTTTCGTGTTTTTGAACCGTTCCTCCATATTAGCAGATAAGGTCAACTGGAACAATGATATAGTATAGCTAGTTTAACATTTGAACGTAAAATTTTGTGTTGAGGGAGTGTTGATATGACAACTGGACCAGACCCTAAAGAAGTATATCCAAATCCAGCCATCAAGGAGTTGGTATTTTTAAATAATACCATTAAAAATCCTAATATTAAGGTGGGCGATTTCACATATTATGATGATCCTAAAAATCCTGAAGGCTTTGAGGAACATGTCACTCATCATTATGAATTTTTGGGTGATCAATTAATTATTGGAAAATTTTGTTCAATTGCAGCTGGCATTGAGTTTATCATGAACGGTGCCAACCACGTAATGGCAGGAATTACGACGTATCCGTTTAATATTTTGGGTAGTGGTTGGGAACAACATACACCACAATTAGCAGACTTGCCGTTCAAAGGTGATACAGTAGTTGGCAATGATGTTTGGTTTGGTCAAAATGTGACCGTTTTACCTGGTGTAACCATTGGAGATGGTGCCATTATTGGTGCTAATAGTGTACTCACCAAAGATGTGGCGCCATATACTGTCGTTGGTGGCAACCCGGCTAGGTTGATTAAAAGCAGATTTTCGTCCGCAATAATTACACAATTAGAAACATTAAAGTGGTGGGAGCAGGATATTGCTTGGATTAGTGCTCATATTGATGATTTAATGGTTAGTAAAATTACTGAAACCGGGGTTAATGAGCTAATTTTGTCCACCAAGGTATAATAATCTGTTGTGTTTCACGTGAAACAGAAAAAAGAACTGCTACTTTGACTAACGTAGCAGTTCTAATTTTTTACAATGCAGTTGGTGCGGTAACGTTCAATTCGGTGGCAATATCTTTCAATTGACCAGCAGTTGTTTCATCAATTGAAACGCCATGGGCCTTATTTTCATCGTAGCGTTTGTATTCGCGGTCGCCGGGAATCATGATTTGAGTACCAGGAAGCTTGTCTAGATTTCTAATACGCTCAAACATACTTTCAACGTTGGCTTTCAGGACTTCAATATCACCAAAGAATGATGGGTCAATTGTTAAGAAGAATTGACTAAAATCATGCTTACCAGTATTAGTATCTGCTGAAATTGAACCTTGAGCTAAAATTCCAGTCAGTAATTCAACCACGAGCGAGTTACCGAAACCTTTGTAGTTGGAGTTTTCTTCTTCGTTACCACCTAAAGTTAACACACCACCACCGGGCTGTTCTTCAGTTAAAGCAACCTTAGAAAGAATATCTTCAGCGGCATTGGCATCTTTGACAATGTTGCGATCACGATCGATTGCCCATTCGCCAGGGATCTTACCACCCTGTTTAGCCAGAACTTGGATTTTACCACCCGAGACAACCGAGGTCGCACCATCAAATACAAATGGATGAGGTTCGGCTGGGAAGGTGAAGGCAAAGGCGTTCGAACCTAAGAAGGCGTCTTTAGCGTTTGTTGGGACAACTAGTGGCCGGGTATTGGTATTTGAAACCCCAATTAACCCCGCTTCGGCAGCCATGCGAGAATAGTAGCCGGCGGTACCAAAGTGGTTGGAATTGCGAATAACTGCAATTGAAACGCTACTTTTTTTGGTTTTTTCGATTAATTTTCGCATTGCCAGTGCAGAGGCAATGTGGCCCATGTTTTGGTTAGCATCAATTAATAAGCTAGTGGCAGACTCCTTTAAAATAATTGGCTTGTTAGTTGGTTCAATGATGTGCTCTTTAATCATATTGAGGTACCAAGCTAGGCGTTGAATTCCATGTGATGAAATTCCACGCAGATCGGCATCGACTAACGTATCCGCTAGCAGGGCACCATCTTCTTTGGAAAAATTATATTTAGCAAAAACCTGTTGTAAAAATGTATCTTCTGCAGTAGCACTGATTTTCATGATGATTAATTCCTCCTAATTTTTAATCAAAAAATCGTCCCCGTACAAAATTTGTACAAGGACGATTACGATTAGACCGCGGTGCCACCTATATTTACAATCAAATTGATTGCCTCAAAACCCATAAATCTTGGGTTGTGCAACATAACGGTTGCGGACCGTAAACATAGCGTTAACCTGTTTAATACTCTAAGCTCATCTTCACTAATTTCAGGCGATACCTTTTCAGCAAAACAGGCACTCTCTGGGAGTCATCGATTAGTTACTCTTCTCATCAATATTTAATATTTATTGTTTAATGAAAATTTAGTTCACTTTGAGGGCGTTGTCAAGCACAATTAGGTAATTGAGGTTATAATTATCATAGTAAAATTAGAACGTTCTTAATAATTATCTGCGTAGTAAAGGGGGATTGTCATGAAAACGGCGGAGCAAATTTTTGATGCTATTCAAGCAGATCCAGCTAATGCACAATTTACGAGTGAGGCAATTTTACCGCTTTATCACATTGAACCACACGCCAAGATTCTAATTATTAGCCAGGCTCCTAGCAAAAAGGCGCAAGAATCAATGCTATTTTGGAATGATCCGAGTGGGGATCGATTGCGTGATTGGATGGGCGTGACCGCAGACGAGTTTTATCATTCCGGGAAAGTGGCGGTAGTGCCGCTCGACTTTTATTATCCCGGCAAGGGACCACATGGCGATTTACCACCACGCAAGGGCTTTGCAAAAAAGTGGCATGCTTCATTGTTAGAATTGATGCCAGAGGTGGAACTAACCTTGTTAATTGGACAGTATGCCCAAAAATATTATTTAGGTGCCAAACGGCAAACAACGTTAACTCAAACTGTGCGACAATATGAAGATTATTTACCGACTTATTTTCCACTAGTGCATCCGTCACCGCTGAATTATGGTTGGATGAAGAAAAATCCCTGGTTTACTGCAGATGTGGTGCCGGCGCTCCAGCAAAAAGTTAGGTTAATAATGGCATCAAATGGGCAACAATTATGAAGGGTGGTTAGGAATGAAAATTAAAATGGTAGTTGTAGATATGGATGGCACTTTTTTAAATGACCAGAATACTTACAACCAACAACGCTTTATGGAATTATTTGAGCAATTAAAACGCCAGCAGATTAAATTTGTGGTGGCCAGTGGTTCTCAATTTCAACGACTGCAGGGTCAATTTGCATCTGTGAAAGATAACTTAGATTTTATTTCGCAAAATGGCGCATTAGTACATCACGGCCACGAGTTGATCGCGGCTGAAGCAATTAATGAACGTGATTTGCAGCAGGCACTCCAACTTATCGCGCGTGAGTTTACCCAAAATTATATGATGCAGACAACGATTTCAGGTGTCAAAAAAACATACGTCGACCGGCAGACGCCAATGGAAGTACTACAAATAATCAAACGATATTATTATGCGGTTGAATTAGTTGACGATTTTTTTGCTGTCACCGCCGCCGCAGTTCATGATCAGATTACCAAAATTGGTGTGACATTTGCGGATCCAAACAATTATCAAACATTGGTGAATCAATTGAGAACGAAATTACCAGCAACATTAGCTAGCCAAAACTCTGGTTTTAACACGGAACTAATTGGTAATGCTGGCGTTGATAAGGTAACTGGGATTAATCGATTGCAGGAACGCTATGGGATTGCTAGCGATCAAATTATGACGTTTGGTGATAATGAAAATGATCTAAAGATGTTGCAGATGACGCCGTATGGTTTTGCTATGCAAAATGCAACTGCACAATTCAAACAACAAGTTAATAATGTGACCCAGGCAGATAATAATCATGACGGAGTACTGGCAACGATTCAGCAAATGATTGAATAGTTAATGAAAGGAAGAAAATAAAATGCGGGTAATGATTTTAGGAGCAGCTGGTCAAATTGGCAAAATGGTGACAGATGATTTATTGGCACAAACCAATTATGACTTAATTTTATACGGACGAAATGTGACAACAAGATTAGCAGACAGGGCTGGCGAACGAGTAACTTTGGTTGACGGCATGTTTGAGGAAGTCGACAAGATTAAAGAGAAATTAACTGATGTTGAAGCGGTTTTTCTCAGCTTTGTTGCCGGGGATCAATTGATGAAGTCCTTAGTGCAAGTGCTAGAAGATGCCGGTGTTAAGCGATTTATTGCTACTAATATTCCCGATATTTATCAGGAGATGACGGGTAAATTTACGCAATGGTATCACGAAAACACTGGGCTTGTCTGGGATTCTAAGTACCGTAAAGCAGCTGATATAGTTGAAGCTAGCAAACTAGACTATATCATCTTACGGATCACATGGCTTTACAATCAAGAAGGCAATACCAGAGTCCACATCACAAAAAAAGGCGAACCATTTGTTGAAGCACAGGTAACTCGTCAAGCGGTGGCACAGACTGTGATTGATTTGTTAACGGGAAAGTTCAATTATCACCGTGAGAGTTTAGGATTAGGTGAACCTGATACGGAATATTCAAAACCAAGCTTTTTCTAGAACTAAAGAGGCTGGGCAAAAAACTATGTTTTTGCCCAGCCTCTTTTTTTATGGAACTATTTTTATGCCCAAAGATGATTAATCTAATCGATTAAACTGCCATCTTTACGATATTCTTTGACCTGAGATTTTTTATTTTTAGCAATCTTTCTAGCTCGCTCGACCGCTTCTCTTTTTGTGTCAAACACATCACTTGGTTTCTCAGCTCCCTGGGCCATCACAGCCCAACCAGCATCTGTATATTTAACGACTTCGTTGGCATCAATCAATTCTTCATTAGAGCTGCTAGTGTCATGCTTGTCGTTTTTATCAGGATTAGGTTCTTTGCTAAATTTTCTTTTCTCAGTTTCACTGGCGCTGTCATACCACTTTTCGGCCTGACTCATTGCAATCGGGATTGCGCGCTCATCATTGTAACCTTCAGCCAGTAATGCATTGGCAATATCAATTGCCTTTTTTCGTTCTAATTCTTGCATATTCTTCATTGAATTGGGGTAGTCCTTCATGTTCCATGCCATCAATTGAGTCCTCCTTGACTATCTGTCGGTGTGATTGTTGGTAATGGTTAAAGTTCTATCGTTAATTCTAAGTCTAAACTAATAGGTAGGTACAAGAAAAGAATTATGCTTGGTGATTGCTTATTTAAACGAATGATAGCCTTCTTGATAGCCCTTCACAGCGTCGACACTTGCGTTAATCATTGCGGAAATACTGTCAAAAATGTTTGGTACCAATATTAATGCTAAAAATAAAATTCCCAAAATGACAGTTTTAGATGACATTGAACGATTTAACTGCCGCCAATTAATTGTGAATAATAGCCAGATAAATAAGATAAATGCTGGTAGTGATGACCAATCCACAAAAGTACTTTCTTTGATACCGATACCTAATAGGACAAAGTAAATCGCAAAGCCTAAGATAAAGCCACCGGCAATAATTTTAAAAACGCGACTAAGCGGCTCTTTATTATTCGCAGTTAAGCTGTTCATTAATGACATGTCTCCTCGAACAAGGTCATCAATTGAAATGTTAAATAGGTTACTAATTGCGACCACATTGGCGAAGGTTGGCAGTGACACACCACCCTCCCACTTTGAAATCGATTGGCGTGAAATGTGTAGTTTATCGGCCAATTCATTTTGTGATAGGCCTCGTTGCTCTCGGTATGTTTGAATCTGCTTGCCAATTTTCATAAAATCTCCTGCAATTCAATCTTAGTATAGATAAGCAATCAGGAAAAGGGGGAGCACTTATTGGTTGCCGTGAAAAAAAGATAAAAAGAATGCTAAAACTTGATTTGAATCAAGTTTAGATCACACACTCCCCGTTATGATGGTGACAGTTAATAAAAACATACAACTCCTGATCATAGTTGTTGCAAATGTCACCAAGAATTAATACGAGGAGTGGAAAACATGAAATTTCAAAAATTGATCCAAGAACATAATAATCAAATTACATTAATAACAGCCATTTTGATTGTTGCAGGATTTTTTAGCAAGTATTTCCTAGGAAATACACTGGGCTATGATATCTTCTTAGCGGTTGCATCAATCATTGCCGCTGTGCCAATCATGATGCACGCTTATCAGGCTTTAAAAGTGAAAGTTGTCAGTATCGAATTGCTAGTTAGTATTGCCGTCATCGGCGCGTTCATTATTGGTGAATATAATGAATCAGCCATTGTTACCTTTCTCTTCTTATTTGGGAGCTATCTAGAAGAGAGAACATTAGCTAAGACACGTCAATCAATCAAGTCATTGACCGAAATGGCACCAACTACCGCAGCGGTTGTACAAGATGATGGCACAACTGAAGAAGTAGATGTTGATGACGTGGACGAAGGCGACATTGTTTTAGTTAAAACTGGTGGTTCCATTCCAGTCGATGGAACGGTTGTTGAAGGGCACGGCTACACGGATGAATCGGTGGTTACCGGTGAATCTCGTGAAGTCGGCAAACAGGTTAAAGATGACGTTTTCTCTGGCACAATGCTTAGTGATGGCTATTTGAAGATTGAAGCGACCAAAGTGGGTGACGATACTACCTTTGCCAAAATTATTGAGTTAGTTGAAGATGCACAGGATACTAAATCCCATGCAGAGAAATTTATCGATCGTTTTTCACAGTACTATACCCCAGCTGTACTAATTATTGCGCTGCTAGTATTTATCTTTTCCCGAGACTTTAAGCTGGCGATTACGGTACTAGTGCTTGGATGCCCAGGTGCGCTCGTCATTGGTGCCCCAGTATCAAATGTTGCTGGGATTGGCAATGGTGCTAAGCGAGGTATTTTGGTCAAGGGTGGCGAAGCAATGGACACCTTTTCTAAAATTGATACATTCGTTTTTGACAAGACTGGTACTTTAACTAAGGGGAATACTTCTGTTTCAGCGGTTAAAAACTATGGGACCAGTTTAGACAATACATTCGCACTGACTGCTAAAGTTGAAAGTCTGTCAGATCATCCCTTAGGGCGGGCCATTGTGACCTATGCTGAGAGCAAAACTTATGATTTTCAGGAGTTAGAAGTTGAGGATAATCAAACTATTAAGGGTCAGGGAATGATGGCTCAGATTGATAATCATGAAGTGCTGGCTGGAAATCTCAAATTGATGAGTTCTCACGATATCAAATTGACCGCACAACAAACAACTGATTTAGACGAACTACAGGCTACTGGCAGTTCAGTCGTAATTATTGCAGTCGATGGCAAAGTCGATTTAATTGTTGCCATTTCAGATATTATTCGACCAGAAGTTGCCAAGCAGTTACAGTCATTACGGGACAAAGGCGCCAAACATTTAGTTATGTTGACTGGTGACAACAAAGCAACGGCAGATTATGTGGCCCAACAAGTCGGAATTGATGAAGTGCATGCCGAGCTAATGCCAGAACAAAAGGTTGAAATTGTGAAGCAGTTTCAACAAGTTGGCCGTAGTGTGGCGTTCGTTGGCGATGGAATTAATGATAGTCCTTCAATCGCAACAGCAGACATCGGTATCGCAATGGGCAGTGGTACGGATGTTGCCATTGAGACTTCGGATGTTGTCTTGATGCAATCAAGTTTTGAAGCGCTGGTACACGCATATGGATTAGCTAAAAAGACAGTTTTGAACACAAAGGAAAATATTACCATTGCTATTGGAGTAGTAGCATTCCTGTTAATTGGTCTGATTGCCGGATTCATTTATATGGCAAGTGGGATGTTTGTCCATGAAGCAAGTATCTTAGTAGTAATCTTTAACGCAATGCGGTTAATTAGTTATGGTAAAGCACCACAAGTTAAGCAGATTCCACAGACAACGCCAGCTATAAAATAATTAAAAAAAGATTGTAAAACTTGATTTGAATCAAGTTTTAATCGGTAACGTCTCGGTACAATAAAGATAATCAAAGAAGAAAGTTTCACCAGAGGAGGAACTTATTATGACAAAAAAAGCAGTTTTACAATTAGAAGCACTTACTTGCCCATCGTGTATGCAAAAGATTGAACATGCGGTTGCTCATCAAGATGGCGTTGAAAAAGTGAAAGTATTATTCAATGCTAGCAAGGTTAAGGCGGAGTTTGACGATACCAAAACAAGCGCACAGGAACTAGCAGACGTAGTTGAGAAGTTAGGCTACACCGTTGATAAAGTGAAGGAAAAAGAATTAACTAAGGAGGCTTAATTTGATGACAAATGTAGATACGCAATACGAAGCTGAACTAAAACAGGCCGATTTAGATCACCACAAACCGACTGCCGGAGCAATGACCGGACATATCTTATCGAATCTGTTGGTGAACAATGTTAAATTACATCAGGCGGTGTGGTATTTAAAAGGATTACAATCACTGCAACTGAAACCATTGTATGAAAAGTTAATTCAACAAGGACGACAGAATTTTGACCAACTAGCGGTTGTTTTGCTCGATGAAAATGAGTTGCCACCTTCGACTGTGAGTGAATATGTTAAGTATTCGATGCTGGAAGAAGACGGGCGCAATAAGTATTTCACAGCTGAGCAGTTGGTTGATATTACCGCACATGACTATGCCACTCAAAATATGTTTATTGATCGGGCTATTGTGTTAGCACAAAAAGAAACGCGCCCTGCGATGGCGGCTTTCCTGACAAATCTACGTGGGCAAAACAATCATTCAATTCAAGTGTTACAAGCTGTACTTGGTAAGCAGGCGTGGGACGGGTTGGTTGAAGAAGACGAAGACGATGATGAAGACTAATTAAGTTAATGGAATTCGTGGATGATCACAGTAAGTTGTGACCATCTTTTTTTGTTTCACGTGAAACTAACTACTTATACCATTTAAAAATTATCGATTTGGGTCTATTATTAACTGGACTAAACTGAAAAGAGACGATGATAATATGGCAATTTATGCTGGTGAACCGCTAAATATTTTACATACAATCGGGTTGGATCACTTATACCCGATTATTAGGTGTGAAATTAAATTTGATCAGCAACTTGACCGGGGGCGGTTTAGTGATGCACTGACGGCAGTGGCAAAAGTAGTACCAGAAATACTGTGCAAATATCAGTTAGCAACCAATAGCTGGGAAACTGTGACGGATGATGTTGACGATTTAATCCACTATAATATTAGTCGACCTGATGTTGATGCTAAGAGTTTTGACCTAATGAATGAACCACAACTGCGTATTTATTGGAACACAGTTAATAATCAAGACCACTTAATTTTTTATGTTAGTCATATTTTGACTGACGGCGCAGGCTGTAAGCAATTACTATATTTGCTTGCAAAGGCGTATTCAGTGGGACTACAAAGCATTGCCAAAGTAACTAATCGACAAGATGTCGATTGGCTCATGACACTAATCAAGCAAAGAAAACAGGCTACCAAACGGGGAACTGATCATCCGACTACGCCATTGGTACTCCCCGAGTTAGTCGAAACGACACCAGTGACTTCATTAGTGGGTAGCGTAAAACTCAAGGCCCAGACAGTATCACAATTAGTGTCAGCGGCGCATCAAAAAAATGTTACGTTAAATGATATTTTCATGGCTGCGTTCGGCCGCACGATTCAGCGGTATGGGGATGCACCGACAATTTCATTAGCATGTCCAACTGATATGCGGCAGTTTATTGCTCAACCACAACCTAACACAGTCCGAGTAGCTAACCATACTTCTAGATATAACTTGAGTGTTGAAAGTGAGCTTGATGATCCATTTGAAAAGTTAGTTACACAAGTACATCAAGGCATGGCGATAAATAAGGCTAACCATCAGTGCTTTGATTCTATTTCAGATTTACTCGAAAAATATGAAAAGTATCCATTAGATAAATTGCAGCAAATTGTAGAAGATAATTATCACGTACGTGAAATTGCTTATACTAACTTTGGAATTATTGATCACAAGCAGCTGGTGTTTGATGGTGCTGCAATTACGGATGTCACAATGACTGGTAGCTTCAGACGGGCACCAATGTTTCAAATTGCAGTGGCAACATTTAATAATCAGACTAGTTTATCATTTAATATGGATGGCACGAAAACAGAATATGATTTTGGGATGGCGCTTGCACGAAATATGGCAGACTTAATTGATATCTTTGCGTTACAGGCAAAATAAAAATCGCTCAATATATGGCAGTTCATTGCCATGTTTTGAACGATTTTTTAGATTTATTAACTATTTTGTGTAATCAACATGTTTTGTTTCCTTAGTGACTGCCAAAGCAACAAATGAAACAACGGCCATGATACCAAGATATAAACCAACGGTATGTAAGCCCCAGTTTTCAGCTAACCAGGTTGCGATTGTTGGTGCAAAGGCAGCACCAACGATGGCGGACAAGTTGTAAGCTAAGGCTGAACCAGAATAACGAACCTTGGTGGTGAATAATTCTGGAAGAACGGCGCCGATTGGACCGTAAACTAGTCCCATTAGGAAGAATCCGATAAAGAGGAAAGCACAAACGCCAGGAACGTTATGCTGGCCAGTTAAAAAGTATGGGAAGATAACGGCAAAGACTGCAATGGCTGCGGTAGCAGACATTAACAACTTTTTACGGCCCCATTTATCTGCCAGGTATGATGAAGCTAAAATGACACCAGCAAACATGACGATGGCAGCCATCAGCAATAATAGAAATTCTCGGTTGTTAAAGCCCAAGTTAGTGGTTGCAAACGTTAGTGACCATGTTGAAAGGGTAAAGAAGAAAGTATATGAAACGGCAACGATGAATGTACCACGTAAGATTTGTTTCCAGCTTGTTTTGAAAACTTCCTTTAATGGTGATTTAACAGTATTATCTTCTGTTTGTGCTTTACGGAAAAGAGGTGTTTCTTGTAATCTTTTGCGGACCCAGAGACCGATGAAAACCATGACTGCTGAGGCAAGGAAAGGAATTCTCCAACCAAAGCTAATCATTTGAGCAGGTGACAGAAATGATTCAAGCACGAAGAATAATCCATTACATAAAAAGAAACCTAGTGGAGCACCCAATTCTGGGAATGAACCGTATAATGCTCGTTTGTTTTCAGGCGCATTTTCAGTGGCTACCAAAACAGCACCAGACCACTCGCCACCAAGTCCAATTCCTTGAACAAATCGGCATAAACAAAGTAATAAGATCGAAGTGATACCAATCGATGCAAAACTTGGTAAAAACCCAATTAATACGGTTGAGCCACCCATTAAAATTAATGAAACGACCAATGTTTTTTTACGACCAATTTTGTCACCATAGTGACCGAAAATAAATGATCCCAGTGGCCGAGCGACAAAGGCCACGCCAAACGTAAGTAAACTAAGTAAAATAGCAATTGATGGTGTTAATGATGGGAAGAAGACCTTCGGAAAATATGTTGCTGCAGCAGTTCCATAAGCATAGAAATCGAAAAATTCGACTGCTGTACCAATCATTGAAGCAAAAATGACTGTCTTGATTGGGTCTCGTTCAATTGTGGGAGATTTTGTTGTGGGTAGAGCTTCTGTAGTTGTTTGCATGGTACTTCACTTCCTAATCTATGTATTTTTATTTTTTGACTCTTGGAACTTGTGGCCTTTCCTCCTAACTAAAGAGTAAATAAAAAGGCCAGGGACTTTGAACACCCCTGGCCTTAACCAACGCTGCTCGCGAAATAGTGCGAGCAACAAGTTTATATTGTCGCTCACACTAGATAATAATAATTTCGACTCGTACGTTGGTTGTCATATTTATTTACCCCTTGTTAATAATTTGATTTACATAGCATATCTTAGTTAAATTGATTTGTAAAGGTAAAAATTAAAATTAGATTAAAATAAAGTTAGAAAACATTTATTAATAGCTGTAAAAGTGCTGTTAAAACAGGCATTTAAGCCAGATAATGAGAGTGCTAAATCTGCAACATTATTAGAGCTTCTTAATTTTATTAACTATTTTTACCATGAAACTTATGAATGCAAGCAATTGATCACAATTAACCGCGATTCATTTTCAATATGCTATACTTTGAAGAATGTTTTTTAACCCTGATCATGGAAGGAAGATGAACCAATGTCAGAAGCAACCACTTATTTAGCAACCGTCCGGGCCAAAATTGTCGCTCGCGATGGTAATCAGCCAGAATTTCTAGAAGCAATTGATAACTTTTTCCATACATTAACACCAGTATTAGAGAAACACCCAGAGTATATCAAAGCGAACTTAGTTGAACGTTTAACTGAGCCTGAACGAGCCTTCCAGTTCCGCGTTTCGTGGGTTGATGATCACGGTAATGTGCAGGTTAACCGCGGTTTTCGGGTTCAATTCAATGGTGCCATCGGTCCTTATAAAGGTGGCTTACGCTTCCATCCGACCGTTAATCTCTCCATCGTAAAATTTTTGGGATTTGAACAAATTTTCAAAAACAGTTTAACCGGGCTACCAATTGGTGGTGGCAAGGGTGGTAGTGATTTTGATCCTAAAGGCAAATCCGATGGTGAAGTTATGCGCTTTATACAAAGCTTCATGACTGAATTGCAAAAGCATATCGGTCCAGACTTGGATGTTCCGGCTGGTGATATTGGTGTTGGTGCCCGTGAAATTGGGTTTATGTACGGCCAATATCGTCGTTTAAATGGTTATCAAGCTGGTGTCTTGACTGGAAAAGGTTTGAGCTACGGTGGTAGTTTGGCTAGAACACAAGCCACTGGATTTGGGCTGTTGTATTACACTGAGGCGCTACTTGCAGCTCAGGGCGAACAATTGACGGGTAAAAAAGTTAAGGTATCCGGTTCTGGCAATGTGGCAATCTATGCCGTGCAAAAAGCGACTGAATTGGGTGCGACTGTCATCACAGTGTCAGATTCAAATGGATTTATTTATGATCCTAATGGAATTGATTACAAAATTGTGCAACAAATTAAAGAAGTTGAACGGGGCCGCATTAAAGAATATGCAGATCGCGTTGACACAGCAGAATATCACGAAGGTTCAGTTTGGGACTTTGACGTTGAATACGATGTTGCCTTGCCTAGTGCTACTCAAAATGAAATTGATGGTGGCCGAGCTGCCCGCCTAGTGCAAAATGGCGCCAAGGTTGTGGCATCAGGGGCCAACATGCCTAGTACACCGGAGGCAGTCGAGGTATTTCATCAGGCTAATGTTTTATTAGGGCCTGCTAAGGCTGCCAATGCTGGCGGTGTCGCCGTATCTGCACTAGAAATGAGCCAAAACGATGAACGTTTATCATGGACATTTGAAGAAGTGGATCAACGATTAAAGACAATCATGCAAAATATTTTTTCAGAGTCGGCACAAGCGGCTGAAGAATATGGTTTTGGTAAGGATTACTTGGCTGGTGCGAACATTGCTGGTTTTAAACGAGTAGCGGATGCAATGATGGCTCAAGGCGTAATTTAATATCTAAACGGATCGAACACAAAACGACTGACTAACTTCAGCCGTTTTTTTTGTGGTTTCACACCAGAACGTCATTCCCTGGATAAATGAGATATAATAAAACTATTAATATTTTTTTGGAGGATTTCAATGCAATTAAATCAACATCAACAATGGTTAATTAATTTTTATCAACAGCGTGATTGGTATAAATTATCGCCGTTTATCAGGCTCAACTTTATTAGTGAAGAAGTTGGTGAACTATCGCGGGCGGTTCGTGCTATCGAAATTGGGCGAGACCATCCTGGTGAAAAAAAGCAGACGCCGTCACAGTTAACTGACAATCTCATGGAAGAGATGGCAGATACATTAGATCAGGTAATCGTTTTGAGTTCGTTATATGGCATTAAGGCGGAAGATTTAATTAAATACAGTGAACAGAAATTAAAACGTCGGTTTGAAAATGAATTGCAGTAGTGGTTAAAGTTATTGGGAGAAATTGAAGATGGACAAGAATCATAAAGTAGAGTTACCACTGGAGGTCGTTGATAAACTTCAGTTAAAAACTGGCGATACAATCAGGTTTACGGTTAGAAGTAACGGAGTCATGCTGCAACCAACTGAAATTAATAGCCAAAAAATTTCGTTGTGGTGGTCACTTATTCCCACGGTAGTTATGAGTATCGTTTTTTATTTATTTATTTTAAAGCAACGGTTGCAGCAAGTTCCATTGACCGGTACGACGTCAATTGCCACAGCACTGATTGGATTAGGGGTGCTTAGTGGCACAATTTTCTTTATTAAAAGCCGAAAAAGCCCCGATAATTCAGCGTCGCGTAATATATATTGGCGAAATTTTCCCACGATTGTTTTGTCATTTGCATTAATATTACTATTAGCATTACTGGGGATTTTTTGGGTGTTTGACTTGATTTTCACTGGGGCTACATTTGATCAGCTAACTGCAATATTTATTTTTTTCATCTTCAGCAGTGTGATCAATTATTTGATGATTGTAGCAGCGTTATCAATCTCATCGACCATGCTAACATCTTTGTTTATGGCAATTATCAGTAGCGGGGTCGTTATTTCGATGGCATCAAACGGACAAAGGCGCTGGTGGCAACATAATTTAAGCTTTTTGGGCACAAATATGGCTAGCGATAGTTGGTGGTTTAACTTAACACTGATTTTTTCGGCGTTAATTATGATTGTACTTATCGACTATTTGTTTGTTTCATTGCAGGAATCATATCCACGAACTTGGCAGTTAATGACATTGCGGGTGATTTTGACCCTGGCAGCGGTGGATCTTGGTGCGGTAGGTGCTTTTCCTAACAATGCTACTTTTCATTTTTTTCACGATCAGCTAGCCCGCATGTTGGTTTACTTTATTATTATTTTAATTATTGGAATTAAGTGGTTGTTACCACAGGTCAAGAAAGACTTTTTGAGCACCTCATATATTATTGGTGGTGTCCTAGTATTAACGGATGTTTTATTTCAATTTGTCGGTTATCTGTCGTTGACAGCCTTTGAATTGATTGGCTTTATGCTGGCATTTGGCTGGGTTTTATTGTTATTTCAAGCAATGCAACGGTTGATTTTAGACCAAACGAGAATTTTTGAAATCAAGGTCGATTAACATCTTGGTGCTTGTTTAATTTTGATTAGAAGTGCTAGAATTTAGCAGTGCACAAAGGGGATGAAGACAAATTGGCTAAGATGAAAGATTTTAAACAACGAATGAACTTTTTGGGAATCTCCATTGTGATGAATGCTGCCGGGAATGCTCTAACGATTTCAACTAATTTAGGAAGTGCAGTCTGGACAGGATCGACAGTCAACCTGTCAAATTGGATTCATATTCCCTTAGGAACAACGCTATTTATTTATGGGATTGTGATTACGATCGCTAATCAACTGCTGTTAGGGCACTTTGATCGCCGCCGCCTATTCTCTAACCTATTGTATGCATTTCCATTTAGCTACTTAGTTTCTTTTATTACGCTATTTTGGAATTGGGTTGGTGTCCCTGGGCTGGGATTAGCTGCCCGAGTGGTTTTGGATACAATCGGTATTATGGTAATTGCAGCAGCGGTCTCAATCTATCAGCGGTCTAATATTTTGCTGCACCCCAATGATGATTTGTCATACATTTTACGGTTTAAATTTTTAAAGGGTTCTGCCATTTTGGGGCAGTGGGTTAGTTACACGCCACCAATTTTGATTACAATTGCATCGGTAATTGCAACCGGGCAACTGAAAGCGATTGGTTATGGTACGATTTTGGCGCTGGTGGCACAGGGGATGATGATGAGTTGGTCGGAAACCCATGTGTTTCCACAATTGAAGCATCATATTGATATCTAATTATTGTTAAAATCAATGCCACGATTAAAATAATTCAAAAAAATTTCCTGGGAAATATTGAACTTATCCTAATATAGTTTAGCACACCTTTTTATCACTTATCTTTGATATGATAGTGATGAAAAGGCTTTTTTATTTAATCAATTAAAATGGGGGGAGTTTCAATGTTAGCAATTCAACATTTATCAAAGCAATTTGGCACGTTGAAAGCACTGAGTGATGTCAATTTTACGGTTGCACAAGGTGAAATCATGGGATTGATTGGGCAAAATGGTTCTGGCAAATCGACTACATTTCATAGTATTTTGAATTTCTTGAAATATGACGGACAAATAAGTTGGAATAATGCACCCATCACGGAAGCGGTCTTTGATGAAATTGGATATCTGCCCGAAGAACGCAGTTTGATGCCGAAACTGACAGTCGAGCAGCAAATTATCTACTTAGCACGGTTAAAAAATCAATCTGCGAAGCTAATTAGACCTCAGATTGATGGTTGGTTGAAAAAATTTAGTGTTAAAGGCAAAAGAACGGATAAAATTAAAGATCTTTCTAAAGGAAATCAACAAAAAGTGCAGCTTATTTGTACACTTATTCACCGGCCCAAGTTATTGATCCTGGATGAGCCATTTAGTGGTTTGGATCCTGTTAACGTTGATTTGTTAGAACAAGCAATCATTGAAGCTAAGCAGCAGGGGACAGCCATTATTTTTTCGAGTCATGATATGGGGAATGTTGAGGCGTTATGTGATCGGTTGCTCATGCTTAAACTAGGAAAAGTGGTCTTAAATGGGCGGATCGAAGATGTACGTAATCAATTTGGTAAGGATCGATTATTCGTCACTACAGACTGGGAAGAACAACGATTAAAGCAGCTTGAACATGTAGTTGAAGTAACACGTTTAGCAGACAAAAAGTATTTATTGAAGTTAGATGATCCGGTAGCAGGACGGGCAATTTTTCACGCATTGACGCAGGGTGACTATATCGAAGAATTTAGTCAACAAGCGCCATCTCTAGATGAAATATTTAGAATGAAAGTGAGTGATCAAGATGCGTAAACTATGGGTAATTACGATTGAAACTTATCTTCGCCAAGTTAAGTCTTGGAGTTTTGTGATGCTTGTTGTTGCGCCGTTTTTGATGATTGGGTTATCATTTGGTGTGGGCTTTTTAAGTGCTAATTCAAGTCAAAGTGGTAATAAAATTGCAGTTGTTTCAAACCAGTCGACCTTAAGGGATCAGTTTATCAAAGAAAATAAAGATGATATTAAAAAAAGTATTAGCTCAATTAAAGCTGCTAAAACAGCCTTCAAAGACGAGCAGATTGCGGGCTATATTGTCCTTTCATCTGATTCACACCAAGTTTCTGCCATTTTTCATGGTGGTCGCTCATTAGAAAGTAATATTAATACTAAATTGGATTCTTTTTTAATGCAGCAACAACAACGGCTTAATTTGATTAACGCTAAATTAAGCCCGGCACAATCTAATACGCTGCAGCAGCAGCCACAGTTCAAGCAAATTGTGCAGAAAAAAACGGGCAATGCTAAGATTGCTCGGTTAATTTCATTTTGGGTAATGGTACTGATGGTTTATATGATTTTAATTACCTATTCATCGGTTACGGCACAGGAGATTGCGTCTGAAAAAGGGACCAAAATCATGGAAATTATTTTCTCCAGTACCAGTGCTTATAAGTACTTTGCAGGTAAGATTTTGGGTGTGCTGCTAGTTATTTTGACGCAGTTAATATCTTATGGCATTGGCGGTTGGGGCAGCTACCTAATCGCGCAACACGCTTCGTTTACTAAAGAGATTGTGGCAGCTAATCATGCCTTGCTTGATAAAGTGGTATCGAATCTTTTGAGTATTAACTTAGTGTATTTATTTTTAGGTGTTATTTTATACACTATCTTGGCAGCGTTTAGTGGTGCACTGGTTGCCAAAGCGGAGGACGCATCTAAGGCAGCCCAACCTGCAATTTACCTAGTGATGATTGCTTTTTTTGCAACATTTCCATTTCAAAATAACGCTGACGCGTTGGTTGTTAAAATAATGTCTTATGTTCCATTCTTTTCATCCTTTTTCATGCCACTTCGAATTATTGACCAAAGTGTGGGTGGTTGGGAAGTAGCTGCTTCACTGGTTGTTTTAGTTGGTAGCATTTGCTTATTAATTCAGTATATTGGCGGTATTTACGAAGGATTAATGCTGCAAACGGACGATAGTAGTTTTTGGAAGAGGTTCAAACGTGGCGTTAGTTATCATTAATGCATTAGTAATTGTGGCCATGGTGGGCCACTTTTTTGATGCTTTAAAAATGAACGATCCACGCTGGAAGTTATTTAATTTCGTTAATCGGTTTGCCGGCTAAGTACGATTTTAAGTTATCTATCGTAATCGCTAGCATTCTTTTTCGTGTTTCTAAGGGTGCCCAAGCAATATGAGGAGTAATATAACAATTTTTGGCTTTTAGGAGGGGATTGTCAGTAGTAATGGGTTCTTGTTGGACTACATCTGTCGCTAGTGCATAAATTTGTCCGGCATTTAAAGCAGTGGTCACATCTGTTTCGTTGATCAATTTTCCCCTGGCGGTATTTAGCAAGATCACACCGCGTTTCATCTTGGCAATGCTATCTTTATTGATTAAGTTAATCGTGTCTGATGATTGAATAACATGCAGACTAATTACATCTGATTGGTACAAAAGTTCATCGAATGAAACCTGTTTTACCCATTTTTCAGTTACTTTTTTGGGCTGATGGTTATAGAAAATAACATTCATATTAAAAGCGTGCGCTAATACAGCTACTTTTTGTGCAATCCGGCCATAACCAATTAAACCTAACGTTTTACCACTTAATTCAAATAGCGGTTGTTCCCAAAAAGTAAAATCTGGGACACTAGCCCATTTTCCTTCGTGAACCAATTGATTATGTAGCCCAACTTGGCCGACTACTTCCAATAGAAGTGAAAAGGTGAATTGTGCGACTGCATTGGTGGCATAGGCAGTGATATTAGTGACGATAACACCATTTTTGTGGGCACTGTCAATATCAACAACGTCATAGCCGGTGCCCATGATGCCAATGTACCTTAATTGCGGTGCATGGGTGATTACTTCAGCATCTAGTGGTGTTTTATGTGTTAGAACAATTTCAGCTTGACCAATTCGCTGTAAAATTGCAGCATTGTTGCCAACCGCTGTTCGATCATAATAGGCACATTCGCCCAAGGTGCCTAACGCTTCCCAATTTAAATCCTTATTAAGCGCATAACCATCTAAAAGAACAATTTTCATAACTGGCCCCGGTTTAATTAATCTGTCGCTAAACTGCTGAATCATATTTTAGCACTTGTGGTAAATCGAGGGTCGTTAAATTGCAACAACTTTTTTGTGCACAAAGGGACTAAAAATGAGTATGATATAACCATACTAAATTGAGTGATTTGGGAGGATTGCAGATGGAAATTGTATTAATTGGCGCCGGGCCACGTGGCTTGGTTGCCACGGAAAGACTAATTGAACGCCAAAAAATTACTAACCAGTTTGAACAGCTAAACATCACTTTAGTGGATCCATTTGGCATTGGTGGTCGTGTTTGGCAGATGAATCAATCACATGACTTGATTATGAACACTAATCCAGATCATATTACGCTGTTTACAGACAATTCTAGCAACATTGATGGTCCCATTGTCCCTGGACCGAATCTATTTGAATGGAGTCAAGGTGCCGCGGCTGATTTTATTAATTCACAGCAAGTACCGAAAAAAGAAGAATATTTAGCCGAAATTGATACCTTGCAAGGAAATGGATATGCCTCGCGCGGACTTTTTGGGGTTTATTTAAATTGGTTTTTTCAATCCCTAACAACTCGGCTAACTAAGAAAATTAAGTTACAAGTTGTGATTGAAGAAGCACTCGCTGTCACACCACAGGCTAGTGGTGATGCATATGTAGTAACAACTAGTAATCGTAAATTGGTTGCCGATAATGTGGTGATGGCACTCGGACACTGCGAAAATAAGCCGACTAATGAACAAATTAAGCTCAGGAAATTTGCTCAAACAGCTAATATTAATTATATTTATCCGACCCAGCCACAAGAATACGATTTTCACAAACTAGATGCTGGTGAAGCCTTGATTATTCGTGGCCTTGGCTTGAGCTTTTTTGATGCAGTTGCAATGCTAACTAGTGGTCGTGGGGGCAAGTTTGTCCGCGGCGATGATGGTTATTTAAGTTATCAAGCCTCAGGCAAGGAACCACAGATTATTGCAGGCTCGCGGCTTGGTGTGCCGTTGAAGGCTAAGGGACGAAATGAAAAGAAAAATGACGAAACCAGTAGCGCCCATTTTTTCACACCGACCTGGTTCAAGCAAACTAAGGCTAATGGTGGTATTGCCGGGGCTAAATTCGTTCAATTAGCGCATCATGAAACTGAATATGTTTACTATGAGCGGCTGATTCAACAAAAATATCCACAAATCGATGTAGCTGAGTTTTTGCATCAGTTCGTGTCAGCAAGCGATCCAGCTGAAGTTGTCAAACAATCAAAAATCAGTCTGGCTGATTATTTTGATTGGGACCGATTAATGAATCCAGCTAAGTTTATGGGTGATAGTGCTGATCCTAAAATAATGGCTGCTTACCTCAAAAAGGAAATTGATACGGCTAATGAAGGAACAAAAACAGGACCACTAGCAGCTGCATTAGAAGTCTTTCATGACATTCGCGACACGCTACGGCGAATTGTTGATTTAAAATTATTGAGCCCAGCTGATTATCAAGAATACTTTTTAGGTCAATTTAATTATGAAAATTCACATTTATCAGTGGGGCCGCCGGCAATTCGGATTGATGAATTGAGAGCGCTAGTACTGGCAGGGGTCGTAACAATGTTAGGACCTGATATGGCAGTGAATACTGACGCATAAACAGGTAAGTTTGTTACCTGGTCAAACGAAAAATCGCAACAACGGTATGAGGCGAATTATCTGTTAGAAGCTCGGTTGCCGTCGATTAAAGTGGAACAAAGCCAAAATCCATTGCTGCAACGGTTGTTGGCGAATAATTTGGCGCAACCACACGAACTTGTTTTGGCAGATGGGACTCGTTTCAAAACCGGCGCTTTAAATATTGATAGTAGTACGGAACAATTAATGGTTGATAATAAGGTAAATCAACACCTGTTTGTCTGGGGAATCCCTACCGAAGGCAAGCAGTGGTTTACTACCGCAACACCGCGCCCATATATTAACGATTGGACATTTCGTTTTGGGGATGCGATTGTTAGCCAAATATTCAAGTAAATTATTTAAGCGCATAAAAAAACAGCCACCTAAGTAGTCGGTAGTGGCTGTTTTAACACTCAGTATTAGAGTGTGGCGTGATAAACACGCAACGAACGTCTTCCGTTCGCTAAGATTTGGCACCTTCGAGCAATAGTATAACACAATTATGTTCTGGAGGTTAATTTAATGTTGAATAATCGCTAATTTCGTTGGTTTGATCACTCCTCATACTGTTGTTATTTTTTAAGACCGTAAAAATTGGTACACTTGCATTGAGAGATTATAATATGTTTCATGTGAAACAAAACTGAACGGAGATTAGATGAAAGTCGAGAAGTTAACACAAATTGATGAGCAGCAACTAGACAATATCATGGCAATCTGGTTGGACAGTAATGTTGAAGTGCACCATTTTATTGCGGCCAGCTATTGGCAAGATGCTTATGATGAAGTTAAGCTACAAATCAAAAATGCAGATATCTTTGTGGCATATCACGTTGATAAAATTGTTGGATTTGCAGGATTAACTGCTAATTATATTGCAGGTATATTTGTGGTGAGTGAATACCGCAATCAGGGGATTGGTGGTTGTATTATTAATGAACTGAAACGACGATATTCTGATTTAGAGTTGGATGTTTATCAAAAGAATGAATCTGCACTAGTGTTTTATCAGCACAATGGGTTTAAAACTGTCCGGCAATCTATTGAAGCTGCGACTGATGAATTAGAACTTCAGATGAAATGGCAAAAAAATTAAATTAGAGATTGATTATAAAAATTAAAATGGTATGATAAAATCATACTTTATTCGAAGGAGTTTTTAATCATGAAGATTAAGCAACTAACTCAACTGAATAATTGTCGTTATTACTTTCGGTTTTTCCTAGTGTGATTTGTGGAAGCCGAGAGCGTTTTATGGTGATGTAAAACCGGCCGCACAGATCACGTTGATGACTGTGCGGGGGATAAAAAAGTAATTTGCGAACCCCTTGCAGTCATTTATGTTGATTGCAAGGGGTTTTTGGTTTTGGGATGTAGTTTTTGTTGAAACGTGCTAACTAAACCTGCTTCCTAGAGCTAAGTCACATAAGCATCATTCACCAACACTGTGAACAACGCTTATGCAACTTAGCTTACGGAACCTGAACGGTTTAGTTAGCACTCTGGTTGTTGAAACGTGTTAACTCAACCTGCTTCCTAGAGCTAAGCCAATTATGCATCATTCGCTAAAACCGCGAACAATGCATAATCATCTTAGCTTACGGAAGCAACCCGGTTGAATTAACACTCTATATTGAGGGAGGAAAACATGAGTCGTTTAATTGGTCATATGAAGAAAGAATTAGCTGCACTGGCACCATCTGATATTTTGAAGTTTAATCAAGAAATCGCTGAGATTCCGGACATTGTCAAACTTACGTTGGGAGAACCGGATTTCAATACGCCTGAACACGTGAAACAAGCTGCTATTCGGAGTATTGAAAATAATGAAAGTCACTACACAAATTCGCGTGGTTTGATTGGGTTGCGTCAAGCCGCTACCAACTTTTTACAACAAAAATATGGGTTGAATTATGACCCAGAAACACAAATTTTAGTTACCACCGGAGCTACTGAGGCGATTTACTCGTCATTGACAGCAGTTTTAAATCCTGGTGATAGAGTCATTATTCCAACCCCTATTTTTCCACTATACATTCCAATTACGATGCTCAATGGTGCAAAGCCCATATTCGTGGACACATCAGAAAATGGGTTCGTCTTGTCACCGGAAAAACTAGCACAAGCAATTGAAGCCAATAAAGATACTGTTAAAGCAGTCATTCTTAATTTTCCAAGTAATCCGACCGGGGTTACGTATACCCGCGCAGATTTAGAAAAATTAGCTGCTGTGATTTCTAAACACGATATTTTCTGTATCAGTGATGAAATTTATAGTGAACTGACTTATGATGGCACCCACGCTTCAATGGGAGCGGTACTTCCTGAACAAACACTTGTCTTAAATGGCGTTTCTAAATCGCATGCCATGACTGGCTGGCGCATTGGTCTGTTATGTGGACCAGCAGATGTGATTAGTCAAATTGGTAAGGTCCATGAATTTGCGATCACTTCTGCTACCACTAACGCACAAGCAGCAGCACAGGAGGCATTTGAAAATGGGATGGACGACGGTGCCAAGATGCGCGTCACATATCAACAACGGCGGGATCTGTTACTAAATGGATTAGCTAAAGCTGGCTTTACTTGTGCTAGCCCGAACGGTGCATTTTACTTATTTGCTAAGATTCCCGCAACATTAGAACAAGATAGCTGGAAATTTTGCTACGATCTAGCGAATAAGGCGAAAGTTGCTGTTATCCCAGGAGCATCATTTGGCCCCGGCGGTGAAGGATATGTTCGTCTCAGTTATGCAGCCAGTACTGCGGATTTGAATAAAGCAATCGAACGCATCCAAACATATGTCGACGAACAAACAGTCTAACAATAGAGGAGAGATCTCAATGGCTCAAAACATACCAGTGAAATCAACGAAACCAACTACTCGACAAGTGATCATGAACACACTCAATGGTTTGTCAATTGGAATTATTGTGGCGCTGGTCCCTAGCGCATTGCTAAATCAGATTTTAAAGGCTATTTTGCCGGTTTTTCCAGCAGCAAGCTCGGTTATGGCGTTGACCAGTGCAGCCATGGTGTTGTTACCAGCAGTCAGTGCGGTTTGTGTCGGAATGTTAGCACATTTTTCGCCAATTCAAACGACTTCGCTGTCACTGGCAGCCGTGATGGGCGCAGGAAACTTCAAACCAGGAGATAATGGTTTCACTGTCAGCGGTTCTGGCGACGTGATCAATATTGCCATTACAATTTTGATTGGTTACGTGATCATTTTATTGCTTGGCGAACGGCTGAAAGCCTACACGATTCTATTAATTCCAATGATTGTCCTAGTAGTAGCCGGCGGAATTGGAACTCTGACATTGGGACCCGTTAGTAAAATGACCGAACTACTTGGTCTAGGGATCATGCAACTAACCAATTTACAACCAATTGTAATGGGAATCTTGTTGGGAATTATTTTTGCCCTGCTGATTGTTTCACCAATTTCATCAGTAGGGATTGCGGCAGCAATTAATATTCATGGCGTTGCCGCTGGCTCAGCAAATCTGGGCATTGTTGCAGCGTCGTTTGCGCTGGCAATTTACGGTTGGAGGGTCAATTCAGTTGGTACTTCGGTGGCTCATTTCTTGGGTTCGCCCAAAATTCAGATGGCCAATATCATGTCACGACCGAAGTTAATGATTCCAATTAGTATTAATGCTGGTATTTTAGGCGGCATTGGAGCGTTATTTAATATTCAAGGAACTGCTATGAGTGCCGGTTTTGGTTTTTCTGGATTAATTGGACCAATTGCGGCCTTAGATGAAATGGGTACCACTGTAGGTTCACTACTGTTGGTGGTCATCTTGTTCTTTGTTCTCCCAATTGCAATGGGCCTTTTCAGCCACTATCTATTTCCCCACAAATGGAATTTCTTTGATGCAGCTAATTTCCAACTGAACTATTCATAATTTATTTCCCAGGAAATGGTGTTCAAGCTAGTGGTTGACTCAAAACGTTGATTAATTTTTGAATTAACGGGTTAACTTGTGTTCGGTAGGCGAGAACAATGTCAAAATGAGGTTGATCGGAGTCCTCTAGCGCAACGGCGTGGACTTCTTGTTCGCTGGTAAGCGCTAATTCACTCAGCAGGCTGATACCCACGTTTTCATGCACCATTCCTTTTAACACATTAATATCAGGAGTTGTATACACAATCTGCGGCTGAAAATTATTCGCAGCCGTTAATTGGCGAAATGCAGCTGGATGAACGAATCCTTCTTTGAGTGTCACGAAGGGTTCGTTTTTTAGTGCCGTAAATTTAATGGTTGTGCGTTTCTTAAAGGGATGCTCCGGACTAACAATTACTTTAAAATCAGTGCTAGTCAAGGTTAAAGTTTCCACATTTTTAATTTTTAACGGGGCAATCGCGCCTAGTAGTGCCACGTCAAGTTCGCCAGTGGTCAATTTTTCCTGCAATGTAGCTGAGCCGGCTTCCATCGTTTGCAGGTGCGGCATAATATTTTCTCTAATTAGCAATTTAGCTAAGCGAGGAAAATAATAGGTGCCAATAATTGGTGGTAGGCCAAATCGGATTTTTTGCTGGCTCAGTGCGATTAGGTCAGCTTTGGCGGTGTCCAATTCCTGCAAGATGCTTTGGGCGTGTTGATTAAATTCTTGACCTGCCAGGGTTAAGTTTAATTGATGATGTGATTGATCGCGTACAAATAATTGCACGTTCAATTCATTCTCGAGTCGCTTGATGGCATATGTAATAGTTGGCTGACTGATATCGAAGTGGCCAGCTGTTTTGGTGTAATTGCGGTCGGCAACGAGTTGAACAAAGTATTGCAAGTCACGAAAATTCATAACATATCTCCTTTTTGTCATATAAATATATTTTATCATAACAGTGCTGTTTGACTATAGTTTTTGTGTGGGGTTAGACTGCTCTTTGTATTTAAGGAAAGCGAGGAAAAGTCAATGAAACCAGTACAAATTTTAAACGACCCATTTTTAAATAAAGGCACAGCATTTTCACAAGCAGAACGTCAGAGTTTACATTTAACAGGTTTGATCCCACCAACGGTTCAAACACTAGAGCAACAGGCTGAACAAACCTATGGTCAGTACCAAAGTAAACCAAGCAACCTGGAAAAACGAATTTTCTTAATGGAAATTTTCAATACAAATCGAGTTTTGTATTATAAATTATTTAGTCAACACGTAGCTGAATTTATGCCGATTGTTTACGATCCAACGATCGCAGATACAATTGAAAATTATTCTGAACTATTTATTGACCCACAATCAGCTGCCTTTTTATCAATCGATGAACCAGATTCAATCAAGGAAACACTACAAAATGCCGCCGATGGTCGCGATATTCAACTAATCGTGGTCACCGATGCTGAAGGTATTTTAGGAATTGGTGATTGGGGCACAAATGGTGTTGATATCGCAGTTGGTAAGTTAATGGTTTACACTGCCGCTGCTGGTATCGATCCAAGCAAGGTGTTACCTGTTGTCCTGGACGTTGGTACTAATAATCAAACTTTATTGGATGATCCATTGTATCTTGGTAACCGGCACGAACGTGTTCGTGGTGACCAGTACTTTGATTTTGTTGACCAATTTGTCCAAACTGCAGAATCATTGTTCCCAGAAATGTACTTACATTTTGAGGACTTTGGCCGCTCTAATGCTGCTAAAATTTTGCAACGTTATCAAAAAGATATCGTGACCTTTAATGATGATATTCAGGGAACTGGAATTATCGTATTGGCCGGTATTTTAGGTGCATTGCAAATTTCAAAACAAAAGTTAAGTGATCAACGTTACTTAAGTTTCGGTGCTGGGACAGCCGGGGCCGGAATTACTGAACGGATCATGGCTGAAATGGTTGAAGAAGGAATGAGCGAAGACGAAGCCCGGTCCCATTTCTACATGGTTGATAAACAAGGACTATTGTTTGACGATGACGACACTTTGACACCGGAACAAAAGCCGTTTGCACGTCAGCGATCAGAATTTGACAATGCAGACGAACTAACTAGTTTGACGGCTGCAGTGAAAGCAATTCAACCAACTATTTTAGTTGGAACTTCAACTCAGCCAGGCACGTTCACTGAAGAGATTGTGAAGGAAATGGCCGCTCATACGGATCGTCCTATCATTTTTCCACTATCTAACCCAACTAAATTGGCAGAAGCAAAAGCTGAGGATTTGATTAAATGGACCGATGGTAAGGCACTTGTGGCAACGGGGATCCCAGCTGCAGATGTTACTTATAACGGTGTTACTTACCAAATTGGGCAAGCTAACAATGCCTTGGTATACCCAGGATTAGGGCTCGGGACATTAGCTGCTAAGGCGACTGTTTTAAATGATGCCATGATTTCAAAAGCTGCTCATTCTTTGGGCGGAATTGTTGATGCTAGTCAACCAGGAGCTGCTGTATTACCACCGGTAACTAAATTGGCTGACTTCTCGCAGACGGTTGCCCAAGCGGTGGCTGCTAGTGCCATTGAGCAAAAAATTAGTCGCGTAGAAACGAAAGATGCCGCAGCTGCGGTTAATGCAATTAAATGGGAACCTGAATATGCACCAATTTCAACGAAATTAGTTGATTAATTTTATTTAATATTAGACAGGGAGTGTTTTCATGACTGCTTTCATCACTTCGGTGGAAAGTTTGGTTGAGATTATTTTGGTGATTGCGTTGGGTTATTATTTACGCCAACGTAAAAGGTTTGATGATAATTTTAAAGGTAGTATTTCATTTTTGATTATGAATATCGCCTTACCCGCTTCAATTTTTGTTTCAGTACTAAAGTATTTGACACGTGATAAGTTGGTTGAACTATCTGGTGGGCTGCTATATGCACTGATTAGCTTTGCCATTGGCTACCTAATTGCTTGGACGCTCAGCAAAGTATTGCATGTTCGTCCCGGCCGCCGTGGTACGTTTATCAACATGTTTGTTAATGCCAACACTATTTTCATTGGCTTGCCATTAAACACAGCGTTGTTTGGTGTTAAGAGCATGCCATATTTCCTGATTTACTATGTAATGAACACAGTTTCAACATGGGCAATTGGTGTGTTCTTCATTTCCAATGATGATCCAACTAAGCAAAAGGGCGGTGACCAATCATTTAACTGGCGCAAACTATTGCCGGCACCCTTGTTAGGCTTTTTGGTTGCGTTAGTGTTCTTATTGTTGGCAATTCCAATTCCAGGATGGATTGACACAACGTTGAGCATGGTTGGTGGAATTGTGACGCCAATGTCGTTGATTTATATTGGAATTGTGTTATCTGATGCTGGGTTGAAGTCAATTCACTTTGACGGCGATACAATCTGGGCGTTGCTCGGTCGTTTCATTATCGCACCAGCAGTGATGATTATGGTAATTTTAATTAGTGGTCACATTGGTAATACAATGCCATCACTAGAATCAAGTACCTTAATCATCCAATCAGCAGCACCAGGATTGGCGGTTCTACCAATTTTAGCTGGCCAATCACACGGGGATGTTGAGTACGCCACCAATGTGGTCACAACTAGCACGGTTTTGTTCGTGATTGTGGTCCCGATTTTGATGACGTTGGTACAATATATTTAGGCGATTACTGTGCGAAACACATCTCAACACAGAGTGTGAATCAATCCGCTAAGATGTCGGAGGACAAAATAAATGTACCGCCGAGACTGAAACATCTGGTGACACGAACATGGTTTTACGATAAAAATAGATCGTAATCCGCCGAAAAAGACGAGTTCGAAGAATAACACATTCTTCAAACTCGTCTTTTTAATTAACTTGGTAGATTACCAACTAGCTTTACGAACGCCCGGAATCTGCCCTGCATGGGCATAATTACGGAAGTTAATTCGTGACATGCCAAATTGACGTAAATATCCGCGCGAGCGGCCATCCAATGTGTCGCGATTACGATGGCGCGTTGGTGAAGCGTCACGTGGCAATTTGCTGAGTCCTTCATAATCATGATTACGAATCATTTCAGCACGTACAGCAGCGTAGCGCTGAATGGTTGCATCGATTCTTTTTGCTTTTTCAATTTTTGACTTCTTAGCCATTGGTTATTCCTCCTGTTGGTTGGTGACAAATGTGGGTTGCTGTAGTTCTTGATCAATGATAGTTAACGAATGTTGAAGCTCAGCCATTTGAGATTCAATTTGCTGCCGTTGCTGCATTAGTAACTTAGTTCGTTGCATGGTGCTGCTGGAATCAGTATCAGTTAATTTGGCATACTGCTGAATTAACTTCAGTGACATGCCACTTTCACGTAGACAGGTCATCTTTTTCAACCATTGGACCGCCTGGGTTGTAAAATTTCTTTGACCACGACCATCTCGAGTGACATGACAAGTCAGACCCAGATCGTCATAGTAACGTAGAGTTGAAATGGGTAATTTTGTTAATTTGGCAACTTCGTTAATTTTCATTATGAAACTCCTTTGCAACATTCATTTAACTATATTACCTCAAGTTAACTTGAGGTCAAGTAAAAAGTCTCAGTTGAGCAAAATTTATCGCTGGGTGCCTTTGTGCTTGACCCGCTAAACCAATTTATGTATTGTGTTGGGTAATAAACCGTGCAAAGGAGATTTAAGATGTCGAAAATATTTGTAGTGAAATACGCAAAACACTCTCAAAAATAGTTTTTCAGCGGAGCCAGTGAGTTCCGCTGATATAAAAAAGGAGTTTTTACGTATGCAACAACACTGGCAAAAACAAGGTTATTTATTTTTAGCAAGTCAAAATATTTCGTTATTTGGTACTCTGGTGACTGGCTATGCAATCACTTGGTACATCAGTTTAACAACTAATTCAGGATTATGGTTGGCATTGGCAACCGTGAGTACATTGTTACCACAAATTTTAATCACCTTAGTTGGTGGAGCGTGGGCGGATCGATTTTCGCGTAAATGGCTGATTATGGGTTCAGACGGCGCAATTGCATTATTGACGCTTGTACTTGCACTATTTTGGAGCCAAGGTATTCGTTCGCTGTGGCTTCTAATTTTATTTGCAGCGTTACGGTCAATTGGGCAGGGAATTCAACAGCCGGCTGTCAGCTCAGCATACCCACAATTAGTGCCATAATATGAGTTAACACGTATCAATGGAATTAATCAAACCTTGATGTCACTGTCCACAATTATTTCACCAGTAGTTGGGGGCTTAATTCTGGCTAATTTTAACTTGTATTGGGCACTAATGATCGATGTATTCATGGCGGCAATTGAATTGTTATGTATGATCAAAATTACGCTTAATCCGGTGCAGGTTAGTCATAATAATGAATCGATTAAGCAAAACGAGCAAGCGTTGTTGGCAGGATTGAAATATCTATTTAGTAACTTGAAGTTGCGGCGCCTTTTTACGATTAACGCTTTCTCGTATTTATTAATGACGCCAGCTTCAGTGCTGAGCTTACTTCTCATTCAGCGGCAATTTGGGGCTAATGTTACTAACCTGACGTTGCAAGAAATTATGTGGGGCGGAGGCTCCATTATTAGTGGTCTACTAGTAGCTAAGAAAAAAGAATTTAAAGACAACGAACGCGTGCTGGGCATGGCGGTGGGTGGATTTTCAATCGCCATGATCACCATGGGATTTATGCCGACAATGTGGTTGTATTTGCTTACTATGTTTTTGGCGGGTTGGTCATTCTCGTATATAATGACTACGCAAGCTGTGATTATTCAAACAACGGCTGCGCCAGAATTTATGGGGCGAACGTTTTCAGCGTACCAAATGATTGGTAGTTTAATGCTGTTAATTGGCACATTAGGAATGGGCCCATTAGCAGATGTCGTGCCTCTAGTGTGGATTTTTGCTGTCAGTGGATTAATATTGCTGACTGCGGCTGGTTGGTATTTGCGAGCAATTAAACGATAATATATGTAACAAGACTGTGATAGTTTAAACACTATCACGGTTTTTTTCTTCAAATAATTCGATCAATTTTATACTACATAGTATTAAATAGTTTCACGTGAAACTTTGGCTTCCACAACAGGATAGGACTATAATCAAAGCAGATAAATGACGTGGGGATGAGTTAATGTATTTAGGAATTGATTTAGGAGGCACAAACATCAAAGTCGGTCTATTTGATGACCAACTTAACAGCGTTGATGAACTCTGGCGTCCGACGCAATCTGAAACTAATTCAATCACGGTGGTTAGCAACTTGACCAATGCGATTCAAGAACTATTGATTCGCAACCAAGTGCGGCAATCAATGCTCCAGGCGATCGGAATTGGAGTGCCCGGATTGTTAGATATTGCAGCTGGTATCTCCAAATTTTCACCCAATTTCGCTAATTGGGCGGATGTTCCAATTAAACATATTTTTGAAGAACAGTTCCACGTCCCGGTTTTTATTGATAATGATGTTCGAGTTAACTTGTATGGTGAGTGGCAGCGTGGTGTTGGTATCGATCAAACCAATTTACTAATGGTGACGCTGGGCACTGGTATGGGTTCAGGCATCGTGGTGGATGGTCACGTTTTATATGGCGCAACTACCAGTGCTGGTGAAATTGGACATATGAATATGTATCGCCACGGTCGTCCGTGCGCATGTGGTAGTAGTGGTTGCCTTGGCCGGTATGTTTCTGGCCGCGGTATTGTTAAAACAGCACAGGAAAAATTAGCTGCTGGATTCACTAGTATTGTCGCTGAGTGGACTAATAATCAACCAGCACAAATTACCGCCAAAATGTTGTCTGAAGCTGACGATCAGCATGATCAAATGGCGCATGCTGTCTGGCAAGAAACTGGTGAGCTGCTCGGTTATGGGTTGGCAAACGCAATTAATCTTTATAATCCCGCAATATTAATAATTGGTGGTGGCGTGGCCAATGCTGGCGAACGATTGCTAGTTCCAATGAAACGGTCAATTCATCAACACGGATTAAAAATCGCAGTGGCTGCCTGCCAGATTGAAACTGCTAAATTGGGAGATCGGGCTGGGATGATTGGAGCTGCCATTGTTGCTCAGCGGCGGTTAAATAAATCTAGTAAATGATGGTATCAGTTGAGACCCTAAATTAATTCTGCCTAAATTATCCCTGATATATCAACGATTAAAAAAGTTGCCCCAGGTAATCGTTTTAATGGACAAATGTTGCCACAAGAACTATAATTTAAAATGAAATCGGTAACAAAAATATTTGGAGGTGCCCAGAATGACAAAGACAAAAGCAATTATGATCGGCGCAGGGCTGTCGAATATGGCAGCAGCTGTTTATTTGATTCAAGAGGGACATTGGAATGGTGACGCAATTACGTTCTACTCGTTGGATGATCATGGCTCAAATGATGGTGCACCGACAGATGACGTGACTGATGAATATTGGAACAAAAATCATCCGATTGAAAACACCAAGGGCTACGTTGCTCGTGGTGGCCGAATGTTGAACTATCGGACATATGTTGATTTAATGGATTTACTTAGTCGGGTGCCATCTGCGACGGAACCAGGAATGACAGCCGCAGAGGATACACTTGATTTTGATGCCAAGCACCGCACGTTTGATAAGGCCCGACTATTAAAAGGTGGCCAAGGTATTATTAATGGTGGGCATTTAAAACTGAACAATAAAGATCGGGTGTTACTGAGCCGCTTAGTGCTAATGCCTGATTCACAGGAAGAAAAATTAGACAACATTACCATTGCGCAATACTTTAAAAATTCCCCACACATTTTCCAAACTAATTTCTGGTATATGTGGGAAACAACGTTCGCGTTCAGAACGAGGAGTTCAGTGCAGGAATTACGCCGGTACATGCACCAAATGATTTACGAATTTACACAAATCGAGCATTTGGTCGGGGTTAACCGTACTCGTTATAATCAGTATGAGAGTATCATGTTGCCATTGATTAACTATTTAAAGGATCAAGGCGTCAAAATTGTTTTGAATCGTCGGGTTAATGACTGGACGTTTAAAGAGACAACGATGCAAGATGAAATTACAGTGACTGCTTTGACGATGGAGAATACGGAGACTGGCGAAACACAGGAAGTTCCTGTTGCTGATGATACGGCTGTCTTCTTCACCAATGGCTCGATCACGGATTCAGCTACCATGGGTGATTACAACACACCGGCACCAGAGAATATGGATTATGGTGCCGCTGCTGGACTATGGAAGAAAGCAACGGAACGCTTCTATAATTTGGGTAATCCAGACAAGTTCTTTGAAGACAGGGATGCTAGTGAGTGGGTTAGTTTCACACTAACAACTAAGGATCACTTGTTACTAAATGAAATTACCAGAATTACCACGCAGGTGCCAGGTAACGCACTAAATTCGTTTATTTCAACGACGCCAATTACACCGTTGAATCAAGAAGATGTTAATATGTCGATTGTGGTGCACCACCAGCCTCACTTTACGACGCAAAAGCCAAACGAATCGGTTATCTGGGGCTACTTCCTCTATCCACGCCGCACGGGTGAATTCGTCAATAAGCAGTATATCAAGATGACAGGGAAAGAAATGCTGCAAGAATTGATTGGTCAGTTAGCCAAGGTCGATCCGGGACCGACTAATATTCAAGATAAGGCCAAAGAAATCTTTGACAGCGTGATCAATAATATCCCGGTCTATATGCCATATGCATCGGCACTATTCAATAACCGCGCTAAGGCCGACCGCCCAGAGGTAATTCCAACTCATTCGACTAACTTAGCGTTCACAGGTGAGTTTGTGGAACAACCATACCAAATGGTCTTCACGGAACAAAGCGCAACCCGTTCGGGCGAGATCGCCGCATTCCACTTTGCGGGTGTACCAATGGATAAACTGGTTAAAAACCCAAGATTTGATAAGGATCCGGTAGTGCTAGCAAAGGCGACTAAGAAGATGTTTGAATAAGAAAGAGTGCGCAGAGAGCCTGAAAGGTGTCGAGGATTAACATAAAAAATGTCATTATTCACTGAACTCCGTGGGTCATGGCATTTTTGGGGTTAACCGGAAACACCTGGCTCACGGAGCCGATCTAATCAATAAAAGAAAAAAGACTAATAAAAAAAGGAAATCATTAGCCAACCAATAGTGAACTATGGCACAATATAACTAGTTCAAACAAAAGGAGAGTAATTCAAAATGTCAGACAGACTAAAGGGTAAAGTAGCAATCATCACAGGTGGAGTAGCTGGTATTGGTTTAGGCGTAGCAGAATGCTATGTTCGTGAAGGCGCAAAAGTAGTTATCACAGCTAACCACAACGTTGATGGTGGTAAAAAGGCAGTTGAAAAATTCGGGGATGACAAAGCATTATTTGTCCAACAAGATGTTGGCGTAGAAGCTGACTGGAATAAGGTCATCAAAGAAACAATTGCCAAATTTGGTAAGTTAGATGTTTTGGTTAATAACGCCGGTATTGGTGGCGGTGGTGAACCAATTGAATCAATGAGTTTGGATAGCTGGAATAAGACGATGAACATTAACTTAACAGGTAACTTTTTAGGTGTTAAGGCAGCTATTAATGCGATGAAGGAAACGAATGATGGTAATGGTTCAATTATCAATGTTTCATCTGTCGCTGGATTAGTTGGATTGCCGATGGCACCAGACTATTCAGCAAGTAAGGGTGGCACTAGAATGTTCACTCATGCGGTAGCATTATCATTGGCCCAACGTAAGATTAATATCCGAGTAAATTCAGTGCATCCAGGCTGGATTGACACGGCCATCGTGCCAGAAGCAGCGCGCGATGCAATTATTTCAACAATCCCAGTAGGTCATATGGGTGAACCAGCAGATATCGGTGAAATTTGTGTCTACTTAGGGAGTGACGAATCGAAGTATGCCAATGGTGCTGAGTTTACGGTTGATGGCGGAGTTCGAGCATAGAATCAGAGTACGAAAAGAGCCTGAAAGGTACTGATGATTAACTTAAAATATGCCATGACTCATGGGTTGTGTGGGTCGTGGCATATTTTGAATTAACCGGAAGGATCTGGCGCTCGAAGCAAGTCTAATCGACAAAAATAAAAACCGATGAAAAAAGCTCATATTAATTGACCCAATCAAAATTTGGTGTTAAATTGAACCCAAACAAAAAAGGGGGTGATGCTTTGAGTTATGGAGAACATCTTAAGGCATCAGCATCCGTGAATAACGGTGAAAACTACTGATGCGATTTAAGAGAGGGACCGGCAAAATTTAATTGTCGGTCTTTTTTTGTTATTCAGTAGGCAATGACAAGGTTAATTGCTGCCGCAGATAACTCCAATATCATTGAAGCCGACAAATTTTTCTCAAAATTTGTAGTGTGTGATCACACCCCACATGAGACCTGCGTAAAGTGTGACCCATTTACTTAATTTCAACATGATTTTGTTAGACTACTAAGCCTATTGAGACCACAGTAACTAGGTTGCTGAAGGTAATGAAAATACAATGAGAAGGCGTACATGTGATAGCAAAATAGTTTAGATTTGTGGACAATTCAAGCTTTGATAAAAAACAGGATCGGCAATCAAATTGTCGGTCCTGTTTTAATTAATAAGCATTATTCAAACTCGCCACCATATGGATCTCTGATCTTGCCACTTTGATACACCATCGTATCCGCATGGTCGGTTAGATCCGTACCGTGTTCATTGTTGTAGTCAACAGTTGACTGATGGATTCCAGTAAAAAAATAGAATGTGCCAAATTCATCACTGCCAGTATGATCATACGTCCAGATTAGCGTGTCGCCATCAGCATCATAATTTTGTGCCTTTAAATAATTATAGGCATCTTCTTTGCTGTTTATTTTGTTAGTTGAACTAGAACTATTGGTTGAACTAGAACTAGAACCAGAGGAAGAAGCGCTATCGTTATTACTGATTGTGGCTGAACTTGATTCTTTAGTTTGAGAGGAATACTTAGCCTTCTTACCCGATACAATTTTTGAAAAGCCAGCTTTTAATGCTGTATTACTAGTAACTGAAAAATTGAGTTTGCTAGTGGCATTAGTTTGTTCAGTCACCAGTACAACTGGTTTTTTATTATGAATCGTAAATAAATATAATATCCTATTATTGGAATTACTGGTATTACCATATATGGCGACAACCTGATAGTTTGCAGTTTTTGATTTATTTTGGTACCAAGCTAAAGTTGTTACATCGTCGTTAATGGTTGCTTCAATGTTCTTTAGATCCGTTGGCAAGGTTAGATCGAAATAATCAAGTTGATTTTTAGAGGTTCCACTTTGGTAAGTTTGTCCCATATCAGTTTGCCAATCATCCATAAAATCAGCCAAACGAGCGTTTTTATCAGTATTCCAAATTGATTTTTTATTGGTTGTAGTTTGTTTCGTAGTCGTCTGTGGTTGTGCATCATCAGTTTGATAAAAAAGATGATATCCACCAAATCCAATAATAAAAATCACCAAAACCGTACCAATGACTTTCCAAACTAGCGGCAGTTTCGTCTGTTTCCCCATATGTTTCATAAGTAGATCTCCCAAGTAGTAATTTATTAGTTTGATTGTACCATTTACATTGACACAAATGAATTGGGAAGATTAATTGAGTCAAAGTTTGACTTTACAATTTTAAATAAGCTACTAATCTCTTGAATACCCTTTCGCTGGGGTACAGAGTCAGTATAAAATGGTAATTGTGTTATGTACGTAAAAATATAGATATTTAATTAATAAAAGCTTTTTTATAATGCATGAAATGCAGAGGAGAAAACACGATGGCAATTCAATCTAATCAAGAGTTATATACGCGGCTATGGAATGGAGCCGAACAGCTACGTGGTTCAATGGAGGCGGCAAAATATAAGGACTACATGCTAGGTATCATGTTCTATAAATTTCTCAGTGATAAAACGTTACAAGCATTTTCGGAAACGGCTGAAATTGATGAGAACGTATATGAAACATATATAGGATATGCGTCAGATACAGAAGTTATGAAGGAAGTATATAAAGCCTTAATTGAAGATTTAGGTTACTATGTACAGCCTAATGATTTATACCAAACTTGGCTGAAAAATATTGCTAACAATACGTTTGAAGTCGCTAGCATCGAAAACGCAATTAGTAATTTCCAACGTAACGTTCAGCAATCCATCAATCGGCACGACTTTGATGGTCTATTTAGTTCGCTCGATGTTAATAGCCCGGACCTGGGTAGTGATTTAAATAAACGAAATAAAAATCTGCGTTCACTAATTAAATTATTTGCAGATTTAGATATGACGGAACTGCAGAAGAGTGATGTTCTCGGGGATGCTTATGAGTATTTAGTTGGGCAGTTTGGAATGGAATCAGGTAAAAAAGCTGGTGAGTTTTACACGCCACGACAAGTTTCCGAAGTAATGGCTCAGGTAATTACTAACTCAACTAATAATATTCGTAGTATATACGATCCAGCAGTTGGATCTGGCTCGTTACTCCTAACATTAGCAAGGCATTTAACCAATGCAGATAAGAAAATCCTTCAGTATTTTGGTCAAGAATACAACACCGCTACGTATAACCTTACTAGAATGAATTTATTACTGCATGGGGTTCAACCAGACCACATGACTATCAACAATGGTGATACATTACGGGATGATTGGCCAGAGGATCCAAATAATCCTCAACAAAGTAGACAATTTGACGCTGTCGTTATGAATCCACCATATTCGTATAACTGGAGTCAGGGAACTGATAGTGCATACTCAGAGGCTTCTCTAACTGACCCACGCTTTCAAGATTATGAAGCCTTAGCACCAAAAACAAAAGCAGACTTTGCATTTTTACTGCATGGTTTATACCATTTAGATCAGAATGGTGCAATGGCCATTGTTTTACCTCACGGTGTTTTATTCCGTGGTGGGGATGAAGAAACTATTCGTAAAAATTTGTTAAAAAAGAATCAAATTCACGCAATTATTGGAATGCCATCTAGCTTATTTACGAATACAGGTATTCCAGTAGTTGTCATTATTCTAAAAAAGAATCGTGTATTAAACGGTGAAAAAGATGTATTAATAATTGATGCATCAGACGGGTTTGTTAATGATGGTAAGCAAAACAGACTTCGTGAGCGAGATATTGCAAAGATAGTTGACACGGTTAGTGAGCGCAAAGAAGTACCGGGGTTTAGTCATTTGGCTACCTTGAAGGAGATTGAAGAAAATGAATTCAATCTCAATATTCCTCGTTACGTTGAAAAAATTGAACATGAGGAAGTACAGGATGTTGAAGGTCATCTCAAGGGTGGCATTCCTAAGTATGCGATTGATAATTTAACAGTGTTAAACAAGTTATGTGGTGAAGAATTAAATAATTCGTTTAACGAAATTCGGCCAGGTTATGTAAAACAGGCTGTTGATAATGATGAGCTAAGAAACAGAATATTTAAATCGACAAAATTAGAAGCAGAAAAAAAGACATATACAGCTGCTATTAGTAGTTTTGAAGAAAGATGGTTTAACAAATTAGCACAGGTTGATGCTGCGAAAAACATTGAAGATCTAAAGACTGAAATGGCTGATGAAGCAAAACAACAGTTATCGATTGATGGAATTGTAGATCCATATTCTTCTTATCAAGTTATTGCTAATCTTTGGAACGATAATTTAACAATTGATATCGAGTTAATTCAGAAATATGGCTTAATTACAGCAGGACGTGCTTTAAAACAGCTGTATAAAACAAAGAAAAAGAACAATCAGTCGATCCAAGTTGAAGATGGACAGGAAGGGAGTTTACTCTCTAAAAAACTTGTTCAACAGCATTTATTCGCTGATGATTTGTCTCATTTGCAAGAGGTACAAAATAGCGTTGAGAATGCGCAGAGTGAGATGGAGCAGTTAATCGAAGATGGTAAGTCAAATGACGATTTTGATGGATTGATATTCAGCGAAGGAGAACTTTTATCGAAAAAAGATCAGGTTAAAGTTAAGGATCTTGATAAAACTGCCGATGCTGATGCAATTGAATGGCTAAATTCCTATGCCGATAAGGAAAAAGAGAGGAAAATTGAAAACAAAAAATTAAGCGAACTAACTGACTCTTTGGACAAGAAGACATTTTCAATTTATGAAAATTTATCTGAGCAACAAATTACAGATATGCTTCGAATCAAGTGGTTCGATTCATTTAGAGATGACATTATTAATTTACTTTCTAATAAAATTGATGCTGAATTGAATGATTTGAAAAATCTTGCTGATCGGTATGACGAAACACTGGCAGATATACAAGCTGAAAAGAAAAAAATTGAAGACGAATTCATGGAGCTTGCAGCTCAGTTAGTTGAAGGTGATCCTAATGGGCGATAAAAGTAGGAAATATCCTAAATTAAGATTTCCGGGATTCACTGACCCTTGGGAACAGCGTAAGTTGAATGAAGTCGTTTCACGAAGATCAAAAACATCCAAAAGCAATAGTCTGCCCACGGTAGAATTTGAAGATATAAACTCCGGAGTAGGTACACTTAATAAGAATATATACCGTAAAAGTAGTCATAAATCAGGAATTATGTTCATTTCAGGTGATATATTGTTTGGGAAACTACGACCATATTTAAAAAATTGGCTTCATCCCAATTTTACAGGAATTGCTGTCGGTGATTTTTGGGTTTTTGATCCCCAAAACAATGATGGATCTTTTATATATTATTTAATTCAATCTCCTAAATACTGTGAAATTTCAAACTTATCTATTGGCAGCAAGATGCCAAGATCTGATTGGCAAATAGTATCTAATACATTTTTTCATATTCCTAATGTTGAAGAGCAGTCATTTATTGGGAAGATTATAAAATATATTGACAACCTTATCGCTGCCAATCAACGTGAAGGTGAAAAACTAAAAACTTAAAAAAATCATACATGATTAAATTATTTCCAAAAAATGGGAAAAAATTCCCAGAATTAAGATTTCCTGGATTTACTGACGCTTGGGAACAGCGTAAGTTGGGAGAAGTCGCAGATATTATCGGTGGTGGAACTCCAAGCACTAATGTTTCTGAATACTGGAACGGTGATATTGATTGGTACTCACCCGTTGAAATCGGTAACCAGATTTATATCGATGAAAGTCAAAAAAAGATCACTGGACTTGGTTTACAAAAAAGTTCAGCTCATATATTACCAGTGGGAACAGTGCTCTTTACT
>NZ_AWTT01000008.1 GCF_000876205.1 Paucilactobacillus wasatchensis | reverse complement strand
AGCGACGAATAATGTTTTCGTCGCTTTTTTGCTGTTCCAAATAAAAAGTCATTCATTTACTCAGACTATGTAGCATAAATAAACATAATTGAGTATACTAGATCACGGTGAATTTAAAGTGGAGGCAGTAAAAATGATCAAGAAAATATGTAAGGGGCTAGTAATTGCGCTGGCCAGTATGATGTTAGTTTTACCAACATTTGTTAGCTCTGTGAATGCAGCAAACACTGACGAATCAAGCTCAGCTAACTCGTCCAGTTCGACGACTAGCAGCGTAACGGGACAGGATGATTCATTAACCAAGATTAAGCAAAAGGGACAAATTGTCTTGGGCACAAGTCCTGATTACCCACCATATGAATTTATGTCAAAGGGTAAAGTTGTCGGGATGGACATCGAAATTGCGCGCAAAATTGCTAAGGATATGGGCGTAAAGTTGGTCGTCAAGAAAATGTCATTTGATTCGTTGCTAGTGGCCCTCCAATCAGGCAAGGTCGACATGGTTATATCTGGGGTCAACCCGACGGCTAAGCGGGCTAAAAGCGTTGATTTTTCAAAAGCCTACTACAAAGCAGGTCAGTATATTTTAGTTAATAAGGCTGATAAGGGTGTCTACAAGGACCGGACTTCGTTTAGTGGTAAAACGTTGGGGGCCCAGACTGGTTCACTACCATTTAACCTAGCTAAACAACAAGTTAAAAATGCGAAAGTTAAGGGCATTGAAACTGTATCTGATTTGGTAATTGCATTGAAAACGCACAAAGTTGATGGGGTCGTATTAGATCAACCAACTGCGGAGGCGTATGCCAAAAATGATTCTAGCATCGTGGCTAAAAATGGTCATTTTAAGTTGGGTTCATCAGAAACTAGTGATGTGGTCGCGCTAGCCAAGGGATCAACTGCTTTGAAGACACAGGTTAACAAGTCAATCGACACGATTAAATCGCAAAATTTGGTAGAAAAACAGTACCTAAAAAAGGCCGGTTCATATATGACGGTCAATACAGCTAATACATCGATGTGGCATTATTGGAAATACTTCGCCTTAGGGGTTGAATATACAATCGGGATCAGTGCAGTTTCGGTGGTTGCTGGTTTTGTCCTAGGTATTTTATTAGCTTTCATGCGTTTGGCAAAGCTAAAGCCATTACGCTGGTTAGCCACTGCCTACGTGGAATTCGTCCGTGGTACGCCACTGATGGTCCAAATATTGTTCGTTTACTTTGGTTTAGGCGTCATCGTCAATATTCCAGCACTGATTTCTGGTATCATTGCAGTATCGCTGAATAGTGGTGCATACGTCTGTGAGGTGATTCGTGGTGGAATTATTTCAGTCAGCACGGGTCAAAAAGAAGCCGCTCGTAGTTTGGGAATGAACGCCCACGACACGATGTACAGTGTGGTACTACCACAAGCAATTCGCAATATTTGGCCAGCATTAGGGAACGAGTTTGTATCCCTAATCAAGGAAACTTCAATTGTGTCGATTATTGGAGTTTCGGATATGATTTATCAATTAAAAATTGTCCAAGCAGATACCTATCGCGGTGTGATTCCTATCATCATTACGATGGTACTATACTTCATTTTGACATTTGTAATTTCAAAGATCTTGCGCCATTACGAGATTAAAATGAATAAGAAGGTTGATACAATCGTATAGAGTGTGAGCGAGGCCGTTAAGATACCGTAGGCTAAGTCAACAGCGACCATTAATAAACTCGGTTTTTGGGTTTATTAATGGTCGCTGTTGACTTAGCCCTAGGTATTTGGCCGAGCGAACACGTTTCACCAATAAAAAAGGAAAAGAACGACCATCAATAAACTCGGTTTTTGAGTTTATTGATGGTCGCTATTGTCTTAGCCCTAGGTATCTGGCCGAGCGAACACGTTTCATCAATAAAAAAGGAAAAGAACGACCATCAATAAACTCGGTTTTCGAGTTTATTAATGGTCGCTGTTGTCTTAGTCCTAGGTATCTGGCCGAGCGAACACGTTTCATCAATAAAAAAAGGAGAAGGAAAAAATTAATCAACACATTTCCCACTAACATTATTTTTATCCAACCCACTAAATTATATTGTATAAAAAACCGTACGCGAGTATGCTATAAACATTGGAATTATTTAAGGGGGATTGGAAAATGAAACGAGTTTACCAGTTTTTGATTGCACTGGTTTTGCTGGTCAGTGTGGTTGGCGGATTAGGGAGTCTGACGGCACACGCTGCCACAACAGACGACTCACTGGCTAAAATTCAAGCTAAGAAAACGTTGGTGGTCGGCATGAGTCCTAATTATCCACCATACGAGTTTCAGGTTAACCGGCATGGCCACGAAGAAATTGTGGGAATGGATGTTGAGATTGGAAAGCAAATTGCTAAAGATTTGGGCGTCAAATTAGTGATCAAAAAAATGAGCTTTGATTCTTTATTAGTTGGGTTGGAAACAGGTAAAGTTGACATGGTGCTATCGGGCATGAGCCCCACAGCAGCACGTAAAAAGAGTGTTGATTTTTCGTCAATTTACTATACTGCCGGTCAAGATATTTTAATTAATAAAAGTGATCAAGGTGTGTATAAAAACAAAAATTCATTTAGCGGCAAAACGATTGGCGCAGAAACTGGTACGTTGCAGTATACCCAGGCGAAAAAGCAAATTAGCAACGTCAAAGTTAAAGGAATGGATAATGCCACGGACCTGATTATGGCGCTGAAAACGCACAAAGTTGATGGAGTGGCAAAGGACCAAGCTTCAGCGGAAGCATATGCCCAAAATGATTCTCAGTTAGTGGCTATTAACGGTCATTTCAAAACATCTTCAGTTGAAATGGGTAATGCAATTGCATTTCGTAAGGGCTCAACAACGCTTAAAAATGCCGTTAATCAATCATTAGCAAAAATCAAAAAACATAACTGGATTGAAAATAAATATCTGAAAACAGCTGGCTCTTATATGAAGGTCAATACAGTTAATAACTCAATGTGGCACTATTGGAAGTACTTTGCTCTGGGAGTTAAATATACGGTCGGCATTAGTTTTGTTTCTGTCATTATTGGTTTTCTGCTCGGTATTTTGCTGGCCTTCATGCGGTTATCGAAAGTTAAAGTATTGAAATGGTTGGCAACAGCTTATGTTGAGTTTGTTCGCGGGACGCCATTAATGGTCCAAATATTGTTTGTTTACTTTGGGTTAGGCGTGCTGGTTAATATTCCGGCGTTAATGTCAGGTATTATTGCCGTTTCGTTAAATAGTGGCGCCTATGTATGTGAAGTGATTCGTGGTGGGATTATTTCAGTTAGTACCGGACAAAAAGAGGCTGCGCGGAGTCTCGGTATGAGTGCACACGATACGATGTACAGTGTGGTATTACCACAAGCAATCCGCAACATCTGGCCAGCTTTAGGGAACGAATTTGTCTCCCTAATTAAGGAAACATCAATCGTATCAATTATTGGGGTTTCGGATATGATCTATCAACTAAAAATTGTCCAAGCAGATACCTATCGTGGTGTCATTCCAATCGCCATCACGATGGTATTATATTTCATTTTGACGTTCGCCATTTCCCGGGTATTGCGGCATTATGAGATTAAGATGAATCATAAAGTAGACACACTAGTGTGAGCGAGGCCGTTAAGATACCGTAGGCTAAGACAACAGCGACCATTGATGAACTCGAATTTTGAGTTTATTGATGGTCGCTGTTGTCTTAGCCCTAGGTATTTGGCCGAGCGAACACGTCTCAACAAAAAAATGGAAGAGTAACCATTGATGAACTCGAATTTTGAGTTTATTGATGGTCGCTGTTGTCTTAGCCTTAGGTATTTGGCCGAGCGAACACGGTTTAATAAGATAAAAGAGAATGAGTATTGAATCCTGGGTATACAATTTAATTATAAAATCGCCGGTGTCTAATCAAATTGCTTATCACAGAAATTTATTTTTAAAAACAAAATGAACGTTATTTTTTAATCGTTTCAGTTTCATAAAAGTGTCAAAAAAGCCCACAAACGGGCGTGTATACCAAAAAAATTAAATAAATTTCAATGTCTCGCTATTCGGTATGGTTATACGGCTAATTTCGATTTTGTAATTTAGAGAAAACGATTACATGGGCCGATGATTTTTAACAAATGGGCGGATAAGTGGTACCCTATTAATATCATGTTAACTGAACGAGAGAAAATGACAGCTGGACAACCGTATCAGCAGTTTGATGCTGAATTAGTTGCACGACGAACTAAAATTCGTCATGAATTAATTAAAATCAACCAGCTTGACAATAACGATCAGCGTAATCAGCAGGTGCAACAATTATTTGCTGATACTGGTTCTCACTTTTTTGTTGAAGGTGGGTTGGAGTTTGATTACGGTTTTAATGTCCATATTGGCGATCATTTTTACGCTAACTACAATTTAACCTTATTAGATACTTGTCCAATCACGATTGGTGAGCACTGTTATATTGGCCCGGACGTTGGCTTTTACACACCAATTCATCCTTTGTCTGCGCAAAAGCGAGATGCTGATATTGAGATGGGTGCACCGATTACAGTTGGTGATAGTGTCTGGATGGGTGGTCATGTCACGATTTTACCAGGTGTGACGCTTGGCAGTCGGATGGTGGTTGGTGCTGGTTCAGTTGTCACCAAATCATTTGGCGATGATGTTGTGATTGCCGGCAACCCGGCGCGCATTATCCACCATTTGGATAAAAATGGGGATGTGATTCGTCCGTAAAAAAATTCAATCAAACAAATGAGCGAATTCATTAGTATTTGTATAAGATCGCACGCTGTGCAGATATTTCTAGTGGAGATTACTAGATTTACTGTTGGCGTTTTTTTGTATCGTTTTTTAAGAAACGGTAAATAAATTGCCAGTGTTAAAAAATTGTGGAGATAAATTTTTCCACAAAATGAGGTGGCACTATTTATCACCCTGATGATTTTCATCTGGATGATTCGGTAGCTCACCGAAGATGGAAGATTTACGCATGTAAATCATTCCTAAATAATTAGGAGGAATATTATTTTACATCATCAGAATATTGATAAAAAGATGTTTGTACCAACTGCAGTTTTATTCGGCTTAGTTTCAATCGCATTACTAATTGGTGGTTCTAGTTTGAAGTCTGGCTTAAGCAGTTTGATGGATACAATTACTACCAAAATGGGTTGGGCATATCTATGGATTTACATCATTAACTTTGTCTTCTTTATGTATTTGGCATTCAGCCGCTTTGGTAAGATTAAGTTAGGTAAAGCCAAGGACAAGCCTGAATACAGTGGCTTCCAATGGGGCAGCATGGTCTTTGCGACCGCAATTGATGCCAGCATTTTAATGTTAAGCATGGTCGACCCACTCAGATATGTTCAGCATCCTATTTTTGGCGCTAAACCATATTCAAAGGCAGCATACAGTAATGCCCATATGTTAGGCCAGTTTAATTGGGGCCCGATGGCATGGATGATGTTTGCAGCCGCTGCGGTTGCAATTGCCTATGTGATGTACGTTAAAAATGTGCGCGTGATGCGGATTAGTGCTGCAATTACCGTTTTACATGGACCAGAACATTATAAGGCTGTGTTACGTCAAGTAATCGACTTTCTGGTGGTCTTCGGTATCATGGGTGGTATTGGATCTTCAGTTGGAATGGAAATTCCAGTTATTTCCCGAATTATTAATCAAATAACTGGTGTCCCAGACAGCATTTTATTGAAATTAGGAATGTTTATAATTTTATTCGCCATTTTCACAGTTACAATGTTACGTGGTATCAAGGGTGGAATTGATAAATTAAGTTCAGCACATATCTGGACTGCGATTGGTTTCCTACTCATCGTTTTATTAGTGGGACCAACAATTTATATTTTGAACTCTGAAAGTAATAGTTTAGGGCTAATGGTTTCTAAGTTTATCTCAATGAGTACCACGACTGCTTCCAACGGGCATGCTGGTGTGGCACAACAAGAAACTATTTTCTACTGGGGTTGGTGGTTGTCGTACATGCCAGTAATGGGATTGTTCATCGCCCGAATTTCTCGTGGTAGGACAATTCGTCAGGTTATTTTGGGAATGCTAGGCTATGGTGCGTTAGGCTGCATGAGCTTCTATGCAATTTTAGGTGGCTATTCACTATACTTGCAAAAGGCTGGGATTGTTAACTTAATTCACATCCTAAATACACAAGGCCAAGCATCCGTGATTGCAACTGTCATTTCGACGTTGCCATTTAAGATGATTATGTTAGTGATTTACTGTGTTTCATGTTTTATTTTCTTAGCAACGACGATTTCGTCTTCTGCATTTATTGTTTCGTCATTTACAAGTTTGAAATTAGCACCTGGTCAACAACCAAGTAAAGCAAACCGTTTGTTTTGGGTGTTTGTCTTCATGCTATTCTCATTCGGAATTGTCTTCGTGGGAGGCTTCAAGACGGTCCAAGCAATTAGTGCAATTGCCGGATTCCCGCTGATCTTTGTATGTATTCTCTTGATTATCTCAACGTGGCAAATGCTTCGTGGTGATGAGCTAGAGTTAGCAGCAAGTCATCGTCGAGTGGTTCACCAATTACGGCGACCAGCACGGCGTAGTAGTCGAGTAACATCGGCAACTAGAATTCATGAAACAAATTAATTAAAAACTAAAACAGAGTGCCTTGAATTTCAGGGCACTCTGTTTTTTTGCAATTATTTCAATATATTATTAATTATCGTCCACTGCATAAGTACCCATATCAGCAGCAACCTCTACTTGACCGGCGTATGTTGGACCAGCTGCAACAGTTAAACCAACTTTATTAAAAGCAAAGGTAACTGTGGCCGTGGCTTTGACGGCCACGTTCATCACTTCACCGGTATCCGTGTTGATTCCTGAAGGTACGTCAACAGCGACGATTTTTGCGTTAACTGCATTGATGGCATTAATTATTTGTTCTTGTGGTCCAGCGATAGGGCGATCGATGCCAATGCCAAAAATTGCGTCAACAATCAATGTTGCATCTGCAAGCGCCTCTGTGGCTGTCTGAAGATCGATATGATAATACTGGCAAATTTTTCTTTGTGCTGCATGTTCAGTAGATTCATGCTCAGAATTACCAACAGAAACGACCCTAACGGTGGCGCCAGCAATTTTTAATAGTCGCGCAACGCACAAACCATCGCCACCATTGTTGCCATAGCCAGCGACCACGATAACGTTTGTTAAATCAAAATTACCGGATAAGATAAAATCACGCACAGCCAGCGAGGCCCGTTCCATCAGGACCATTGATGGAATTTTGATTGTATTGATGGTATAACTATCAAAATGTTTCATTTGTTCAGCAGTAACTAAGTGCTTCATGACTATTCCTCCATTTCAAATGTATGTGCGGTCGAATAGTTTGCAGTGGCGTTGGTCAGGGTGGTGATGGTTAATTTACCAGTTGCGAGGTCTTTAAACCAATATGTCCGCGTGTTGACATCAATTATCCCTTCATAGTGGGTGTAATCGTGGCGGTCGTTTTCTTTTTTTATAGAAACGCTATCTAACAAATTGAACAGGTCGATTGTGGCTGCAGGAACATCGGCTGGTACATTTTGCCACCGAGCAAGGGCTGCCTTAATGAATCGATCAGTGGGAATTTTTCGTTGCGGCAAGGTCCCAGAGTGCTTTTTAATTGCTGCAACGGTTCTTGAATTAAATTCCATTCCAGGTAATCCTAAAAATCGATTTAGATTAGCAATATGCTTTGCCAATGGTGGTGTATTAGTCAAGACGTTAACAGGATTATTTTGTAACGCCAAATTAAATCCAGTGGGTTCAATAACGGCTGTTGTTCCAGTTTTATCTGTTATCAGCCAGTGAAATGGATAAATACCGTCGTGGTCATACCATTGTGTTTTAATCAATGCGATTTGTTCTAATTTGCTGGCAACTTCAGCGACCGATCCATTTTCGCTCAGTAGCCAGGTGGTGAAATCCTGAGGCGATAAATTGATCTTGCCAACTACCAATTGTTCATGATATGTTGCCTCAACGGGAAAATACAATTCCGCACAGCATAATCCAGCGGTGTTAATACCGTCGCCAATCAAATAATGACTATTGATGTGCCGCATGCCGCCTAAAATAGCGAAATGAGAGTTAAATTGGGTTGTTGCCGTAATTGGTTGCCAAGGATAGTGCTGTGGCAAAAAAGTAAGCCGCCACGGTGTCTTGGTGGGAAAATCCATTGTGCGACCGAATAATTCGTGGTGATTAAGGGTTTTGATCGTCAAACTAGTACACATGCAAGCACCTCGTTTCTAGTAATTGGTTCTTATGCGATCATAATAGCACGAATTCAGGGACAAAAATCGTTTGTGGTAACAATAACGTGTAAATTAGTGTTGCTTAATTTTTTTCTACTAAATTAAACCAATTTTTTGGACGACTTTGAATGACTTTTGACTGAAAATAACTTATGATAGTAGGTAAATGGGGGTGATCAAATGAACTTACAGGATTACGTACAATATTTTAAAGATATGCGGAACCAAGAAATTGCCTGGACAGCAACTGATCGCGAGGATGGGATCTTGCAAATGGGGTACCCAAAGTATGATCCCCTGATGTTGAAGTTTAGTCAGGAGTTCTTGGACAGTTCATATTGTGATCCTCGCTATCGAAAGACACTCAAACAAGCACATATTAAGTTGAAAACCAATCATATGACGGTGGGACAGGTAATGTTGACCCAGGATGTCAAGTTGATCGAAGCGATGCTAACACAGATTATTCGCTCAGAGCCATTTGATGAGGGAAGCTGGGCTAAGGCGCTGCAAGAGGGGTATTTTTACCGCTTGACGAATGCTTTGATTAGTTTAGAAGGGACCACCGTTTAAGTTAGGTTGCCATTATTTTGTTTAGCTATTAATTATAAAAACCGCAAAAGGCCCTACTGGTTATTCTTAGTAGTGGTTTTATTTTGCCATTTTAGGCCAATTTTCGCTGACAAATTAAGTGCTGCTTGCCCCAGGTTTTCATCGCCAGAACAATTGGCATTAATGATTCACCGGTAGTAGTTAATTGATAGGTTGATTCAACCATATTAGCAATTGTAACTTTTGAATTACTGATGAGGCCGTTGGTGATTAGCAGATTCAATTGTTGTTTTAGCACTTTTTTGCTGCATCCGCTTAGTGCTGTTTGTAATTCACCGAAGCGGTGCGGTTTTTGGTTAAGTATCATCAAAATGGAAGGCACCCATTTTTTTCCGATCAAACTGGTGGTGGCCTCGACCGGACAGCCAAAGGACGTATCATTTGCGAGATAAATTTCTTTCATGTTAACCTCCAGGTGGTAACTAAAAAGTACCTAATTTATTTTTAAGCTTAATCCAATTACAATGAAGCTGACATAGTCAATTATAGGCAAGAAGGAGCAAATTATAAAATGAAACATTTTGAAAATATTATCATTGGTTTCGGTAAAGCCGGTAAAACACTGGCTGGTAGCCTGGCACAACATGGTCACGAAGTGCTATTAATTGAAAAAGACGAGCAAATGTATGGTGGTACGTGTATTAATGTGGCCTGCCTGCCAACTAAGAATATGATTATTAATGCGCAGCGAGGCGTAAAATATGACCAGGCAATTGGGATCAAAAATCAATTGACGACTAAATTACGAAATAAAAATTATCATAAAGTTGCTGATTTGGACGCTGCCACAGTGTTGAATGCTGATGCTGAATTTTTGGATGATCAAACTATTCAAGTGACAGATGATTCAGGGAAAGAACAATTAACCGCAGATCGAATTTTTATTAACACAGGTGCGACACCCATTATTCCAGCCATTGAAGGCATTCATGCTAGTAAACATGTTTTTGCTTCACGTGAAATGTTAGACCAGCATCAGTTAAATCAAAAGTTGGTTATTTTAGGTAGTGGTCCAATTGGGCTGGAATTTGCTTCAATGTATGCCCAATTTGGTAGCCAAGTACACGTTTTAAGCAGTGGTGCCGGGATCCTGCCACAAAATGAACCCGAGGTGGCACAGATGGCATTAGCAGATATGCAGGCGGATGGAATTGATTTTACGTTTGGGGCAAAACTAGTTAAGGTCGCAGATGTGGATCAAGGAGTGGCACTGACATACTTAAAAGACGGCACCAAACAAACAATTATAGCTGATGCTTTATTGGTTGCCACTGGTCGTCGCGCTAATATTGACGATTTGCATTTGGATAGGACCACAATTCAACTTGGCGATCGCGGTGAAATTTTAGTCGATGATCAATTGAAAACGAACGTGGCCAATATTTGGGCGCTGGGGGATGTTAATGGTGGTCCGCAATTCACCTATGTTTCCCTCGATGATTTCCGAATTGTGAACAACCAATTGTTGGGTGACCAAACGCGCACTTTAGCTAACCGGCCGATTTATCCGCGCACGACGTTTTTGCATCCAGCCTTGTCGTCAATCGGATTAACTGAAAAACAAGCCCAAACACAGGGATTGAATTATCAAGTTGTGACCATGGCGACAGCTGGAGTGCCTAAGGCCAACGTGATTGGTAATCCACGTGGAATGTACAAGGCTGTGATTGACCACGACACCAAGGAGATTTTGGGGATGACAATTTATGCTGAAGAGGCGTATGAAACCATCAACTTAATTGCATTAGCGATGCAACAACATGTACCGGCAACCGTCTTACGAGACCAGATTTATTCTCATCCAACAATGACGGAAGCACTAAATGACGTGTTTGCGAGCCTTTAAAACGATATAATAGATTTGAATCGATTCGGATTCAAATCTATTTTTTTAGGGATTAAATAATGAAAAACAAATATGAAGTGCATCGTTTTGTCGGTCTACCGTTTGTAGCTGATAATTCTGGCAATTATCTGTTTAAACTAGATGACCAGGGAAATGCTAAACCACATTCGTGGCGCCCAGGTAAACATACCAAGGGTAAATTTACCCACGTTGGTCAATTATTTTTGAGCGAAAATAATCTGCTAGTGGCCATCATTAAAGTCGAACCATTGGCGTTTAAAGACCGTCATTTGGAGGTGCCACTCCAACGATTCACCAGCGAATATATCACCGACGAACTATTGCGGCAGGGACAGGTGATTATTAGTGAGTAATGAATTCGGCAAATCGGCTGATCAGTGGTATATTACTAGCAATATCAAGAAAAAAGGGGTGAGCAAATGATTGATGTGTTTACCATGCTTAAAATGATGAATGTGGATCATCGCCACGTGGCCAATTCTCAAATTGTGATCACGGATGAGGAAGGTAAGCCGGATGCATTGTTAACTGATTTGTTGCGTGATGTTGTCAGCAGTATCAATATTTTTATTGATATTCGCGATGTCTATTCAGTTGATGACCTCATTGACGCATTTTCGGCGCACACACCATTGCCCGACGATGTACTGGATGAATATAGCAAGATCCTCAAGCAAACCATTCTAGGGCTTAACTTCGCCACTAGAAAAAATCAGATTGAATTGATTTTTGGAGGGACAAATTAAGATGAAGACATTGGTTATTGTTGCCCATCCCAAGTTGGCGGAGTCAACAACTCAACAATTGTTAAAGCAAAGTATTGCTACATATGAAAATGTTACTTGGCATCCATTAACTGAATTGATTGATGTGGTACAGGAACGTCAGTTGTTGCGTCAGGCGGATCGAATTATTTTTCAGTTTCCACTATACTGGTATAGCGCACCGGCATTACTGAAACAGTGGCAAGATAAAGTGCTGACAACAAAATTTGCGACAGGCTCATCCTTTTCGTTGGCACACAAGGAATTGGGTTTAGTGGTATCGACTGGTTCGGCGAGCAAAACATTTCAACCGGGCGCAGCTGAACAGTTCACAATGGCTGAGATTTTACGACCATACGAGGCCCTGGCTAATAAGACACACATGAAATACCTCTCGCCACTCGTAATTTACCAGTTTCCATATCTAACCAAAATCGAACAACAGAGGCTCTACGCGACTTACCAGCAGTACGCTGCTAATAGTAAATTTGACCATTTTGCTGGGCAGGAGGAATGGATCAACAGTCAACTTAAGCGAAAAATTAATACCACAAAAAAAGCTGCCACTCAACAATCGTTACAGCAAATCCAGGCTGTATTACAGTCGAATGAAGATACACTGGCAGACTTAGCGATGACAGTTGAAATGATGAAACAAGATGAGGATGACTAAATGGACACACAAAAATGGGTGCAACAACAAGTGATGACACTGATTGAAAATAGCTTAGATTTTAAGGAACAGGCGTTTTATCAAGCACTGCAAGATACTTTAACTGAACAATTCAAACGAATCGACCAACTACAAGGTGAGATCGATGGCCGCAGCTGGAACACGGCCAACTGGTAGAGAATAGTAAGCTTTAGTTTCACGTGAAACAATCTATGATTGTGATTGTATGTATTCTTGCAGTACAACTGCCTGATTATGTTTTTCGTCTTTAGCACCAAATAATAAGATCACATTTTCAGTTTTTAAGTGTTCTTGAACTAATTGCAAAAAAGAAGGCAAGGTTACGTTCTGATTTAATTCGGTAAGATAGCGCTGTTTGAATTCAGGATATTTAGGGACTTCGTGGTTGAACCACTTTCGTAATTCAGTTGACGGGCCAATCTCTTTACACCATTGGTCTAATTGTGCGTTGATTTTGGAAATTCCGCGCGGCCACAAGCGGTCCACTAAGATACGGTAACCGTCTGTGTCGATAGGCTTAGTATAAATTCGTTCAATTTTAATCTGCATCAAGAATCACCTCAAATACATAATACCGCATTTTAGCGCGAACTAGTTGTTTTTTGAGACACCAATTACCATCAGCGGAGGTTTAATAATGATAACGGAAACGATCAAAATTTTTTATCCCAGTCCTAATACAGTAGCCTCGGTTACAAAATATGTAGCAGAATATTTAAAAAAATATTTGCCAGCAGGGCAACAGGTTGTAACTGAATCACTGCGTGAAAATGGCACAAATATTGAAGCAGTCTTTAGCATTTACGCACCAATGGAAGAAATTGACCTTATTATTAATGATTTAATGGACGGTGGCGATTTTAAAACAGAGATGATTAAGTAGTATTTTGGTTTCACGTGAAACAGATGAGGAGGTAGTTGGATGGCACTTACATATCAATCATTATTAACTGCAGTTCCGATTGTTATTCGGGCCGGCAATGTGCCCAATATTGTTGGCGAAGCAGGAATTGGCAAATCAGCTTTGGTTGGCCAAGTTGCTGCTAATATGGGTGCTAAACTGTTTACTACGGTTGTCAGCTTATCAGAGAAGGGTGACCTAGCCATTCCCGTGCCGCCATTGACAAAGGAATCATTTGTTCAAACCAAAAATTATGGTTCATTGGCAGATGTTCAGTTTGGTTATTCTCATACGCTGGTCAATATTATTGAGTATGCAGAACAACACGAGCACCAGCCCATTATCTGGTTTTTGGACGAATTTAATCGTGGTACGCAAGCCGTTCAAAGTGAATTAATGAATCTGGTGTTGCAACGAGAGATTAATTCATTGGTATTACCAAAGCAGGTGCATATCGTGATTGCGGAAAATCCAGATAGCACAATGGCAGGGTTTGAGGATACTAGTTATGGGGTTACCGCTGGTGATGATGCAATTAAAGATCGGACTGTTCGGTTAGTAATGCGTGTGAACGTTGCTGATTGGCTGAACTGGGCGCAACAAAAAATTAATGGGCAAGTCCAGATCCACCCACTAGTGACACAATACATTGCGAGCGAACCAGAAATGCTGCATCCACAGGAACGAGAAAATGATTTATATCCAACGCCACGGGCCTGGCAACGAGTATCTGCTAACCTATTTGAATTGGCCAAATTGCCGACTGAAACCAGTCGAGAAGTACAACTGAATTTGCTTCAGGGAGATTTAGGTGAAAATGTTGGCACTGCGTTTGATCAGTTTATCAAAGAGAAACAAGACGTTTTGACAGTTAAGACTGTTTTTGATATTGAAACAAATAACGATGATCAAAAAATTAGCAATGAATTCAGCCAATTGAATGAAGTTGCTAAAATGCAGTTATTGCGTAATTGTGTTGAACAGGCCGAGGAGTATTCATTTGCCGATGCGGCGATTGCAACCAGATTTTTGCAGCTGTTGCAGCTGACTAGTTTAGATGGGCAATATGCAATTGTTCAATCAATTGGTGGCATTGAAAATCAGGCTAAAATCCTAGAACCTATGTATGCAGCGATTCAGAGCGGTTCTGATGGTGGCTCTGTGTTGGCTTTATACCGATATTTAGGCAAAGTGGCAACCACAAACGTTGATTGAGGTAAAAGCAAATGAACGAAGCTAAATTTCAGACAACACGCGAACAAATTTTAACTGATGTAGCGCAAAATAAAATGTCACTAATAGACGTTCAGAACCAAGTTGATCAAATTTTAAGTGGTGCAGTGATTGAACTGCTGCAAACTAAACGATTATTTGGCGAGGTACTGATTCAAATTGCACGGCAGTATGATAATCGTCTGGATGGTGCCATGGGGTTTAAATGGCAACTAACCAAATTGAATTTAGTGATTAATCCACTCAAGCTGGTGGAGGTCGTCACATACTGGCATGAGCTGTTAGCATTGCTACAACATGAAGTGTTGCACGTCGTGTGGCAGCATCCGCTGCGTTATCAAACTAGTAAACATCAGACAAATATTACCTTAGCAACTGACGTGGCAGTCAATCAATATTTGGAAGAGGTGCCACGTGGTACTGTTACACTAGCCGATTTAGCTAAATTGTTGGATCAACGATTGCCAGCACTGGCCGATTCAAGTTCATACTTACAAATAATTCAAAAAAATAAAATTAAGGGTCAAACAGGACAACAAGCTCAAAGCAATCAGATTGATACAAGGCAACAATTTAATAGCGAAAAACGATCAAACGGTGAGCAAAAAGCCGGCAAGCTAGATACTCATGCTGGCTGGGATAGTGAGACTAAGGTAGAATCATTATCTCAGCAAACGGCTGAACTGAAACAAATTTTAGCTCAGGCTTGGTCACAAACACCGACCAGGGATCGTGGATTATTACCCGGGAAATTAAAACAACAGCTGGAACATATTGATCAACCGGCATCGTTTAATTGGAAACAGTTAATTAAACAAGCGGTCGGCAGTTTACCACAGGGCAAAAAGTCTTCTTATAGTCGTTTTAATCGCCGTCAACCACTCCGAATGGATTTGCCTGGTCAGGTGACAAATTTGGTAACTAAAATCGATATTTTTGTCGATAATTCTGGTTCGATGGGTGATAACGAAATTGCTTATTTACTGACGCAGATTAAAGAAATTGTGATGACGACGGAGACACTGACAACCGTTTATAGCTTTGATGCCGTAGTTCATGCGGCTGACGCGTACGAATTGCGCAATCAAAGTCAGATTCAGTTCAAGCGAATCGGTGGGGGCGGAACGAGTTTTCAAAGTATTTTTGCATATTTGCAAGCACAGCACGCAACTAATAATGATACTTTAGCAATCATTTTGACGGATGGTTGGGGTGAGACTAAAATTAATAGTTATCATTTTTCAAATGTGCTGTGGGTGCTAACGTCACCAGTTAGCCAGTTTTCAGTTGAGAATAGTTGTGGCAAAATCGCAACTGTGGCAAATAACGTCAATTATCAAAGAATGGTGGGAACAAAATGACAAACGAGCAACTATTAGTACCGGCAGACTTACAATCCGTTTTGAGTCATGATGAGTCATACCGGCGCGCCGTTAATTTACTGACTGAAAATTGGGATCCGGAACAAAATCATTTATTTAGTGATTTAGTGAAGAGCAGTGACGTGATATTTGCCCAGAAGCTGCAGACCGCAAATTTGATTAAGGGTAAATTTAGTCTTAGCGACTATCAACAGGTCCAATACTTTATCAGTAACCACGAGCAGTGGCTGACACAATCAGCTAAAAACGAATTATTGAAATCATTTGAATGAATTGTAAAAAGACTATTTACTTCTAAACACGAATATTATATGATAAATACTGTTGTTTTATTCGTATGTTCATTTAGAGGAATGGGGAATAATTAAGTGTCATCAATTACAAAGTATTTTCAATTAGACGAGTTACACACGACGTTTCGCCGCGAACTATTAGCTGGATTTACAACCTTCATTTCCATGGCCTACATTTTATTTGTTAATCCGAGTGTTTTAGGTGCTTCCGGAATGGATAAAGGTGCGGTTTTCACTGCGACTGCACTGGCAAGTGCACTAGGCTGTATTTTAATGGGTGTACTCGCTAAATATCCAATTGCGACGGCACCAGCTCTGGGAATTAATGCATTCTTTGCTTATTCCGTTGTTATTGGGATGAAAGTGCCATGGCAAACAGCTTTAGCGGGTGTCTTTGTCGCGTCATTAATTTTTATTTTGATCACAATTTTCAAACTGCGAGAATTAATTATCGATGCAATTCCGAGTGACCTAAAATACGCTATTTCCAGTGGAATTGGTCTATTTATCGCCTTTTTAGGTTTGAGTGACGGCGGATTAATCACGGCTAATAAATCAACGATTGTTGGTTTGGGTTCGTTTAGCGTTGGTACCACTTGGTTGACAATTTTTGGTCTCATCATTACGGCTATTTTTATGGTTAGAAAAGTTCCTGGTGGTATTTTTATTGGGATGGTGCTTACGTCTGTTTTAGGTCTGGTAACAGGCCTCATTCCGATGCCTAAACACCTAATTGCTGGCGCTCCAAGTTTGGCACCGACATTTGGTGTTGGTGTAATGCATATCGGTGATATCAATACCATTCAATTATGGGTGGTGGTATTAACGTTTTTGCTGGTCACTTTCTTTGATACAGCTGGAACATTAGTGGGATTGGCGCAACAAGCCGGATTTATGAAAGACAACAAAATGCCGCGAGTCGGTAAAGCGCTAATGTCGGATTCATCAGCGATGTTGGTTGGCTCTGTGCTGGGAACTTCACCAGTTGGTGCGTATGTTGAATCTTCTGCTGGAATTGCGGTTGGTGGGCGGTCCGGTCTAACCGCAGTTGTCACTGGCGTATTGTTCGTGTTTGGTATGTTTTTCTCGCCACTACTGTCTGTTGTTACTAATCAAGTAACTGCGCCCGCTTTAATTATTGTTGGTGTACTGATGTCCCAGTCATTGAAGTATATTTCCTGGGATAAGATGGAAGTTGCCATCCCTTCGTTCTTAATTGTGCTGGGGATGCCACTGACTTACAGTATTTCTGACGGAATCGCATTAGGGGTAATCGTATATCCAATTACAATGATTACTGCAAAACGAGGTAAAGAAGTTCATCCAATTATGTACTTACTGTTCTTTGTTTTCTTAGGATTTATGTGGATTCTGAATATTGAATAGGATTTTAACAATAATGAACTAACTCCAATAGTGGGTTGGTTCATTTCTTTAGTTAAAACGTGTTCACAGTCGCAGATATCTTCATACAACAAAAAAATTTGACTAGCGTAATTCAAACTCGAATGGCGCTAGTCAAATTTTTAGGTTACATGACGATAGCTATTCAAACTCTTTTTCGATAGATCAATATCCAACCGTAATGAAAACGGTTATAATTAATAGATGTAAAAATACTAGGAGGCTATTATGGCAATTAATGAGAAACTAATCAAAGATGATTTATACGAAGCCGTAAATGGTGATTGGATTAAACAAGCGACCATTCCGGATGACAAACCTGCAACTGGTGGGTTTAATGATTTAGTCGATGATATTGATAAACTTTTGATGGGTGATTTTGACCAAATGCTCAGCAACAAAGTAGCACCACAAACTGATATGATCAAGGAATTTGTTAAGTTGTATCAATTGGCCAATGATTTTGACCGTCGTAAGCAAGAAAAAATTGAACCATTGAAGCCATACCTAACCAAGATTAATCAACTGCACTCCTTTGCAGATTTTCAGGCAATTGCGGTGGACTGGCTGAAAGACGGAATGCCAGCGCCAATCATGTTTGATATTGATGCTGACATGAAAAATGCGCAAGTTAACGCACTATTTGCACAAGCACCTAAATTAATCTTGCCAGATAAGACGTATTACGAAGAATTAAATGAAAATGCACATATCCTAATTAAAACTTTTAGCGACATGATGGCAGAATTACTGAGCAAAGTTGGCTACTCACTTGAAGAAGGGGACCAGTTAATCGAACAAGCACTTTCGTTTGACCGTTCACTAGCACCATTTGTTAAGAGTGCAGAAGAATCAGCTGACTACAGTAAAATGTACAACCCTAAAACAGCTGCGGAGTTTAATACCTATAGTTCCACTCTGGATTTAGGTGCAATTGTAACTGGTCTAATCGGCACACAACCTGAAAAGATTATTGTTGCTGAGCCTAAATATTTTAGTTCATTGGATCAAATTATCAATGACAGTAAGTTTGATGAATTTAAGAGTTGGCTAATTGTTCAAACTGTTTATGGAATGAGTCGTTACTTAGATGAAAACTTTCGGGTTACCAGTGGGCAATATAGCCGTGCTTTATCAGGGAGCAAAGCACCGATGAAGCAAAAGAAATTTGCTTATTACCTGGCTTCCGGAACTTTCGACCAAGTCGTCGGTGATTATTATGGCCGTAAATACTTTGGTGAGACAGCCAAAAATGATGTGCACCAGATGGTTGAAAAAATGATTGGCGTTTACCAACATCGCCTAGCTAACAACACATGGTTAAGCAAGAAAACACGTGACAAGGCAATCTTGAAATTAAGCAAACTAGGAATTCAAGTGGGCTATCCAGATAAGATCGACCCGCTCTACCAAAAATTGCATGTTAACCCAGACGAATCGTTATTGACTAATGTGCTGGCTATTACACGGGTGGTTCGTGAAAACCTATTTGCTAAGTGGAATAAACCAGTGGATCGCAATCAATGGGAAATGAGTGCCGCTACCGTTAACGCCTATTACCATCCATTCCGCAATATTATTGTTTTTCCTGCGGCCATTTTACAAGCCCCGTTCTATAGCCTGAAGCAGAGCAGTAGTGAAAATTATGGCGGGATTGGTTCTGTGATTGCACATGAAATTTCACATGCTTTTGATAATAATGGTGCACTCTTTGATGAATATGGTAATTTGAATAATTGGTGGACCGCTGAAGATTCGGCTCATTTCAGATCGCTAGCACAAAAAATGGTGACTGAATTTGATGGGATCGAGTATGTCGGTCAAAAAGTGAATGGTAAATTAACAGTATCCGAAAACATTGCTGACGGCGGTGGGTTAAGTTGCGCACTTGAAGCTGCTAAGAGCGAAGGTGACGCGGATATGACGGCCTTCTTTATTAATTGGACGACCATCTGGCGCATGAAGGCGACAAGACAATATATGCAGTTATTATTGTCCATTGATGTCCATGCACCTGCTAAATTAAGAGCTAATGTCCAAGTCCAAAATTTGCCTGAATTTTATGAAACGTTTGGGATCAAACCGGGGGATGCGATGTACGTTGCACCGGATAAACGAGTTAATATTTGGTAGAGTGCAAACTAAGCTGTAAAAAATCGTACTACGTTGTCCAAAAGAACGACGCTGCTACAGCGGCAAGTTATAACCGACAATAGAATAGGACCCAATACACACTTATGGCGTATTGGGCCCTATTTGCAGCTGAGCGAAGACTTTACACTTGTGTCCTTATTAAAATATCGCAATTAATTTTCATCCATGTTTATTCTAACGATTTAAAGCCCGTGTGAATTGCTGCTGCTCCAAGCATAATTCTGCGATAAAAAACCTGTTTTAGTCCCACTTGCCAAAACATTGAAGCTAGTTGGTTGTAGTTGACAAAATTATGGGTAGAATCGGTCAGATAGGTGTATTCTTGCTTTTCGTTGACTAGTACTTTTCCTAGTAGCGGAACTAGGTGACCAAAATACAATTCCCATCCTTGTCGAATCACTGGCGCAGTTGGCTGGGAGGTTTCTAAGCAGATTAACTGGCCACCAGGCTTCAAGACCCGCACCATTTCTTGCAGTGTCTTGAGTGCATCGGCAACGTTGCGCAGCCCGAAACCAATTGTCACAATGTCAAATTGATCGTTTTCAAACGGCAATTTCATTGCATCACCTTGTAACAGAGTGATTTTAGAATTTAATTGTTGTGCAGCAATTTTATCTTGTGCGACAGCTAGCATGCTATTGCTAAAATCAAGGCCAGTAACATGACCGGTTTGATTGATTTGTTGAGCTAATGCAATTGTCCAGTCGCCAGTACCACAGCACACATCTAAAACATGACTATTTGGTCGTAATTTAAGCAGGTTAGTGGCGTGCTGGCGCCAGCTGTGGTGAGTACCGAGGCTGATAATTGAATTCATTTTATCGTAGCTGGGGGCAATTTTTTGAAAAATAGAATGAACCTGTGCCGATTTTTGTTTGCTCAATTTAATTAGCTCCTTCGATGATAGTTAGTGCACATTATACTCCATCAATTGCTTAAGTTGCGGTAATAGTTGCAATCTTGATTTGACTTTATCCCGCGGATACTGGACAATTGAGGTGATAGAGTAATACTAATAATAGGTGGGATATCATGCAAATAAGGTTGAAATGGCTTTGCATTTTGGCTTTTTTGAACAACGTTGGTTACAGCTGCGTTTGGCCGTTGACCACAATCTACATGCACAACAAGCTTCATGAATCACTAGTAACAGTCGGGATCGTGTTATTATTTTATTCACTGTCAAATGTTTTGGGGGCCTATTTGTCGGGTGTGTTATTTGATAAAATGAACACTTTCCATTTGAACGTGATTGGCCAAGTGATTACATTAGTGACAATCATTATGTTGATTTTCCTCAATGGTTGGCCAGCTTATCCAATTTTACTTTGTTTCTTTGGCTTTGGAACAGGCTGGATTTTAACCATCATCAACGCATTAGCCACAAAAATCAGAAAATATGACAGCGTGCAGGTCTTTAACATGTTGTATTTGGTTGAAAATGTGGGGTTAGTCGTTGGTGCAGCAATCACTGGGTTACTATATAATATCGGCATTTCTGTTTTATTTATGACGATTAGTGTATTGTATGTAATTAGTTCAGTGATTGTTTTAACGGTCTTCAAAAAAATTAATATCATTAACCAAAAGCGCACCAAGAGTGGCAAAGTTAAACATAAAAATATGAATCATGCGAATTATGTTCTTATTTTTTCCCTGTTATTTGGGTTGGTTATTATTTGGATTATGTACGAGCAATGGATGAGTAATCTTTCAATTTATATGCTACAGTTAGGCATTTCAACGGAAAAGTATAGTTTATTGTGGACTCTAAATGGTGTTTTAATTGTGGTTTTCCAACTGGCCGTTGGCTTTGTTGGTCGGTTTGTCAATACGCTGTATTTCCAAATCTGTTTTGGGACGTTTGCGCTGTCTGTCTCATTCATTATCTTGATGCACGCCACGCAGTACCAAAATTTCGTGAGTGCAATGATTGTGTTAACACTGGGCGAGGCACTGGTTGTCCCTGCAATCCCAGCAATTGTAAATCAGTTGTCGTCATATAGTGCAAAGGGTAAATATCAAGGATATGTCAATGCATTTTCATCGCTAGGCCGGGCGTTAGGACCGCTTGCCGGTGGTTTAATCATTGAAAGTATCAGTTATAGTGCACTTTTTGAAATTGGAACGGTGACCAACTTTGTCTTGTTCGTTGCTTATGTCATTTTGATTATGGTTAATCGAAAACGAGTCAATAAATTTATTGACGGGTAAAGACTAAGACTTAATAACTGTCGTCATTTACGTTTTTTACGTGAGTGGCGGCATTTTTTGTTTGGTAATTTAATTTAAGTGATCCTGATTAGAATCAGATTATATTTCAATTAACTTAATTGACTTTGACCCTCGGATCATCAACACTTGAGTAGGATGAATCAGGTTCGATGAAGAGGTGCAATAATGAAATTAAAAGCAACACAGCCAATGCGCTTATGGGAAAGTATTGGCATCATGGTGTTCATGTTTCTCGTGTTAGGAATTTTAATTATCAAATATCAAATGGCACCACAAATACCATTATTACTGGTGTTCACTGCACTACTGTTCTATGGCTATTTACGACACTTTAGTTGGGACGACATGTTTGCTGGAGTGGTCGAAGGAATTACGCCGGGAATTATTCCAATTATGATTTTTTTGCTGATTGGTTTGTTGGTGGCAACCTGGTTGGCGACGGGAACGATCGCTACCATCATGGTCATCGGTATTCAGATTCTGTCGGTCCGTTTCTTTTTGCCACTCGCTTTTATAATTTGTGGGTTAGTTGGCATGACCATTGGCAGCGCCTTTACTACTATTTCCACCATTGGAATTGCATTGCTTGGCATTGGTCATATTTTTGGGTTTTCTGCACCGTTAACTGCGGGTGCGATTGTTTCGGGCGCCTTTTTTGGTAATAATATGTCACCACTGTCGGATACATCTAATTTAACTACTAGTATTGCTGGTGTTAACCTCTATCAACATTTAAAAAATATGGCGTACACTGCAGTACCGGCGGCATTTATTACGATCTTGATTTATTTATTTGCTGGTGTACCAAGTGGTGCGACCAACCCTGATAAAATTATGACCATGAGTAAAGCATTGAGTAATAATTTTCAGGTAAGCGCCTGGCTACTGTTGCCAATGATGATGGTTCTGTTCCTTGCGTGGATTAAAGTACCGGCGATTCCCACTTTGCTGGCTGGCTCATTAACTGCAATGATCATCTTTATCATCGGTCATCCGCATTTTGGACTCGGCAAAATCGGGACGATGTTGATGAATGGGTACCACGCGCATTTTGGTGATGCAACCGATGTGATCATGTCTGGTGGCGGAATTAATGGTATGTTAAGTTCGATTTCATTAATCATCTGTGCCCTTGCGCTGGGTGGCTTATTGATCAAAATGGGCGTGGTTAACACGCTTATAAATAGTATTATGAGTTTAGTTAGCCGTCCTGGTAATTTAATTTTAATGACATCGCTTAGTGGTATTGGCGTAAATCTGTTAGTAGGTGAGCAGTATTTATCAATTATTTTACCTGGGTCTGCATTTAAGCAGGCATATCAAGAACCAAACATTGACCTGAAATATTTGTCGCGCACGTTAGCGACTGGCGGGGCCGATATCAACGCTCTGGTGCCATGGGGTGTTAGCGGTATTTTTATTGCAGGTACGTTAGGAGTTAATCCGTTTCAATATATTCCACTAGCATTTTATCCATACTTAAATCCATTAATTACAATCATTTTAGGCTACACGTTTGTTACTTGGAAATATCGGGGACGTGTGAAATAAAAAATCGTGAATTGCATAATTGCAACTCACGATTTTTGCTACTTATTTGCTGCTGAATGACGATTCAAAATTAAGTTCAAGACAACTGCAGTCACACTACCAACGACTACGCCATTACTTAACATAATTTGTAATTCCGTGGGCAGGTGTTGGAAAATTTGAGGATAAACTGTAACCCCTAACCCCAAGCCAATTGACATTGAGGCAACCAGTAGATTACTATTTTTGTTAAAGTCGACTTTTTTCAAAATTTGAATTCCTTGCAAACCGACCATACCGAACATAACGATCATGGCGCCGCCTAGCACTGCAGTTGGGATTACGGTTGCCAAAGCACCAACTTTTGGTAATAAACCTAAGAAAATTAAGAAAACAGCGGCGAAGTAAACCGGTTTGCGTGTTTTAACACCAGATAATTTCAAGACACCGACATTCTGTGAAAAAGTGGAGTACGGGAATGTGTTGAAAATGCCGCCTAACATCGCCGCAATTCCTTCAGCACGGTAACCGCGTTTTAAATCTTCATTATTTAATTTTTGGCCGGTGACTTCACTTAAGGCAAAGAAGACGCCGGTTGACTCGACCATGGTGGTTAATGAAATTAAAATCATGGTGATAATAGAGGATGCGTTGAAACTGGGAACGCCAAAGTAAAATAGTTGTGGTAAATGAAACCATGTAGCAGCTGAAACTGGTTGCAGTGAAACCAACCCGGCTGCACCTGCAAGCAAGGAACCTGCTAAAATACCAATTAAGATGGCAATTGAGCGAATAAATCCTTTGGCGAAGGCGTTAATTGCTAGGATAATAATAATGGTGATGAATCCAATTGCTAAGTTAGGCAAACTGCCAAAGGCTTTCGCCGTTGCATCACCGCCACCTAAATTTTGAAAGCCAACCGGGACTAATGTAAAACCAATGACGGTAATTAATGAACCAGTGACCACCGGTGGGAATAAATTCTGAATTTTGGCAAATAGTCCTGCGATTAAAAAGACGAATAATCCGGCGCAGATAATAGCGCCATACATATACGTAATGCCCAATGTGCCACCAATTGATTGCAGCGGTGCTACGGCTTGCACAGCACAACCTAAAACTACTGGTAGACCAATTCCAGTTAATGCGGTTTTACGTAGTTGGAGTAAAGTTGCAATACCACACATGAAGATATCAATTGAAACTAGATAAGTCATTTGGGCTGCTGTAAAGTGCAGGGCACCACCGATTAATAACGGTACTAGGACGTCACCAGAATACATTGCTAATAAGTGTTGTAATCCTAAAATGGCCGCTTTCCAGTTTGAAACCTCGGGCTCTGTTCGACTAGTTGTGGTTGAAAATGAATCCAGTGTGTTTGCAGCTTTCAAAAATGTTCCTCCTACTGCAACTGCTATAATATAGATACGGTGATGGCAAGGACGAGTTTTCAACTATGCAACTAAAAAAGCTCCTTTTGCATAGGCAAAAAGAGCTAGTGATTCACTCAGTTTGCTTATAGTCCAAAGTTTACGGCTTTGGGTAGAAACTCGCCGACCATATCACGGCATTATATAGGCAATTACGATTTATTTGTAGTTGCATGATACCATCACTATGAAAATCATACAACCCGTTTTCATCAAACTCTAATTAAAAGTCAATTCGGATTATAATGAAAGGTAAATGGAGGTAATCAGCATGGGGACAATTAAAATAATTCAAGGAGATATTACGAAAATTACCGTGGATGCCATTGTCAATGCCTCCAACACAACATTATTAGGTGGTGGCGGCGTCGATGGTGCTATTCATCGCGCTGCTGGACCGCAATTATTGGCAGAATGCCGGAAGCTTAACGGTTGCCCGACCGGCGAAGCCAAAATTACTGGCGGGTATAATTTGCCGGCCAAATATGTGATTCACACCCCAGGTCCAATTTGGCGTGGTGGGGACCACAGTGAGGTGCAATTATTGCAGAATTCGTATCGTAACAGTTTGCAATTGGCGGCTGAAAATAACTGCACCACAGTAGCATTTCCATCGATCAGCACGGGAGTTTACCATTTTCCACTGGACCAGGCAGCACAAATTGCGGTGACCACAATTAAAAGATTTTTGCAGCAGCCATCAAGCATTCAAACGGTGACGATGGTGTGCTTTGATAAGCTAACGTACAAGAGTGTGAGCGAGGCCGTTAAGATACCGTAGGCTAAGATAACAGCGACCATTGATAAACTCGACTTTTGAGTTTATTGATGGTCGCTGTTGTCTTAGCCCTAGGTATCTGGCCGAGAAAAAACAGTTTAAATTAGAAACTGAGTGCGACTAACTGCGCTTAAAAAGCTGGGAGTATAACAAAACTGGAGTAGCATGGTTCAAAGGACGAACCATACTGCTCCAATGATCGTTGTACGCAAGTTTGTATGATGCCACATTAAAATAAAAACGGCAAAGAAAAATTGTTTTTCTCTTGCCGTTAGCTAGTTAAGGCGCCAGTCCGTACATAATTTGCCAACGCCACCAATAGCTGCGATAAATCAATCCCAAAGCGTCGCTTCAGCGAAGATTTTTCAGTTGTCTGCAAGGCTAAAAAGGTGCCATTAGTAGCTAGCTTAATGGCTGCATTTAACGGTTCTTGCCGATTAAGAAACCCAGTTAATAGTGCGGCAAATACGTCACCACTACCATAAAAATGACCGGCCAAACTTTGATGGCCATAAAAATTAACGTCACCATTTTCTAACCAGGTACAACCCAATTGATTATCCACTGCCACCCCGGTAATAATTGCGTGACCGCCGGCCGGCATTTCATTTTCTAACGCCAGCAAGAGGCTTTTTTTATCAGCCTTTGTCGGGAAATCGCTGACGGTAATGCCAGTCAGTAATTGAGCCTCAGTAATATTGGGGACGGTAATGCGAGCATGTGATAGTAGTCGCTGCATCGTTTGTGGATAATTGCTAGGTAAACCTGGGTAGAGTAGTCGATGGTCGCCCATGACAGGATCCAACACGATCGTCGGTAGCATCTTATTTTCAACAAAGCCGGTTAGTTGGTCAACCAATTGTTCATTGCCGAGGTAACCGATTAGACCATCACCGAAGTGAATGCCCTCGTGGCGCCAATGTTGGACAGTTTGTTCAATCCACGGACTTAGGCCTTGCCGGATGGGCTGATGAAAGCCTTCTGTTTGAGTCGACAATAAGACCGTTGGCAACAATGAAATTCGAATTCCTAATGAGCTGAGAATGGGGATGGCAACTTTCATTGAAATGGTACCAACGGCGGATAAATCTTGTGCTATTAGGACTGGGGATGTCGATTGCATAACACTGCTCTCACTTTCTAATAGTGTTAACGATTGATGTATTTACGCAGGCGAATGGATAGTGGCCATGCAATTACTGCACCGACCAGCCCTTGTAATAGATTCATTGGCACACCCAGTAATCCAGGAGTTAATGAATATAAAATAGTGTCAGAAATAAAGTAGCCACCTACCATGACAATTATACCAATAAATAACGCGAAAAATTGCATTTTACGAGTTGCTTGATAGCCTAACCAGCCCGCAATTAAGCCTTCCAAACCGTGAACTACTAGCGAAAAAAGCATATATTGCGAGTAACCAGAAATTAAATCTAGCAAAAAGCCACTAAGTCCCCCCACAATTAAGCCGTCGCGACGACCAAAGAGGAGTGCGGCCATGAAAATACCAGCGTCACACAGGTTAACATTACCATGGGTCATTGGCACTGGAATAATGAAAAAACGCGAAATTACTACCGTGGCAGCAACAAACATTGCTGGAATAATGAGTTGTCTAACTGAACGATTAGTCTGCATATTACAGCCTCCCTTAAGATGGACAATATTCTTACTGAGTATCATCAAGTTTCATTATAGCCAATTTCCATGGCTGTGCATCATCTATTTGGTAAAAGTATTAAAATGATTAATTTTTGGCTGCTGAAAATAAGGCAAGTCACTGCATATTTCTTTACACACAATTATCATTCTGATAAGATTAAAGTTAAGGATACTGTTACTGATTTAATCAAAGGAGGGCGACAAATGTCATTAGGTAATAAAAGCGATCAGTTAAAAGGTAAGCTCAAGGAAACTGAAGGCAAACTCACCGGCGATAAAGCACGCGAGGCCCAAGGGAAAAGCGAAAAATTAGCAGGTAAGGCTAAAGAAAAAATCGATCAGGCCAAAGAATCTGCTGAAAAAAAGCTGAATGACAACAAGGATGAATTAGACCATAAAGCATAGTATTATAACTAGCAGTAACCCCATTATTATTAGTAATCACTCTAATAATAATGGGGTTGTTTTATGGCTAAAACTATATCAATTATCATTATCTTTGATTAGATAAAGTAGTAGGATAGTTATATAGTTAGTTTCTGGAGGAATTGAATTAATGAAAAAGTATCGATTACAGGCAATAGTGCTTGTATTAGTCGCGTTTATGCTTGGTTGTAATGAGTTTATTATGGTGGGAATCATTTCTGAGCACGTCAATTTAGTGTCAGTTTGGCTACTGTTGGTTATTTAGTGACCATTTTTGCGACGGTGTATGCCGTTAGTACACCGATTATTACAATTTATTCCAGTCGCTTTAACCGGTATAAAACTTTAATCGTTTTGATGGTTATTTTTTTAGTGGGGAATACATTTACGGGTTTAGCGCCCAATTACGTTAGTCTGGTAATTTCACGAATTATGACTGCTTGTGTTGCCGGGGTCATTATTTCGTTAGTGATGACGTTTGCGACAATGATTGCGCCGCGAGAAAAACGAACCGCACTAGTGTCGTGGATTTTTTCAGGTTTTAGTATTGCATCAGTGTTTGGAGTACCCATTGGCACGGCGATTAGTACAAGATTTGGTTGGCGTTATGCGTTTTTACTGGTCAGTGTTGTCAGTGTTATTACGCTGGTATTTTTGTGTGTTTTACTGCCCAAGGATAGTAAGGCAGTGCAAAGTTCGCTTGGCAATCAACTGTCGTTATTAAAGGATGCACGAATCTATTTAGGAATTGCCTTAGTGCTATTTGGTGCTGCAACGATGTACTCGTACTATACGTATATCCGACCATTGTTAACGACCGAATTAGGATTTAACCTAAATAATCTTAATTGGTTATTATTCTTGATTGGGATCATGAATATTATCAGTAATCAAATTTCTGGCGTACTTGCCGCGCTGGCTGGTTTAAAAGCCATGCCGCTGGTTTTTATTGCAGAAGTTGTATTATTAATACTATTGCCATTTAGCTTAGGGGTAAAGTTAGTGGGGCTCGTGCTCTTGCTCTTGCTTACTTTGACAACATCCCTGTTGAATTCACCAATTCAAATTCACTTTTTAAGTGTAGCTGAACGTGATTATCCGCAATCGTTACTGTTAGCGTCGTCGCTAAACTCAATTTTCTTTAATTTTGGTATTTCAATTGGTTCGGCGACAGCTTCGTCATTGGTTCATTCGGTGGGAGTTGCCAATATTAGTTTTGGCGGCGCCTTCTATGCCGTAATTGCATTGATTTTGGTGTTGTTGCTCAATCGATCAATTGCCAACCGGCAACAAGCAAACGGAAACGACAAAAAAATCTCCGATTAGGAGATTTTTTTTAATGTGCGGAAACAGTTGTTTTACTTTGTTGTAATTTCATTGAAGCAGCATAATCTTCTTCTTGTGACACCACACGGGCACGTTCTTTTTTGTTATACCAAGGGGAAATGGTGAATGCTAAGACATCATTAATTAAGTAGATTGAACTGTTAATAAACATTGCTAATGTGGCCGAACCTTGCCGGAACGAAACAAACCACAATACCATTTGTGCTAAGCCAGATGCGACCCACCAGAAATACTGATTGTTGAAACGTAGGAAGCAAATGACACCAGCAGTTAAACTGATTGAGAAACTGATGGCATCGATCCATGGACGAGGATCATCAGTTAAAATTTTAATTAAATAGCCAGAAATACCATACACAATGACTGTTGCAATGATCGCAATTGTCCAACTATTGGCAGTAAATTTACGAATCTTGGCAGCCATGTTGACGTTCCAATTAGCACTGATTAAGACAGGAATATCAAGTGTGAGTACGTAGGCCAACTGTTCAGCCATACTGAGATAGTTTTTTGCAGCGAAGCCGGTCACGATAAAACAGATAGCTGATAAAACACCAAGCCAGCCATTAACGGATTTAGCGGCATTAATGGCAAGCACGCAGAGTACTCCTAAAGTGGTACCAACGAAAGTTAGTACTGTTAAAGGTGTAATTGGTGAGCCCACTAATGTCATGACCTGGCAACCGAGGCTAAAGAAAAATAGGTAGTAATTTTGTTGTGGCCAACCTTTTAGCTGGTGTGATAAAAATTTAAAGTAATTAGTCAATGTGTTTCCCCTCTCAAATAAACATTAACCACAATATGTGGTGGTTAATATGTAATTGTATGAAATTAAACACAACATGTTGTGTATCTTTTTGTTCGCGACGTGTTTCAGTATAGCACTGTTTTTTAGTCTAGAAGCAATCATTTTAAAATTAATTGGCAGTAATCATTTGATTAATTAAACCGATAACCAATTTGGCGGTAACTAAAACGGCTTGCCAGATTAATAAAAAATCTCCGCAAAATTTTCAACCAATTTTTGCGGAGATTTTATAAAGTGATTATTCTAATTAGAGGACAAGTAAAGCTGTAATATCAAACTTTACTACGATTTATCAAGCAATAAATTACTTCCATTTAGCGACAGAATTTAGAAATTCATCCAAGGCAGCCTCAAATTGCTGGGGATCTTCATATTCCATTCCATGACCAACATCTTTTAAAATAACTGCGGATCCATTTTTCATCAGGTTAGCTGCTAAGGTAGCGTGTTCGCTAGGCCAAAATGGACTATGGTCTGCGGCCATAAATAGGGTCGGAATTGTAACGTTTTCTAAAATACCCCGCCAGTCTGCCCAAGCATGTGATAGTAACAGCGGTTTGGTCAGTTGTAATGTGTACTTTGAGTCGTCAGTTTGTGCTGCGACAGTTTTCATAATTTGTAGTAGCTCGGGAGTCGGTGTTTTATAAAATGGACTTGCCAATGGATTATCAAAGTATGTTCCCATATTAGCCATATTTAGGTCGTACATTCCGGCGTGCCAATCTTGAGCATTAACCATTTTTGGAGTTTGGTCAACATTGACAAAGGCTTTTAAGTTGGTATCCCCAAATAGTGCCAGGTAGGCCATCACGGTGGAACCGCCCATTGAATGACCAACCACGATTGGCTGAATTAAATTAAGATATGTAATTAGATCATGTAAATCTTGGCCTTGGCGAAAGATTGTTTTGTTATGTAGAGGTGAAATTGTATTGCCATTAAAGCGTCTTTCTAAACCGATGACGCGATATTTAGATTGATAATGACGAACTTGCGGTAACCATGTTTGAGCACTAGCTCGGTAGCCGGCAATAAAGATAATTGGTTGTCCTTCGCCAGTGTCAAAGTACTCAAGTTGAGCGCCGTCAGAAGTCTTAAATTGGTGCATTGGTAATAAATCCATAAAATCCCTTCTTTCATTAAATTAACCGAATTTTACAAGTGATAAAAGTAGTTGTCAATGTTATATTGGTTAGTGACAATCTAATACGAATAAGCGAGGAGATTAATGATGGCAGAGACCTTTCAATTTCAAGCAAATAAAATTTCAGAACTAGGTGATAACTACGATGTAATTATCATCGGTTCAGGTGCAGCTGGTCTAACCAGCGCCGTGCAGGCAGCTGAGTTAGGATTAAAACCAGTTATCTTAGAAAAAATGCCTAAAATAGGTGGGAATAGTACGCGAGCTTCTTCTGGAATGAACGCTGCAGAAACATTGCCTCAGTTGCAGCACCATATTGTCGATAGTATGGACGAGTTTTATGCTGACACTTTTGTTGGCGGTGGTCGGCAAAATGATCCACAATTATTGCGCTATTTTACCGATCACAGTGCGCTGGCGATTGAATGGCTAGCCCATCATGACATTAAGCTGGACGATGTTACTATTACCGGTGGAATGCAGATTAAACGAACCCACCGGCCGAGTTCAATGCAGCCAATTGGTGGCTTCTTAGTGACACAACTATTAAAACAGGTGGCACAACGTAAAATCCCACTATTTACTGGTGTTCAAGTCACTGAACTAATCAAAAAAGAACCCGCTCAAATTATGGGGGTTCAGGCGCAGATCGAAAATAAACGGCTCACAATTAATGCAAAGGCCGTTATATTGGCAACTGGCGGTTTTGGTGCTAATGCACAGTTGATCGCACAGTATCAACCTGATCTAAAAAAATATCCCACCACCAATCAGGCTGGAGCGACTGGGGATGGAATTCAGTTAGGAACTGCCATTGGGGCACAAACTGTTTCGATGGATCAAATTCAAGTTCACCCGACAGTTGCACAAGTTAACGACCACGCATATTTGATTGGTGAGGCTGTTCGTGGTGAAGGGGCCATTTTAATAAATCAAGCTGGCCGGCGATTTGTCAATGAGCTCGATACCCGCAAAAACGTGACCGCCGCCATTGAGAAATTGCATGAAGGTGGAGCTTACCTACTATTTAATCAAGCTATTCGTGATCGTGCGAAGGCAATAGAGTTTTATGCCAGCATTGGTTTGGTAGAAACCGGGGATGAAATTGACCAGTTAGCTACTAAAATTAAGATCGACCAAGCTGCTTTGAAGCAGACAGTTGCCGACTGGAACGGGGCTGTGAGCGAGCAGTTAGATTCACAATTTGGCCGGACAACGGGGATGGAACGTGCACTGACTAATGGACCATATTACGCGATTCATATTTCGCCAGCGGTGCACTACACGATGGGCGGCTTAAAAATTAATTCGCAGACACAGGTGCTCAACGAGCAAAATCAGGTGATTAAGGGGCTCTTTGCGGCCGGAGAAGTAGCTGGCGGATTACATGGGAATAATCGGATTGGTGGCAATTCAATTGCGGAGACGGTTATTTTTGGCCGTCAGGCGGGACAACAGGTATTTCGTTATTTGAACTCATAATTAATGTAATTCGTGTAACTTATCAGTTAAGGTTAATAAACGCCGATTGAAGATTAAATCTAATATGATTAGTAGAATTCCCGTTACAATCAAGATATACTTGATGGTAATTTGATCCGATAATGGGCCGTAAAATAGCATTGCAATGGGATAAATGCCGGTTGATAAAATTTGTAGAATTGAAAAGACGCGTCCCATTCGGTCAGCAGGGACGTTTTCTTGAATTAAGATATTCGATGAAGCCTGAATAATTGGCATGCAAATACCAGAGAAGAACATAAATAAGAGGTAGACCCAGAACGGTTCTGGGATGCCCATCACAGCAAAACTGATTCCCGAACCGATGAAGCCGATAGTAATTAGGTGGATTTTGTTAGGGAGCTTTTTGTGTGTTGTAATATATAAGCTGCCAAGTAATGCACCCATTGTCCAGAGAAGCTCATTTAGCGTTAACCGCCACACACCTGAACCAAATGTCCGTTTGACAAATAAAGTCGATAGTTGCGAAGATGGGGCAACTAAAATAAATGCGCCCATCGTAAACAGCATGAAGTTACGAAGATACTGATGCGAAAAGGTATATTTAATACCGTGCCAAATGCCGGGTAGTACTGCGCTACTTTTGATTGTTTGCTGCTGGGTAGATTGGACGTGTACTAGCACCATTAACACAATCCCAGTGGTGGCGGTAAAGAGGTCGACCACAAAAATGAAAATAATCCCTAGTTTGCCCAAAATGAGACCGCTCAAGATTGGCGAAATTAATAACAACGCAGAACTAATAAACTGGTTTAAGCCATTAATTCGCGATAATTCGATTTTGGGAGTGATTTCTGGCAATAGGGCGTTTCCGGCAGGCGTTTGCACGCCAGAGCCGAGTGAACGAATGGCGGCAATCAGAAGTAACAGCCATAGACTGCGGACTTCAAAAAAGTAAAGTAGCGCGGTGCCAAAGGTAAAGGCAGTGACAAAGGCACTTGATAAAATGATGAGTCGTTTTCGACTATATTGGTCGGCCCAAATTCCGGCCCATAATGAAATCAAGATTTGTGGTAGTGTGGTGGCCATGGTGGCCAACATGATCCAGGTTCCTGATGAAGTTTGGAGGGCAATGTACCATAAAATTGCAAAATAGACTGATGAAGAGCCAAATAAAAAGAAATTTTGAGCGGCTAAAAAATATCCCACACTCTTCTTCCAAGTTGGTTGTACGTTCGAATCCAAATTATGCGATCTCCTTTGCATTGATGTAACGATTTAGATGATTTAAATTATATACTAAAAAGCACTGGATTCCAGAGATTAATCTTATAGAATCCAGTGTTTTTTAAGGGTGGAGATCAGTTATGACAACGCCTGGTGAACTTCTTGCATGTGTTCTTCAATGGTGGCCAATTCGTCTGCGTATGATTTTAAATCTGGGCTGTATTTTGCGACTAACTGAGGATCCGTCTTCGTTTTGTAGCGTAGTTTGTGTTCCAAACTAGCCCACATATCCATGCCCTCAGTTCTAATTTGTACTTCAACCGGAGTGTTTTGGACACCATCAGATTGAAATACCGGTACCGAAACAACCAGATGAAGACTCCGATAACCACTTTCTTTGGGATTTTTGATGTAGTCTTTGCGCCTGAGTAAAGTGACGTCGCTTTGTTGGGTTAATGTTTTTTCAATGTAATAGACATCATTCAGATAGTTAGTCACAACTCGAATTCCCGCAATATCAAAAATATTTTGCTTGATATTAGTGATATTTACTGGCAGCCCCTTATTTTCTACCTTCCGCCTCAAACTTGAAACGTCTTTCATCCGGCTTTCCATGTGATGGATCGGATTGTGGGAGTACTTGAACTGGAATTCACTATCAAGATTATCCAGCTTAGTGCTAATTTCGTTTGAGCCTTCATAGCAGAGATGATAATAATCGGCAAATTCTTTCAGATCGTTAACATCCTGCTGGCCAGAAATACTAGGAAAATTTTCCAATAATTTATTTAGGTTAGGTAAATTGGGACGTGGTGAATTCAAATGGAAGCTCCTTGTAATGAAGTATTTTTTAATAAATTGATGAAATGTTATGCTCTATAATCCGGTGTGTCAAATTGTTTATCTGAAGATATCAATTTTTACATTTCAATCGCGATTATTTTAACCTGATACTCTCCAGTCGGCGCCAAAACTGTGGCAACTGTACCGGCTTTGTGACCTGCTAATGCTTGTCCCAGTGGGGAATCAAATGCTAATTTTTGTTTGGCCAAGTCGGCTTCCTGTTTACCCACCATTTGGTAGGTTGTTTGAGTGTGGTCATCCATAAACTCAATCGTTACCGTCTTGCCAATTTCCACTAGTTGATTATTGCTTGGCGCCACCACTTCGGCGTATTGCAGTTGTTTATTCAAAAAACGCAAGCGACTTTCCACATGACGTAGATCACGTTTGGCAGAGCTGTATTCAGCATTTTCAGATAAATCACCCAGTGCCCGAGCAGCTTGCAATGCTTTTATTTTTGCCGGCCGACTTAGTTTGAGTTGCTCAATTTCAGCTTCGATTTCTTGATAACCGGTCTGCGTCATTTTATTAAAATATGGTTCCATCAAAAAATCTCCCTTACTTAATCAGTCAATATTATAGCATTGACTAAGTGAGCGGAGATTTAATGTTATCTAAATTTATTTGACCTGCAAATTATCATTGGCGAGATTATGTTCAAATAATTCTGTGTTGGCGCCAGTGACAGTTGTATTAGAAATGGAAACATTGGCAGTATTTTCAATAAAAATACCGGATTGACTCAATTTAGGTGCATCTGCAATCATGGCAGGTTCGATTGGGCTGGCGTCTGGATCCATATAAACTTGCAAGGAGTTAATTGATAGATCTTCAACTGGCATTTCAGGCAAGCCGTACACAAACATTGCGGCGGACTTCACGTTTTTGGCAATAATATTACTGAACGTAAAGCGTTTATAAATTGGCGTCCGTGCATCAACTGGATACTTATCCTTGTCCCAAACATATTTTTCTTTGCCAGAAGGGCCACAGAAGTAATATGAATTGATGACAATCGGGCAGAGGGTGTCGGTCATGACAATGTTGGAAACAGCAATATCAGAGACGGTACCGCCACGGCCACGACGCGTTTTCAAGCGAATGCCACGGTCAGTCTGGAAGAAAACACAGTTATTGATGACAACATTTTCAACGTCGCCACTCATTTCACTGCCAATCACCACACCACCATGTCCGTGCTTCATATTGCAATTGGAGATGATGATGTTTTTGCATGGACTCTTTTTTGCCGTTGCTTCCGTACCGGCTTTAATGGCGATACAATCATCACCAACATCAAATAATGAGTTAACAATTCTGATATCAGAACATGATTCGGGGTCAAGCCCATCTGTATTAGGTGAATCAGCGGGGTTATAAACTGAAACACCATCAATGAGAATATTATCACTTTCCATTGGATGCAAGGTCCAGCTAGGAGAGTTATGGAAAGTTAAATTTTTAATGGTAATATTGCTGCTGTGTTCAATCGAAACCAAATATGGACGGGGATATTCAATTTTTTCGCTTTTGAATAATTTCCACCAAAAGGCACCGTTTCCTTCTACCATACCTTTACCTGTGAGAGTGACGTTTTGGATATCATTACCATACAAACAGGCACGATAGACATCACGTTTGGCGCCTTCCCACCGTGAGTTAACCACGGGGTAAGCAGCAACATCATTAATAAATGATAATGTCGCGCCAGCGTCGATTTGTAAAGTTAAATTGCTGCATAGCTTCAGCGAGCCGGTTAAATATTCGCCGGGAGATAAAATTAAGGTACCGCCACCCAACTGATCAATGTTAGCGATAACTTTATTTAAAGATTTAGAGTTATCTGTTTTTCCGTCGCCAATCACTTGGTAGTTGGTTGCTAAAAAAATATGATTATTCATTTGCTTTCCTCCTATGAAAACGTTAACATTACCTTTAAATTAACTAACTTTAGATTAAAAGTCAATGATATTTTAAAATAAGTTAGCAAAAATGGTGTAGTGAATGTATGATAGGAATTATAAAAATAAACAGAATGCGGAGGACATCAAATTGGTTACGATCAAGGACGTAGCAAGACTTGCCGGAGTATCCATGACAACCGTTTCACGAGCATTTAATGAAAAGGCGATTATTAAAGCTGAAACCAGAAAAAATATTCTAGCAATTGCGGATAAAATTGGTTATGTGCCTAATTTTAATGCGCGTGGTTTGGTAACGAAAAAGAAGTTTATTATTGGGGTCTTTTTTTCGAGTTTACATGACGGAACATCAACCAGTTTTTTTTCTGCGGCAATTGGCAGTTTATATGATGCATTGCCCGATAATTATTTGCTATCGATTAATGATATCAAGCGAGTTAATAGTTTTGAACAGCTGGTGCAGAATCGAGTTGATGGCGTGCTAGTGGTCAGTCAATCTGATGATGATGACGAGTTTATTTATCAGGTGAAGTCTAGTGGCATTCCACTCGTGGTGATTAATCGATACATCAGTGACCGCGAAATCTGCAACATTGCTAGCGATGATTTTGCTGGGCTCAAAGACGGTGTGGACTACATTGCTAGCAGGGGACATAAACGTATTGGTATGATCGAAGGGATCGCAGGCTTCACTTCTTCAGTGCAACGCCGCCAAGGATTTGATCAGAGTGTGATTTCTAATAATCTAACCCCGGTTGAAGCGGCGATCAAGATTGGTGATTATAGTTCCAAAACTGGTCAAGAAAAGATGGCTGAAATTCTTGCTTTACCTAAAGAACAACAACCAACATGCGTTGTTTGTGGTAATGATGATACAGCGATTGGGGCGTTGCGGGCCTGCTATTTAAATGGGGTGAAAGTACCCGATGACATTTCATTAATTGGATTTGATGACATTTTTTATTCAAGTGTTAGCATTCCATCCCTGACCACGATTAGAAAACCAATTGGCCAAATGGCTGGATTGGGAATTAAAGATTTAATTGCGATCATCAACGGTGAAAAAGTTGATATTGCCAACCGGGTTAAAATTCAACCACAATTGGTTGTACGAGAATCGGTTGCCAAATTATAGACAGACTGGAGATAATATTGATGAACCTAAGACTAGGATTGAGATCACATGACGTTAGTGAACACAGTTTGACTCATTTGTTAGCAGTACTAAAACAATATGGACTGACTAATGTCCAATTTGCGCCGTTTAAGTTTTTACCGGGTGATTTTGTTAATCAAACTAACATGTTGACGCCGGGCTTGATGACCGCAATCCAAGATAAATTTGTGGCTGCCAATGCCCATATTTCTGTGTTAGGCTGTTACGTCAATATTGTCGATAATGATGTTGAACAACGGCAGCGCAATGTGAATAGTTTTAAGGATAGTTTGGCATTAGCACGCTACGTTGGCGGTCCAATAGTGGCCACTGAAACGGGCAGCCTCAGTGACAACGGGTACACCGAAGCTAATTTTACCGAAACGGCCTATCAACGGGTCCTGGCTTCGGTCAAACAAATGGCGTACTACGCTGAAAAATATGGGGCCATCATGGCAATTGAGGCTGGTATTAATCATCCGATCTATAATAATCAAATTCAAAAACGATTGCTGGATGAAGTGGACAGTCCCAATGTTAAAATTATTTATGATTTAACTAATATTCTGACGCCGGAGAATTTAAATGATCAAGGTGCTATTTTAGCTGAGGCTGAGAAATTATTTAAAGACGATATCTTTGAGTTTCATATTAAGGATTTTGTGTTTGACCATGGTGAAAAAAAGACAGTGCCATTCGGCGAAGGCGTGCTCGATGCTGAGCGATATATTAAGTTTATTAGTAAACTGAAACCGTATAGTGATTGTATTTTGGAGGGACTGAAGGAAGATCGGTTGGAACAATCACTTAACTTTATTAATCAAATTGATGATGGCAGTAACTATCAAATCCATTAATTGACCAATCGACAAGCGTGCAACAAAATGTTGTGCGTTTTTTTATGTTTACATTAACATTATTAAAAAAATGAAAATTGTGAAATCGGCTACAAAAATCATACAAAACAGGCTAGCATCGAGACAAAGACCTAATTTAAAAATAGTAAAATTGTGAAAAAAGTTCTAAAAAATATTGAAAACGCTAACATTTTATGATAGTGTGTACTTATTGATGATGTTAGCGCTAACATTTAAACTTTTCAAACTACTTGTAATTGAGTAGCTATAAATTAGGAGATGATTTTTTTGGACGCGAAACCACGTAAAATTACGCTGTTGACACGAATTGCTTATGGTAGTGGTAATCTATTAGGATCTGGTGCGCTTGCTATTTCCGGATCATGGCTATTATTCTTCTTCACAACTTTTTGTGGATTGCCAGTTTTTCAAGCTTCATTGATTTTCTCAATTGCTACGTACTTAGACGTTATTATCAATCCAATTATGGGATTTGTGACTGATAACTTTAACAATAATCGTTTAGGTCGGAAATTTGGTCGTCGTTTCTTCATTATGATTGGTATTCCTTTGATGCTCCTATATCCAGCAATGTGGATCACAGGAATTAATTTCTTCTACTATCTATTTACTTATGAAGCATTCGAAATCACATATACTTTGGTTATGATTCCTTATGAAACATTGGCCGTTGAAATGACGGATGACTTCAACGAACGAACATATATTACAGGTTACAAAGCGATGTTTGGTAAGGTGGCCAACTTTATTGCTGCTGCATTACCAGGTGTTTTCTTTACATTACTTGGCAAGAATTCACCATATTCATTCTTAGCAACCGGTGTTACTTACATGGTCGTTATGATGTTGGCACTAACATTACTTTACTTTAACTCGTGGGAAAAACCAGTTTCTGAAGTTAAGAGTGAACACGTTGCTGGTTTATGGCAGAACATTAAAAAATTGTTTGTTGATATTTTCTCAACATTACGTAACAGAACTTTCAGATGGCATTTAGGAATGTATCTATTCGGGTTCGGTGCTGAATGGTTGATGACCGCTACGTTTACGTACTTTATCGTCTTTGCACTACAACGTCCCGCAACCTTCGTTTCTGAATTAAACAGTTTAAGCAGTATTTTGCAACTTGTTTCAACTGCCGTATTCATGATTATCTGTGCTAAAAAAGGATTCTCAAAACCATTTGCTGGTGCATTAGGTGTCGTTATCATGTCAGTGATTGCTTATGGTTTGGTTTATGTCCTTCATGCTCCAGACCAAACAATGTTAATCGTTGCTATCACCGTCGTCTTTGGTCTTAGTACCGGTGGTGTTTACTACATCCCTTGGACTACTTATACATTTATGGCTGACATTGATGAAGTTATTACCAACCGTCGTCGTGAAGGTATTTACTCCGGTGCGATGACTATGGCCGGTAAACTAATCCGTGCCACAATCGTCTTTATCTTAGGAATTGTTTTGACATGGCTCGGTTTCAAGGAAGGCGCTACAGTTCAATCAGCACCTGCCGTTGATGCGATCGTTGGTGTCTTGGTATTTGGTGTCTGTGGCTTGGCTATCTTAGGTATGTTATCAGCATTCATGATGAAGTTGGATCACAAAACACATAAAATTGTTTTGGATGAATTGGACCGAATTCATGGTGGCGGTAGCATGGATGATGTTACTCCCGAAACTAAGAAAACCCTTGAACAATTAACTGGCTTTAAGTATGAAAATTGCTTCGGTCACAATAACGTGGGCTATCAGGGTAAATAATCGTTTTGTCTTTGAATTGGAGTGTTAATAAATATGTATACGAAATATGGAGATGTTAATACTGATTGGGCCGATTTGGGCGCCCAAACAATGGTGAAACGTGAACCGGATATGAATCCTAAGCACAAGTGGGAATACGAAGATGGCTTGATGCTTAACGGGATGTACTCGATTTACCAAGTAACCAAAAAACGAGAATATCTGCACTACATTAAACACAATATTGATCTATTTGTTGATGGGCAAGGGAACATCGCTAACTATAATTATGATGAATTCAACTTAGACCATGTTAATAATGGAAAGTCATTGTTGGACCTATATGAAGAAACAAAGGATCAACGTTATAAGATCGCGGCAGATAAACTGTACGACCAATTGTTAAACCAACCAAAAACTAAGGATGGTGTCTTTTGGCATAAAAACATCTATCCTAATCAAGTTTGGTTAGATGGGTTGTACATGGGTTCAGTTTTCTATGCTCGTTATCAGCATACGTTTGGCATTATCGATCACCTAGAAGATGCTGTCCATCAGTTTTTGGGTGCCTATGATGTCACCGTGGATGAGAAGACTGGCTTATGTTATCACGCCTATGATGAAAGTCGTGAAATGTACTGGGCCGATCAAGAAACGGGGCATTCACGTCATTTCTGGTTGCGTTCACTGGGTTGGTTTATCATGTCGATGGTGGATGTGCAAGAATATTTACCAGACTCAATTGACGGTAAACAGCAGATTAATAAGAATTTAAATTCATTATTAGACGCAGTTCAAAAAGTAGCCGATCCAGCAACTAATTTATGGTACCAGATCCCCGATGAGGGCGACCGTCCGATGAACTATTTAGAGTCTTCAGGTAGCTTAATGATCTTGACTGCAATCGCAAAGGCGATTAGGATGGGTTACGTTAACAAAGATAAGTGGACACCAATTTTGAACAAAGGCTATAAGAACGCTATTGAACAGTTCATCTCGGTCACTAACGCAGGTTATGTTAACGTTAACAAAATTGCGCATGTTGGTGGTCTTGGTGGCGATAGCCATCGTGATGGTAGCTTTGCTTATTATATTAGTGAACCAATCGTTGTTAACGACCATAAAGGCGTGGGTCCATTCTTGTTGCTTAGTGCAGAAATGGCCATGAGAAAGAAGTGACCGATTTATTTTTTAAGCTTTTCCAAGTTCCACAAAAAAATTAAGAGGTGTTATATTTTGAAGTTAGAAGAATTGATAGAAGCAGCACAAAACATTATTGCAAACCCAAGTAATTTCGCGGGTGACGATCAGGGAATCTACGCACCATCGATTCAAGTTGATCGAACTAATGTGTACTTTATCTTACATGAAGATGGTAAAAAGTGTTTAGTGGCATACGAAGACACGAATACAATTGGCGATTTTGATCCGATCGATAGCTTAGATGCTGAAAATGGTAAAACACTAGTTGTGACAGAATTGACGAAAGTTAACAACGATGCAATTAGTCGTCGTTTTCCATGGGTTAAACCCATTTCTCGTCATGGTTACAAGTACACATTTGGCCTTGGAGATCGGTTAGGCTCAGCTTCCAATGCTCATTTGCGCCTATTCAAAGGCCGCGGCATTTTCCCTATCTTGGCACAACAATCAATTCGTGAATTACTTTTGACTGACCGGACTGAATTAGATGTTGTTCAATCAGCATCATGGGCTGTCTTTGAAGAAGGGTACACAGATGGTTGGGGCGCTGATGGCGACCACGTTAAGGAACCTTATGAAGTTGAATATGCTGTTGAAAGTGGCTGCACCATGATTACTTTGGATGCTACCAAGAAGATTCATAATGAGATTGCGGACTTATCTGATGAAGAGTTGGATGCTAAATTCAACGCGTTAGACGACGAGTATGTTAACCGCTTCAACAGTGCTTATCTGGATAAGACATTCAAACTTGGCGAGAATGCTGAAGTTCACTTTAGTAAAAAAGATGTTGAACAATCAGTTTTGATTTTCTTTGATGCCGTTGAATATGCTACTTATATTTACCATCGTTTCATCAAACCATTTAACTTGGACTTTGAAATTTCAATGGATGAAACCATCGTACCAACCACTCCTGGTAACCACTACTTCTTCGCTAATGAGTTGAAGAACAATGGCATTACACCAGAAACTTTAGCTCCTAAGTTCTATGGTGAATTTCAGAAGGCCATTGACTACATTGGTGATCTAGGTCGTTTCGAGAAAGAATACGTGGTTCATGAAGCAATCGCTGAAAACTTTGGCTATCGTTTAAGTATTCACTCTGGTTCAGATAAACTTTCTGTTTACCCAATCATTGGTCGTCTTTCAAAGAAAAACGGCTGGCATGTTAAGACAGCTGGTACTAACTGGCTAGAAGCATTGCGAGTTATTGCTAAGGAAGATCCAAAATTGATGCAGGAAATTTACAAATACTCATTTGATAACTTGGCTGATGTTAAACCATTCTACGTCTTCCATGCAGACCAAAGTAACTCACCAAAACCTGAAACAATCAATGATAGCAATGTTATGTCATTGTTGACAGATGATAACCCCCGTCAGATTCTGCATACGATGTATGGCAATGTGTTGAACTATCAAGAAAGCTTTAAGTATGTTTATCGGGACCGCTTCTTTAACCTCCTAAAGAAGTATCAAGATGAATATGATGACTTCTTGAATCGTCACATTGCAGAACATATTGATTTGTTACAGGGCAAGGCTGCTACTAAAGAAGAAGTTAAGGCCAAATATGAACGTAAAAACTAGGCTGTGGTGAAAAAGATAAGTCAGCTTAATTTTGACATATGTTAACGTCACCATATCTTAGCGTACGACTAACTTTACTTTGATCGCCAAGAAAGCGGTCGGGGTAAAGTTAGTTTCGCTTAATCGACTAATTGAAATAACAATCTTGCTAAGGAGCGTGCAATTCATGGCATTACTTGATGATAACTTTTTACTACGAAACGAAATGGCAAAGAAATTATTTAATGATCACGCCAAAAAAATGCCGATCATTGATTTTCACTGTCATTTAAGTCCAGAAGAAATTTATGAAAACAAAAACTATCCTAATATCACCCGTATTTGGATTAACGAAGACCATTATGGTGACCACTACAAGTGGCGTTTGATGCGGGCTAACGGCGTGCCAGAAGAATTAATCACCGGGGATGGCGATGAATACCAGAAGTTTCTAGCCTGGGCGGGCACGATTGAAAAATCTGCTGGCAACCCATTATACGAATGGACGCACTTGGAATTACGCCGTTTCTTTGGTATTAACGATACCTTTACACGACAAACGGCACCTGCCATCTGGGAAAAGGCTAATAAATTGCTCCAAACAGATGCATTTAAGCCCCGTAATTTGATTAAAAATTCAAATGTTAAGGCGGTCTGCACCACGGACGATCCAGCCTCTGATTTGAAGTATCACAAGTTGTTGAAGGCCGAAGAAAAGGAAAGTGGTTTCCGTACTTTGCCCGCAATGCGTCCGGATAAACTGATTCAGTTAGATAAGCCAGGTTATGGTGAATATCTACAAACACTGAGTGAAGTTTCCGGCGTTAATGTGACCGACTTTGCTAGCATGTTAAAGGCTGTGCACCAGCGATTTGAATACTTTAATGAAATGGGCGGTCGATTATCAGACCATTCATTATTAACCTATCATTTTGCTGAAGCGTCTGAGGATGAACTAAATGCGATCATGCAAAAGGCGATTCGTGATGACGAGCTAACAGCGGTTGAAATTGACAAATATTTGACTGGTCTGCTGGAAAATTTGATGAAATTTAACAAGGAACTTGACTGGACAATGCAGTTTCACGTTAATTCAGTGCGGGATCTCAACCGGCCAATGTATCAGCAACTAGGCGTAGATACTGGTTATGATGCGGTTGGTACACAACCAGACATTGCGTTACACTTGCAAAAACTATATACCAAAATGCGTGACACTAACGATGTACCAAAATCGATCTTTTATTCATTGAATCCAAATGATTGGATGGAACTAGCAACGATGATGGGAGCCTTCCAGGAAGGCGGCGTTCAACGGATGCAACTCGGTGCTGGTTGGTGGTTTAATGACACTGCTGAAGGGATGCATGAACAATTGCGGATCTTCGCCCAGGAGAGTCTATTACCAAACTTTGTCGGGATGCTAACTGATTCACGCAGTTTTCTATCATATCCGCGTCACGAGTATTTCCGGCGTGTGTTATGCAATTTCTATGGTGAGTTAGCTGAAGCTGGTCGTGTTCCAGATGATGAAGATTATTTGGGCCAAATTGTTGAAGATATTTCGTACAATAATGCTTATAATTTTTTCGGCTTCTTTAAGGATGCTACGCCGGACGAACTATTTGAATAATTGAATTTACTTTAATTCAGGCTGAACTATGAATAAAGTGGTCTCTGTTGTGGTGACAAAGACCGCTTTATTTGCGTTATGGTTTATAATAGCAATGGTTTGAGCAGTTTACTTTAACGTAAAGGAATGAGAACACATGGATCAACAAATAAAATTAAATGATGGTAATCAGATCCCGGCAATTGGATTTGGTACCGCTCAACTTCGTGGTAATGGTGGGCAGCAGGCAATTACTGCCGCCATTAATAATGGGTATCATTTTTTGGATTCAGCTTTTAATTATGACAACGAAGGTGCCGTGGGAGCAGCTGTCAGGCAATCATCCGTGCCACGAGAACAAATTACAGTGATGTCTAAGTTGCCGGGGCGCTATCATGCATATCAAGATGCACTAAATGCAATTGAAGAATCGTTGTTTCGCATGCAGCTCGACTATTTTGATTTATATTTAATTCATTGGCCTAACCCACAACAGGACCAATATGTATCGGCGTGGCAGGCGTTAATTGAAGCACAAAAACGGGGCGATATTAAGTCAATTGGTGTGTCTAACTTTTTGCCAGAGCATACTATGAGATTAATCAAAGAAACTGATGTGATACCAGCTGTTAATGAAATTCAAGTTTATCCGTACTTTAATAATCAAGCAGGAATTGAATTTGATCAACAACATGCGATTCAAACGATCGGTTGGAGTCCATTAGGCCGTAGTGGCAACATTTACAAGGACCCTGCTTTACTCCAAATTGCCGCCGATGAAAATAAGTCGGTAGCACAAGTTGTTTTACGATGGGAATTGCAACAAGGAGTTATCCCGATTCCACGCTCTCATAGCGCTCACCACCAACTTGAGAATCGAGCTATTTTTGATTTTAAACTGAATCAACAACAGATGGCTAAAATTAGTTCATTATCTCAAATTGATGGTCGCAGTGCAGATCAAAATCCAGCGACCCACGAACAACATTAAATTGGTCTAAATGTTAACTGTGGTAGAATAGATTATTAATTCGTGTTCGTAGGAGGACAATCGTGGAAGGTAAACTATATGGCAGTGTCTTAGTTAAAGCTGCGCAAATTCTTGACGTCCTGGGGGACGGCAAGAGTAAAACGATTCATGAAGTTTCGGCTGCTACGGGGATCAATCCGCCCACTGTTTCAAAAATACTGACGACCCTCGTTTATATTGGTTACGCATCCAAGGCAAGCGAGAGTAAAGAGTATTTTCTGGGCACTAAATTCATCCAATTTAGTAACGTAAAGACGGATATCACTTCGTTAATTGAAATTACGCAGCCATTTTTGGAATTGTTGCAAAGCAAAATCGATGAAACCGTCCATTTTGCGGTGCCCCGTGAAAATGAAGTGGTCTATGTCAATAAAATTGAGCCTAAAAATCAAAATATTTACATGACTTCCAAAATTGGTTTAACCCGGCCATTTTATAGCTCAGGAATTGGTAAGGCCGTTTTGAGTACGTACGATGATGACCGGGTGGCACGCTATTTGGCAACCGCGAAGATGACACCTTTTACAGAGCATACGATTACTGAGCCACAGCAGTTAATGGCTGAAATCAAAAAGATTCGTAAACAAGGCTTCGCAATTGATGATGAAGAACAAGAAAAAGATATGTATTGTGTTGCCACGTACCTGAAACAAGCGTCCATCACAGTTGGTGCACTAAGCGTCAGCTTACCTAAATTTAGAATGACACCGGCTTATCGCGATAAAATTATTAAAGAATTATTGGCGGTGAAGCAAAAAATTGAGGTAGAGCTTAACTAATTTAACGTAAATTATAAATTGGTCTACCCATTTTGATGAGTAATGTGCAAAAAAATAGTGCCCTGGAAAATAATCTGTTAGATTAATTTCTGGGCACTATTTTTATTGATTATGGTTAGTATTTAACTAACAAATCAATGCCATGTTGAATTTCAGCACTAGTAGCTGGATATTCCAAAGCAACTGGGACATTGGTTGGTAAGTGCTTAAGGGTACTTTGCCAGTCAATGACACCCTGGTCTAACGCAACAACACCAGTTTTACCGTTGTCTTGGGTGACGTTTTTAACGTGGATGTAACGGACAAATTGATTGATGCTGGTAGCAACGCTTTGTTCGTCTTCAGCAACAAAACGCCAGTTGCCTAAGTCAAACACAAATTGGATATCTAGATTGTTTTCCTTAGCCGCGTTTAAGAAGTTGAGGATATTTTTGCTAGCACCGTTTTGGCTAGTTTGATCATTTTCAACGTTGAATTGAATGCCTGTGCTCAACACTTTAGCTAGGCCAGCTTTGATGTCGGCAGTGAAGCCGGTGAAGTTACCGATATTCATTTTCAATTCGCTGACACCCATCGTCTTAGCTTCGTCAAAATAGGCTGATAATTCTGGGTTAAGGGAGCCATCATCCGTGAAGATTTTTTCAGGGACACTGTAAAATACTTTTAGCCCTAATTTTTGGTTGATTTGTTTAATTTCGTTGGTTTCGGCAGCGATATCTTTAAAATATTCGCGGCGTACTTCCACTGTCTTAATGTCAAAATCGGCCACTTTTTGTAACATGTCAGGTTGTGACAACCCTGCATTGTGTTCATTATCAAATACTAACGTGTTCAAAACAATTTTACTGATGTCCATAATGAGCCCTCCAAAAGTTTGTTAGTAAAAACACATAAAGAGTAATAGTTTACATAGGGGAAGTCAAGAATTAAAGTAACGGAGAAAGACGGTTAGATGCTGAACATTAATGTAGTAAAATCAATGTCCCCAGGTGCTAGAAACATTGATTTTATTGGGATACGCGCAATAGTCTGTCTTTTGTCGCGTAATTAAACAATAAAAGTTAGTAACAAAAGGTGTCCGGATCAAAAAAACACGAGCGTGCCTAAGGCACAATCGTATTTCACCAAGTTAAAAATTAAAGTATAAAAAATTTATTTTGCACTCGGTCCGAATGTATTTTTTTGTGAGATTAATTCTAAGAATTTACCCATCGATAATTCACTAATGTCTTTGTCCGAATCATTTAAAAAGTTACTTGCTTCAGACTGGTTGAATTGCTCAATCAAGACATACGCTGACAAATATGCAAATAGCTGGTCTTTGGATGCGGACTGCATGTCTGCTTTAGCAACTTCGGGTTTAGCAACTGAATCCATAAAGTGATATGCAAATTTTTCGGGATCAATCCGAATAGTTTTTGAACTCATAGTAGTTACCTCCAATTATTTGGTGCTTAACCTAATGCTACAACTAATTTGCAAATGATCAATTTTGCTGGTTCGTTCACAAGTCATAGGGATAAATTTGCCAAATCTTTTAAAAGACAAAAAATAATTAACTAGTTTTAAAATGAGTAATAACCTTATCAACCCGCACATGACAGCGGTTTACGAAAGCGCTTTATAAAATTAGTTGAAAGTAAGTGCAAGAATACACTTGCATTTTTTGGCAGTAAGCTATATTATTTTGCTGTAAACAGGAAATACAAATTTCCTAATAAGAAATATGGAGGCTTTTGTAATGTCATTCAAAATGGTAACAAAGTATGCTCATAGCCCTAAGGATATTGAGCATTACAGCACGGATCAAATGCGCGAAGAGTTCTTGATGGAAAAGATTTTCAGTTCTGATGATATTCTCTTAACTTACACATACAATGATCGCATGATCTTTGGTGGAGTTACACCAGTTACTAAGTCACTTGAAATTGAACTTGGTAAAGAATTAGGGGTTGAATTCTTCCTACAACGTCGTGAATTAGGATTTATCAACATTGGTGGTAAAGGAACAGTTACAATCGATGGCGACAAACAATCAATCGAACCTCACGATGGTTACTACATCAGCATGGGAACAAAGCACGTTGTGTTTGAATCAGACGATGCTAAGAACCCAGCTAAGTTCTATGTAGTTTCAACACCAGCTCACAAAGCATATCCAAGCAAAAAGTTGTCATACAAAGATGCAATTGCAATGCCAATGGGCGACCAAGCACACATGAACAAGCGGACAATTCACAAGTACATCGATGCTTCAATCATGGACACATGTCAATTACAAATGGGCTACACAGTATTGGAACCAGGTAACTCATGGAACACAATGCCAGCTCATACACATGCTCGCCGGATGGAAACATACCTTTACACTGAATTTGGTTCAGAGGATACACGTGTTTCTCACTTTATGGGTACTCCAGACAACACAAAGCATATCTGGCTCGAACCAGACCAAGCTGTTGTTAACCCAAGTTTCTCCGTACACTGTGGTGTCGGAACAACTAACTACTCATTCATCTGGGCAATGTGTGGTGAAAACCAAACCTATGATGACATGGATGCCGTTGACATGCACGAATTACGTTAATATCCAGTAAAAATAGGAGAAAATAAAATATATGGCACAATCTAAAGAAGAAATTGAACAAATCACAGGAGAGTTGGACCAATTCAAGATGGATTGGTACAGCCTTGATGGTAAAGTTGCCATCATCACTGGTGGTAACACAGGCTTAGGCCAAGGCTACGCAGTTGCGATGGCTGAAGCTGGTGCTGATGTTTTCATTCCAACATTTGGTAAGTAAGGTTGGGATGACACCCGTGCATTAATCGAAAAACGCGATCGTAAAGTTGAATTTATGGACGTTGATTTGACTAAGCCAGGTATCGCTGACGAAGTTGTTGCTAAGGCAATGGAATTATTCGGTCACATTGATATTTTAATCAATAA
>NZ_AWTT01000007.1 GCF_000876205.1 Paucilactobacillus wasatchensis | reverse complement strand
ACGCAAAGTTACCGGTGAACTGTTTTTTGAGCTAATACATTATCGGACCACAATAACAGAGCAAGGCGCGTTTTGTGCCATATAACTAGCCTGTGAGCCAATAAAAATACTATTTTTTTCTTTTGTCTCAGAACCGCAAACTAATAAATCCGGTTCAAAATCAGGAATTGTATTCTGCACAATTACCTTACCCGGTTTACCCTCAGCAATAAATCCTTTGACGCTATTAACACCAAAATTCTTGGCTTTTTCAACATATACATCAATTGATTTAGACATTGCCTCACGACGTTGTTCCAACACATTTGGTTGTAAACTATCGTAAATGCTTAAATCGCTTGTTTCCAAAACTGTCACCACACCCATTGGTACGTGATATGAATTGGCCAACGTAACCGCATAGTTAAAGGCCTTACGTGAAGAACTAGAATCATCTTCATCAACCGCAACCAATATTTTTTTAAATGTCATCGGTTGGACATCAAAATCAATTTCTCGTTTTCCCATTTTTAAACCTCCTGAATAATCCGTGGTAACTATTGTCCACTTGCTAACCACACAGTAACAATACCACAATTGCATTGCTTTTCGTAGTACTAAAAAGTCTATTTTGTTTTCAAAATTTCAGTAACAATGAGGTGGGCAAAATAAATGTTTCCCTTGTCACTTGGATGGACATTGTCTGCCGAAAACCAATCTGGATGACCGAGGCTATATTGATACCAATCAATGACATGCACATTTTGATGCTCGCGAGCCGTTTTATGGATCATTTTATTAACCGAATTTTGCCAATTTTTAGATGGCACATGTGCAGTAATCCAATAAATCTGATGACCTGGTCCAATCGCATCTAGCACATTTTTCACTGATTGTGTATTCAACGCCCCATTAGTACCTAAATTGAGCACAACATTGGATGCTAGCTGCCCTTTTGCAGCCAATCCGTGGATAATATCCGGTGTTTGCCACACCTGCCGGCCAACTTGCGCTGATACATAGGCGTTTGGTAATACTGTTTGTATTGCGGACGAGCCATCTGCCATCACAGAATCGCCAATTGCTGTTACTTTTAATTGACTTGCTTTTGCTACCTGAGCCTTAGTTAATGAGTACTTGGCTTCAATCGAATCTTTCGTCTCTGTGGCTGGTTTTGTGCTGTTGGACACTTTTCCTTTTTTAATTGCCTCATTATGTGCCTTTGTTTCCTTAGCTTGCTTGGCTAATTTAGCCTGCAGCTTATTGGGGGCCGCCTTGGTTGGCTGTTGGACCAGTCCCACAGCTGCAACCATCGTCACCGCAATCACCGGTATGATAACGATCCAGTGCTGCCAAGCTCGTTGTGGCTTAAACCAATTTTGAATAGTAGCACCAATTTTTTTCCAATCATAAAATCGTAACGGTGTTTCAATAAAGCGGTATGACAATTCACTAATTACTAGTATAATTGCTAGTTCGACCACTGCATGCCAAACAGGATGATTAGCCATGTTTTTCACTCTTAATTCATAAAATACCAAGACAGGGTACTGGTAAACATAAATGCCATATGACCGATCACCAATCCATTTAAAAATCGGATTACTATAAATTCGGTTCATGTGACTACCCGGATGAGCAATTGTGGCCACCAATAGCATCCCCATCAAAGTGAAGAAAAACATTCCACCTCGGTAGGTGAAATCACTTTGACCAGATAACGTGAAATAACCATAAATTAAAATAATTGAACTTACTGAACCAATTACATCCAAAAAAAACGTTGCAAAGCGAGTAATATTTTCGTTCAAATTATTCATGGGCCAAATAATTGCTAACCAAGCTCCAAGCAAAATCGCAAATCCACGCGTGTCGCTACCATAATATACTCGGTTAATGTTAGCAGGATTATATAACATTGCCATTAACACCGCCGACAAAATAGCCAATCCTAATGTGAACCAACCAATGAATGAATGCCGGCGTAATAGTAGGAACAAACCAATTAATATTAATGGCCACAGTAAATAAAATTGACCTTCAATTCCCAGGGTCCACAAATGCGTAAATGGAGATTCGCCGGCAAAGCGATCAAAATAAGATTGACCGTGATTAATTTCCCACCAGTTGTATACGTATAGTAAATTAGTCCAAATTGTGCCACGAATATCACGTAAAAGATTGCGTTCAAATAAAGTGATATAAGCAGTTGTGCTGATTAACATTGTGATTAGCACGGGATACAGTCTAGTAACCCGTTTCCAATAAAAACGACCCAAGTGGATTCGCCCGTTTTGATTCCACTCGTTAACTAATTGATTGGTAATCAAGTAGCCCGTAATTAATAGAAAAATCGGTACCCCTAAATAGCCACCTTGCAGAGTAGCTGGTAATAGATGGTAAACAATCACCCCAATCACCGCTAGAGTTCTCAGTCCATTAAACCCGGTAATATACCGTCGACGAGGGCGCTTAAGACGTATTTGATTTTGTTCAAATTCCGGCTGCATGCCAGTTCCTCCTAAATATTTTACCTGTCCAAATTCAACAAACCCAATTATACGACATCTGTCACTATCACAGTGTTAAAAAAGACATAAATATTTCACATTTCCGCCAATTTTAGCGCTAAAATGAAATTACAGCTCACTATAAGCTTAATAAAGGAAGTGTTTTAATGAAGCCCGATCGTCTCCAAGCATTTAGTGATGGTGTATTAGCCATCTTAATTACTATCCTTGTCTTGGAATTCCATATTCCTAACTTTTCCCGCGGTCATCTAATTAATGCGGTTATTTTACAGTGGCCCATTTTAGTGGCCTATATTGTTTCATTTCTCTACGTGGGAACCTTATGGCTTTTTCATCATGACTTTTTCTCGCAACTTGAAACCATTGACCGAAACTTGAATCTAATTAATCTAACCGTTCTATTTACGATCACACTCGTAGATTACCCAACTAACCTAGTTGCCACTTCAATTGCTTCAGGCAATACGACCGATATGAAAACTGCTTTTATCATTTATGATATTGTTGCTTTGCTGATTTCAGCTTCATTTGCACTACTTTACTGGTACGTAATGGCTCATCCCAACTTAAACAATAGTTCAACTACATTTAATAGTTCTGTCAAATCAGATCCACTTCGCAGTGTCGCAATTTATGCATTAGCAATTGTTGTCACACCATTTTCATTGATTGCTGGTGCCTTTTTGCTGTGCGCAGGAATTATTTTCCACACATTTGCTTACGTGCATTTGAGCAAACAAATTTGATTGCATAAAAAAAGCACTCCTCAGCTGCTAGGAGTGCTTAACTACTGCCCCGGTAGGATTCGAACCTACGACCCTTTGATTAACAGTCAACTATTCTACCACTGAACTACGGGGCAATTAGTAAAAATCAACAATAATATTTATACCATAAAAACGACCACAATGTAAACCCCTATTGTAATTTTTATTCAATCTTACTCAAAATATCAGTTAATTTGCTGCATCCGGCCATCTTCAATTTGGTAAACTCGATCACTTTTACCGATTAATCGTTCATCATGGGTCACCATCACCGCCGCTTTATTTTGTGCATGAGCTAAATCGACCAATAGATCAACCACTTGAAACGAACGCTTGGTGTCTAAACTTGCAGTGGGTTCATCCGCTAAAATTAAACGCGGATTATTATATAACGCTTTGGCAATTGCCACTCGTTGCCGTTGTCCACCAGATAATTGATTAGGGTACGCCGTGAACTGGGTGACACCTAAATCCTGTAATAATTTTGTAGCCTTGAATCGATTAAATTTACGGTGGGATAGTTGATCAATCAATTTAAAATGATCGATGACTGTTAAAAATGAAATTAAATTTGAATTCTGTAAGATAAAGCCTAATTCATCAAATCTAAATTTAGTTTTTTGTTGCTTGGTTAAATCATTTAATTGTTTTCCACTAAAATTGATTATGCCAGTGGTGGGCTGTTGCAAGCAACCTGCAAGGGTTAAAAATGTACTTTTACCAGAGCCTGATGGACCCAGAACGGAAATAAACTCACCAGCGTTAATTTCAAAATTGACATTGGTTAGTGCGTGAACTATTTGCCCACCAACTGCAAACTGTTTGCTAATCCCACTCATTGTTAACACTGCTACCATTTTAATTCCTCCATCTTTATTGAATTGCAACAACTGGATCTACGCCAATAATTGTTCTAAATGAAACCACGCCCCCCAATAGGGCAGCAACAATAATTGCAATGCTATATTCCATAAAACGAACATAGTCGATTGCAAACGGCATGGCAGTTGGTAAAAATAGCGTGGCCACCCAGAGTAACATCCAGCCCAATAACATTCCTAACACACCAATTATTAACGATTGCGCAATTAACGATTTGATAATGACATTACTAGCAACTCCTTGGGCTTTCAAAATACCAAACATAGCTTTCTTTTGAAGTGTTAAAACATACATAAAGATCCCAATCACGGCTGCCGCGATTACAATCAAAAAATCAATCATCAAACTTAATGTCGTGTTTTGTGCTGTATAACCTGGAATATTATTAATGAATGTCATTTTACTTAATGTTTCAAATGAGGCCCCATCAGTCTGCGTACCGCCCCTTGTCACAATTGCATTGATACTATTTTTACTAGTTTCTGGTGAAATTGTCGCATTTACCGTTTGAATGTCACCGTAAATCGTTGGTGCCATACCATAAGTGCTAGTTTGATAGATACCAACAATTTTTAATTTATGCTGGTTGTTACCGATCTTTACTAATTGATTTAACTTGGCCCCAGCTTGAACCAGGCCCTGTGAAACAATGATTTCATTTCTATGTTCAACTTGTCTGCCGGCGGTTAACTTAGGCAGAATAAATGCATCGCGTGGTGTCCCCAAAAAAGACACATTGATCTTACTTTGTTTCAATTTAAGGGCTCCAGAATACTGCACCACTGCAGTTTTATTGGTTGCCTCTTTTACTTCAGTTAAATCTGACAAACTGAGATGAGATGCGCTCAAATTTTTATTAGCGGCATTACTTAAAATAATTTTCTCAGGCCGCCATTGATCCACAACCTGCCGCATACCTGTATTTAATCCGTTTGCCAATCCTGCCAACAAAAAAATCATCCAAGCAATTAACCCCGTAATAACTATTAACATCACATAACGTAATTTTTCGTGTCTTAATTCTCTAATTGCTAAAAACATGGCAGCCTCCATTTATCGGTAGATAAGTTCGTGAGCAAAATAAAAACAAGCTCAAAAATAGCTTGCCTATCACATGGTAAATATATCACGTACTATTTCGCGTGTCAACTATTATTTTAACTGTTAACCAATATGATTTTCATTTAAAATATCTTTCACCATCTGGTCAGCTGCCGGTGTGCGTTTCCATTCATCCCAGTGGTTCATTGACTCATCTTGCATCACATAATGTTCATTGATATATTGCTCATATTTCGTCACATTTTGAGAATGTGGAATATTTAACTGCAAAATTCTAACTTCCTTCAAAAAGCCACGTTCAACTGCTAATTCTGCTCGGCCATTTTGAACCATGTTACCAATTTCGCGATACTTACTGCCGTCTTGCCGGGTGATCTCTTCAATTAAATCGAGCGTTTCATCTTGTGCCACTTTATTTTCTCCTTATAGTTGTCACTTAATTCTAGTCAAATTAACTGGCAAAGTCAAAACAGCACAAAAAAATCACCGTTTGGGAAAACGGTGATTGGCATAAGAGAGAAAGAGAATTGATTAGAAGGTAAATACTTAATACCTTACTTTTATTATAATAGTCGTTTATGTAAGCGCTGTCAACCTCTACTCGTAAATATTTTAGTACTTCTTGGTTAAATTTGCTGCTGCAGCTTGGTCAATTATCACAGTCACGTTAGCATGTTGTTGCAAGATGCTGGCGGGCACCTGTTTTGTAACTGGTCCTTCAATCATTTGTTGCACTGCTTCAGCTTTATTAGCACCATATGCCTCAATCAAAATTTGTTTAGATTTCATAATTGTGCCAATCCCCATTGAATAAGCAAAGTGTGGTACTTCATCTTTATCAGCAAAAAAACGCGCGTTAGCGTCGATCGTCGACTGGGTTAAAGCTACTCGGTGGGTTGCCGAATCAAACTCAGTCCCTGGTTCGTTAAAGCCGATATGACCATTACGCCCTAATCCTAAAATTTGAAAATCAATGGGGTGATTTGCAATTATCTCTTCATACCTAGTCGTTTCATCATTTTCGTCAGGATTTAAACCGTTCGGGACAAAGGAATTACTGAAAGGCTTTTGCTTAAAAAAGTGCGCTTGCATAAATGCGTGGTAACTTTGTGGATGTGTTGGAGCAAGTCCGACGTATTCATCTAAATTAATTGAAATGCAGTGACTGAAATCTAATTCACTTGCAGTGATTTGATCGTATGTTGACACTGGCGTACTACCAGTTGCCAATCCAAAAACTCGACTGCCATTTGCTAACGCCTTAGCAAATAATTCGTAACCAAGTCGTCCACCTGCTAATGAATCAGCCACAATTTTTACTTTCATTTTAAGAACCTCCGTCAAATATTGGTATAGTCCAATAATAGCGGATCTACTGTTACTTTGCAACCAAATTATCTTAAAAAAAGAAAAAAAGAGCTAAGAAAAAATTTTTCTCAGTTCTAATTAAATATTCAAATTAATGTAATACTGCCTTCAGCATCAAGACCATCAATAATCCCACCACAGAAATCACTGTTTCTAGGACTGTCCAAATTTGCAATGTTTGTTTAACACTGAGATCAAAATATTCTTGGAACATCCAAAAGCCAGCATCATTGACATGCGAAGCTGCTAACGAACCAGCACCAATTGCTAGTGCCATCATCACGGGATCAGCACCAAGTGAATGCATTAATGGAGTTACTAACCCGGCTGATGTCATTCCTGCGACCGTTGCCGACCCTAATGAAACACGTAACAAAACGGTGATTAACCAGCCTAGCAAGATTGGCGAAAGATTGGCGTGAACCATTAGATTTTGCACTGCTTGGCCAACCCCGCCGTCAATTAATACCTGTTTAAAGGCTGAACCGCCACCAATTACCATCAATAACATGGCAATTGATTTAACTGCATTTTCCAGTGTTTTACCAATTTCACCCATTGTTTTACCACGATGACTGCCCATTGACCACATGGCAAATAGCAACGCGATCACCATTGCCACCATTGGATTACCAATCATCGCCATGAATGCATCAAACCCATGTGGATTTTTAGGTGTTTTACCGCCTTCAAAGACCATTGAGTAGATAGTTGTGAGCGCCATAAAAATAACTGGAAACAATGACGTTAATGCTGACAAACCAAAGCTTGGTGTATCTTTGAGATCATATTCTTTCACTTCACCAAAAGCTGGTAAAGTTTTTTTAATCACAAACGCGTCTGGCGCTTACCACTGTGCCAACTTTGTAAATAGTGGACCTGCAACAATGACACACGGAATGGCAACAATTATTCCAACTAAAAGGACTTGCCCAATGTTGGCGTTTAACGCTGTCGCCACAGCTGTTGGGGCTGGTTGCGGTGGTAGGAACCCTTGCGTTGCGGATAATGCAGCCGCCATTGACAACCCTAGGTACAGTAACGGCACGTCCGCTTCGAGTGCCACTGCAAACACAATTGGAATTAGTAGGACTAAACCAACTTCAAAGAATAGTGACATTCCAATAATAAAAGATGCCACCACAATTGCGATTTGAAGCCGCTTTTTACCGAATTTATCAATCAATGTTTTAGCAATTCGGTAAGAACCGCCGGCGTTCGAAACTAACCGTCCGATCATTGCCCCAAAACCAAATACAATTGCTAATTCACCTAATGAGCTCCCAATCCCATTTTTAATTGAAGTTGCAATATCCGCTGGATTCATCCCTAGTAGTAGTGCAACAATAATTGAAGTGACGATTAACGAAACAAAGGTATTCATTTTTACCTTAATGATCAAAACCAGTAAGATAATAATACCCACTAATAAAACTAAAAATTGCATGCCTTCTCTTCTCTCTTATAAAAATAGTGACGTATCATTTTTTACAACGATAGTAACCATTATATGTAAATTCTTTTCATTATTCAATGCACAAAATGGAAATAAATTTCTTTTTTTCTCACTTTGGTGCTCTTGAAATTAACAGATCAAATAAAGTTTACAATCAATAACGATTGCAAACTTTATTTTGTGGTACTAAATTCAATTATTTGACCACAGAAATTTGATGATTAACTGATCCACAGTTTTGTTATTATGCAAATCACTGTGCCCAGCATTCGGCCCACTAATCTTCACGTTTTTAATGGACTTAGTTAGCCCGCGTAACAAATAATTGACCGATAATTCAGACTGTTCAGTCACCATTCCATCCGAATGTGTGCCATCTGCTAGATCACCATAAATGTTTAACACCCGCACGTTTTTAGGAAAATTATGCCGCCAAGATAACAACTGACTGTAACTCGGATACCAATCATTAGCTGGATAAATAATTTTTGGCTTATAATTTTTACCTAAACGATTAGTATTAGCAGCATCATTCATGCCGATAACGCCATTAAATGGACCAGCAATAATCACAAGTCGTTTTAATTGTGGAATACTCTTATTTGCAGTCATCTCAGTCTCAAGTAGTGTTACATTACCAGCCGAGTGCGCTACAGCATTGAAATTTTTGATCTTGTACTTTGTTCTCAACCAATGCAAGGTTGTCGTTAACCACTGTGTTTGAGTTTGTATGCTCGCTTCATTATTAACGAAGTTGACTTGAATAATTGGATTGGCAGCCTGTCGCTGATATTTACCAACTACTTGCAATTTACCATTGGCCTGGACATTAATGGTCAGCACTTTTTTAGCGTGCCCACTTTTTTCAGCTGCCCGGATCATTTTGTTGGTTGACTTACTGGATCCCATTAGCCCATGGATAAAAACGGTCGGTACTGGCTGAGTTACTTTTTTGGTTTCATGGTTGCTACTCTTTTGCCCACAACTGGTTAATAGTAACATTGAACAGCAAGCAATAAAAAATACCCAAACCTTTTTACTCATTTTTATCTGACCTTCGCCTAGTGTAGATTTATTGAACCGTTACTGATTTAGCTAAGTTACGTGGTTTGTCGACATCTAGTCCCTTACCCAAGCTTGTGTAATAAGCCAACAATTGTGCTGGTACAACGCTCAATAGTGGGCTCAATAGTGGATCAACATCTGGTAATACAATCGTATCATCTGGCTGTGACAAATGTTTTGACGCAATCGTTAGTACACTTGCGCCACGAGAAACTACCTCTTGTAAATTACTCCGCGTTAAATTAGCTGTTCGATCCTGCGTAATAATTCCAATTACTGGCGTTTTGTCTTCAATCAAGGCAATTGTGCCATGTTTAAGCTCACCAGATGCAAAACCTTCAGCTTGAACATATGAGATTTCCTTGAGTTTCAGTGCAGATTCCAGCGCAACTGACCAGTCAATGCCACGTCCTATATAAAATGCATTTCGCGGTTGTGACAAATAGCGAGAAGCGATCGACTCCAGTTCATCTTTGCTGTCCACAATTGCTTGCATCCCAATTGCTACCAATCCTAATTGTTGTTTGATATCGAAGTTAGCAGCATTTTCTTTGTTCATCGCCATACCTAACGCCTTGGCTAAAATTGCCTGAAATGCGACTTGGGCTGTATAAGCTTTTGTCGAAGCAACAGAAATTTCTGGCCCGGCATGTAATAACAAGGTAAATGATGCTTCACGTGACAGAGTTGACTTAGGAACGTTCGTAATGGTCAAACTAGGCCAGCCTTGCTTTTTAACATTAACTAGCACTTCACGACTATCAGCTGTTTCACCACTTTGTGTCAGGAATATAAAGAACGGTTTAGCTGCCATAATTGGCTGTTCATAAGCAAACTCAGAAGAAATAAATACTTGGGTTGAAATGCCGGTTAATCGCTCAAATAAACGGGCACCAATCAGTCCAGCGTGATAACTAGTACCTGCACCAACAATATATAATCGATCGGCAGCTTTCATTTGCGCTAAGAGTTTTGGATCAATTTTTGGGATGCCCTCATCATCAAGATATTCTTGCACTAATTTACGCATCACAACCGGCTGTTCATCAACCTCTTTGAGCATATAGAATGGATAAGTACCCTTATCTGCGGCACTAGCATCCATATCCACCCTAAAAGTATCCCGTTTCATTTCGTTGCCATCAAAATCACGGATCACCACACCCTCAGGTTGAACGGTCACGACTTCACGATCTTGAATTTCCATGAATGTGTGCGTTTCCTTGAGCATTGCAACTGCATCTGAGCCAACCATATTAAAATCTTCGCCGATTCCAATTAACAGTGGGCTCTTATTTTTAGCCACATATAATGTATCCGGTGTTTGTCGATCCATTAAAACAAATGCATACGACGAATCATCGCTAATTAAGTGTAGGACCTTCAAAAAGGCTGCCCTTGTATCCATCTCATAGTCAACTACAAAGCGATCCACCAGCTGGACGATTACTTCAGTATCAGTTTGACTTTGAAATTTAACATCAGCTAAATACTCAGACTTTAATTGTTCAAAATTATCAATAACACCATTATGAACTAAATAAAATCGTTCATCAGCTGAATATTGTGGGTGCGCATTAGTTTCACTTGGAACACCATGAGTTGCCCAACGCGTGTGCCCAATCCCTGTAATACCCTTTATCGCAGGTGTTAATGCTGACTTTAGGTTTGCAATTCGACCAACGCGGCGAACAAGATAGTCTTGACCTGATTGATCATTCACATAAATTCCAGCTGAGTCATAGCCCCGATATTCAAGCCGTTCTAAGCCGCTAACTAACACAGATACAGCATCTGGTACTCCCGTAATGCCAACAATTCCACACATATCAATTCCCGCCCTTTTATCATTAATTAATTTTGATTGGTATAGTAACTAGTTTGATTTCATTTATAATTATACAACTAAACATACTAATAACTTACTAAAAGAATGTCAATTAATAAGTAAATTGGTCTATCTTTAACTAAACCTTAAAAACTGGCTTCTCATTTTCATAAATAAGAAGTCAGTTTACATTATAATTCTTTTTTGGCCACTGCTGCGATCCGAGCTACATACTCATGAACCGCTTCTTTCGTCGGTGCTTCCGCCATTATACGTAATAAAGGTTCAGTTCCACTCGGACGTACCAGCACGCGACCATCACTAGCCATTTCTTTTTCTACCTGTGCGATAATTGCCAGCAATGCTTCATTTTTCAATGCTGCTTGTTTATCTTTAACTTGAATATTCACCAATTCTTGTGGATATTCGGTCACTTCTTGGGCCAGTTCTGATAGTGGCTTACCAGTTTGTTTAATCACAGACAATAGCTGTAATGCAGTTAACATACCGTCTCCGGTCGTATTAAAGTCTAAGAAAATAATGTGTCCAGATTGCTCGCCGCCTAAGTTATATCCATTTTTGAGCATTTCCTCCACCACATAGCGGTCACCAACCTTGGTCTTGACACTTGTTAATCCAGCCTTTTCAAGTGCCTTATACATGCCCAAATTACTCATTACAGTGGTGACAACTGTATCCTTTTTTAAGCGACCACGTTCATTCATGTATTTACCACAAATGTACATAATTTTATCGCCATTAACAATGGCCCCATTTTCATCAACTGCGATGCATCGATCCCCATCACCATCAAATGCCACTCCCAGTTGTGCTTGTTGTTCAACCACAAATTTCTGTAGTGCCTCTGGGTGAGTCGAACCAACGTTCAGATTAGTATTTAACCCGTCCGGTGACGTGCCAATGGTATTAAAATCAACTTCCATATCGGCAAAGATAGAAGAAACAAAACTGCTCGTTGCCCCATTTGCCGCATCGACAGCAATCTTTAAACCGGATAAATCCCCAGAAACAGTCTGTTCCAAAAACTGCGTATACTTCAAGGCACCTTCATGATAATCAGATACTTTTCCAAGCCCCTCAGCAGCTGGTCGCGGTAAATCATCAGTTGGTGCATCTAACAGCTTTTCAATCTCCGCTTCTAACTCATCGGACAATTTAAATCCGTCACTACCAAAAAATTTAATGCCATTATATTGAATTGGATTGTGTGATGCTGTAATCATAACACCGGCATCTGCTTCTTGTGCCCGCACTAAATAAGCAACTCCAGGAGTTGTTACAACCCCCAGCCGCAATACTTCAATTCCAACAGACAATAATCCAGCGACTAGAGCCTCTTCTAACATTTGGCCAGAAATCCGTGTATCACGTGACACCAAAACTTGTGGTTGTTTCCATTCAGAATGTTCGGTTAAAACATATCCACCTGTACGACCAAGTTTGAATGCTAATTCTGGACTCAACTCTTGATTTGCCACTCCACGGACACCGTCCGTACCAAAATATTTTAGTTCCATTATTCTTCCTCATTTCATTTGGTGCTATTTTATTAGTTTATTTTGTTAACTTCTATGACGAACTAGAACTGCTTGCTGAGCTACTTGAAGAACTGCTACTGTCATCACTTTCCGATGAGCTTGTTTGTTTTGATTTGGAACTAGTCGAATTGCTTGAAGAACTACTACTGCTATTATCATCACTACTTGTTACCGGCACCACCACATTTGTTGTCTGCGGTGTAATAACAACACTAACCGTATTCCCCTTCGAGTCAACAGCCTGCAATGTCACCCGCTTGTTAATTGATTTTTTAGTGGTTTTAGATACATTGACTGAGGCAATCAGACGGTCCACTCGTTCTACTTCGCTAACTGAACCAGTGATGGTAGCTGTTTCTGCAGAAGTAGTCGGTTTACCTAGGGTATACCCATCAGCCACTTCTTTTTGGCTTAACACAACGTTGATTGGTACTGTGACCGTTTTACGAGCCTGAATATCAACCGTAATTGTTTTGGGCTTAATTTGATAGCTAATGTCTTTGTTAAGTCCCGATTGTTTCACCGTGACTTTATGCTTGCCAGTTCCAAGACCAGTCAAATCGGCGTAAATTTTAAAGTTCTGTGTATTAGCAGTGGTCGTGATTAAAGCTGCTGGGCCCGAAATTTTAACCTTAACATTTTGCGGGTATCCCGTTGCAACATAGCGGTTACTGTTAACATTTAATTCAAGTGGCACAGAGATGGTTTTCTTCTTATTAGACGTTAAAATAGAATTTTTGCCATTATCGGAGCCCTGTCGAACATTATCTAGCTTACTTCCATTAACGTACACAAATAGTAAAATTGCCAAGCCTAACGTGAACAGCCGGAAAAACCAGCGGCTGTTAAACCAGTTAGCATGTTCATTATTTTTCATTATGGCGACCTCCTTTATTAAAGAGTCCTTCAATAAATTCAGCGATTGGATTTCGATTCTCAAGTTCATGTGAATACAGTTGATCTCGCATAAACTTCAGATAATCTTCCTGTGCCATACCACGCAACAACTCGTTATCCTTAGTAATTGACACTTCACCGGTTTCTTCAGAAATGACAATCGTTAAAGCATCAGTAACTTCACTAATTCCAACCGCAGCACGGTGCCTAGTTCCTAATTCTTTTGGAATTAAATTACTTTCTGACAATGGTAAGTAGGCGGCCGCAACCGCAATCCGATTATTTTTAATGATCACAGCACCATCATGGAGCGGTGTATTGGGAATAAAGGTATTAATTAATAGTGCCCCGGAAACATCAGCATCCATAACAATCCCGGTCTCAATATATTCCTCCAAACCAGTTTCCATTTGAATGGTGATTAAAGCGCCAATTCGGCGTTTCGACATATATTGAATCGCCTGGTCAAGTTGATTTATTAGGGCCTCTTCATTTTCATTTTCACGTCGATTACGGGTAAAAACAGTTCCTCGACCAATATGTTCGAGGCCTCTTCGAATTTCCGGTTGAAAGATCACCACAATAGCGATCACTCCCCAATTAATCACCTGGTCCATGATCCAAGAAACTGTACTTAGCCCAACGTACCAACTGATCAATTTAACAATTACGATCACTAAAATACCACGAAATAGCTGAACTGCCCGTGTACCGCGCAGTAGTATGGTCACCTCATAAATGAGAAACCATACTACACCAATATCGATTAAACGAATAACATTTTGCCATGTGAGAAGTGAATCCCAACTGAATGCCATAGCATTACCTCCATGTGAAATACATTTTCTATTATATCATGCAGACCCACCAAATAATGATTGAAACCACAAATCTACTTGAAAATATTAATAAATTACTAAAGAGTTTTCATTTATAAAACCATGATGTTCTTTTTTTGGTACTCTTATATAGACGGGAGGTGTAAATGATGATCAAACTTAATTTTAATTGGCGAATCAGATTATTTTTTCTTATTTACATAGTTATCTTAATGATTTTCATTAAAACACCCTATGGCTTCCTTGTTTTGAATACGTTTCTTGGTTACATTCCAATTGAATTATCTTTCCAGTTGCAACGCATTGATCGCGGCCATTCGTTATTTTTTTTACTAATACTCTTAGTCTGGTTGTTGTTTTATCCCAATGCGCCCTACGTCCTTACTGATTTATTTCACCTCTCATTAATGCATCCACATAATTTAACCACCAGTTTGCTAAAATCTGATCCCGCCATGTGGCTCAACTTTGCTTTCTTGGTGATCAGCGCACTTAGTTGTACACTAATCGGCATGATTCAACTAAAAAAAATATGTCATTTATTGGCCACAAAAATAACGCCCCGTTTACCTGGAGCGTCAATTATTTATCCACTAGTTTTTACTTTTCTATCCAGTATTGGCATCTACATCGGTCGCTTTTTACGAATTCATTCGTTATATATCCTACTGACACCAACCTGGTTTATCAAACAAATTATCAATATGTGGAGCGTCAACATGTGGTTGTTCACACTCATTTTAACCGTTGTCCAGTTAGTTTTATTCTGGTTAATCAGTGAAATAAAACGAACAGACATTGTCTAACTAGACTATTCTTCGGTAGTAATTGCAATCACCACATTCTCAGAATAATTAACATAAGCCTGTAGTTTTTGAGCAACTGATGCGCTGATGCGCTCGCCTTCGATTAACTGCAAGATACCATTACGTTGCACGCTCAACGCCTTGATCCGTAAAATTTCCAACTCCTGTTGATAATTATTGAGTGATTTTGATTTAGGATGTTTAATTCGCTCAATTCGATTGCGGTAGCTGACAATTAGGTGATAAATTGCCTGTCGATTAACTTCGATCCCCTCATCTTGTGCGTACTCAGCGTATTTTGCCAACGCTTTAATCGCAGCCTTTGCAGTTTCTCGATCAATCATTTTTCGTTGCTTGATATCTTCATCTTTGTTACTAATCCACCAATAGATGGCATGTCCCACGCTGCGCAACAATAATCCTAATCGCTTAACTGTCAACCAACTGCTTGGCGAATTAAAATCACGCGCCAGCCGTTGTTCAATATGATCAATCCGCCGTAACGCTGAATAGTAATCACCGTTAGTGATTACTTTTTTATTGAGCATTTTTATCAGTGCATTTCTCTCACCAGAAAAAGCAACTTGCCGGAGCTTAATTTCCTGGGCCAGCATTGTCTTTAATACCTCATCCGACTGGGAATTTAATTGTAGGCGGCGCATTAATAACTGATAATTCAAGATTAAATCATATGCTGGTCGTTGATTATTCTCGCGTCGATTTTCCTCAACAGTTTGAATTGCCAGTTGCATCAGAAAATACCGGGCATCGCTTTCGCTAAGATACGCTTTTTGGCCCTCATCAGTATCGTCAGTGCCGTCACCCTCCATCAACTCATCGACTTCATCAGGCTCACTACCCCGAGTTAGAAATGAAAAATCCGTTTTCGAAATTAATGGCAACATTACTGCAGCAACCAACATACTCAGAATAATCACCCCAGCCGCAATGAACAACATTAGTGAGCGTTCTGGAAATGGAGCACCACTTTTAATTGTGATTGGAACGGACAAAACACCCGCCATTGTGATGGCACCACGAACTCCTGATAAACCAGCCAAAAAAGCAGATTTTAGACTCACAGGCCGCTTTTTCCCCCGAATAAACCGTTGATAAAACTCATATGTGTAGATCCAACCAACGCGCAATAATAAGATGACCAACCAAACAATTACGACATATAAAATAGCGGTCCAATTGTTAATATCACCACTGCTTAATGAAGCTCGCATGGCAATTGGTAATTCAATTCCCAAGATCACAAACACAATTCCATTTAGTAAATATACCAGCAAATCCCAAGTTCGCTCGCTCACCAGCCGTAGTTCGGGTAACTCCTCAACTACATTTGCCTCCCGGGTATTAGAAAAGACCCCCGCAGCTACCACTGCAATTACACCTGAAGCGTGAAATAATTCTTCGGCACATAAATAAACCACAAAGGGAGTCATAATTTTGAATACCACGTTGAACACAACGTCGTTAATCCCTTGATTATGTAAAAAATCACGTAATAGTTGAATCAAAATCATTACTGCCAACCCAGAAATTAGCCCAACAATTGCGGTGTATGCAAAATCGCCAACAGCTTGAGTTACCGCAAAATATCCGGTTGTCACAGCTGCAATAGCATATTTAAAGCCAATTAGTCCAGACGCATCATTAATCAAACTCTCACCACTGACTAAATGCAAAATAGAATCGTCTAACTTGGCACGTTTAGCAATTGATTGCACAGCGACGGGGTCCGTGGGTGATAAAATGGCGGCTAATGCAAATGATACTAATAGTGGGATCCGCGGCACAAATAAGTAGATTAAATAACCACCGACAATTGTCGTCACGAAGACTAGCAAAATGGCGTTCGCAAAAATTGGACCCCGCAACTTCCAAAGTTCTCGTTTAGGAAAATTACGACCATCATTAAATAGCAGTGGGGCAATAAATAAGAGCAAAAACCAGTTTGTTTCCAATGGAATTTCAAGATCAAATAATAGTGCTGCAAGTAACCCCAAACTAATTTGGATTAAGCTAACTGGTATTTTTTTGATGTAATGTCCCAAAATATTAGAAAGTAATACTAGGACCACCAAAAAAATGATCGCTTCTAAGATCGGCAAATGACATTCCCCCTTTGGTTGACTCCGAATCGGATAGAATAAAAAGCAAGACATGGCTCAAATTTTAAATTTTAGTCAGTCTTGCTTCTTTTAATTAATTAGTTAATTCTGGTTCACGACCAATAATGCGCACTTCTGTTTCCAAGTGAACGCCAGCTTGGTTCCAAACAGTCTGTTGAACATGTGCAATCACATTTAAGTAGTCCGTCGCCGTACCTCCACCAACATTAATGATAAAACCAGCATGTTTAGTTGATACTTGTGCCCCGCCACTTGTATATCCTTGCAAACCAGCATCGTGGATGAGCTTACCAGCAAAATAGCCGGTCGGCCGTTTAAACACACTGCCACAAGATGGCCATTCAAGCGGCTGTTTGGCCGCGCGCCGAGCATTTAAATCATCCATTTGAGTTCTGATTTGATTGCCCTCAGCATGGTGTAACTTAAATGTTGCGGTTAACACAATTTCGCCTTGATGGTCTTGAATAGCACTATGGCGATAACTAAATGCTAACTCATCGTTGTTTAAGACTTTAACTTCACCACTGCTGGTCAAAACAGTAGCAGATTCAAGCACATCCTTGACCTCACCACCATAGGCACCCGCATTCATGAAGACTGCTCCTCCAACACTACCCGGGATTCCAGCTGCAAATTCAATTCCACTTAACCTGGCACTACAAGCGGCTTCAGTCACGCTAATCAAAGCAGCTCCTGCCTGTGCAGTCACCTGTGTATCAACCACATCAATATTTTTCATAGCGGTTAAAATGATTACCAATCCGGCAATACCGCCATCACGGACAATTAAATTACTTGCATTGCCAATAACTGTAATTGGTAAGCTATTTTGACGTGCATAATTCACCAACTGTTTAACTTGGTCAACCGTAGTTGGAAATGCCAGCCAATCAGCTGGTCCCCCCGTATCGGTATTAGTATAATCTGACAATGCAGCATCAGCTAAGATTTTAATATTTGGCAGTGCCGTCACCAATTCGCTTTGCATCTCAACCGTCCCTTTAAAATTATTAATAACACTTAATATTGTAACATGAATTTCAACTGCAAAAAATAAATTTGCCTTTACTAACAGCCGCGTTGACTCGTACAATGGACATAAATAGCTAGGAGGAATTAATTTTGAAATTGATTTCATGGAACGTCAATGGACTCCGTGCAGCTGTCAAACATGATTTTGTTGCTACATTTAACCAATTGAACGCCGATTTTTTTTGCTTGCAAGAAACTAAGCTCCAGGCCGGGCAAATTGACTTAGATTTACCCGGGTATCACCAATACTGGAATTATGCCGAAAAGAAGGGCTATTCCGGCACGGCCATTTTTACTAAAACTAAACCACTGAGTGTCACCTACGGGATGGGAATTGATGAATATGATACTGAAGGTCGTCTCATCACATTAGAGTATCCCGCGTTTTACTTAGTTACCAGCTACACTCCTAATTCTGGGCAGCAGTTAAAACGGCTAGATTTTCGTTCTGGCTGGGATAATGCATTTAAAAATTACCTCGGTCAACTGGCAGCAAAAAAGGGTGTCATGGTTTGTGGTGACTTAAATGTTGCACATGAGAAAATTGATTTAAAAAATCCACAAAGTAACCATCATGCAGCTGGCTTCACCGATCAAGAACGACATCAATTTACCAAATTGCTAGCTAGTGGGTTCACTGATACTTTCCGTCATTTCTATCCTGATGAAACCGAACAATACTCGTGGTGGTCTTACCGTTTTGGCGCCCGCGATCGCAATGCTGGGTGGCGCATTGATTATTTTCTAGCGTCGAACGGGCTGATCGATCAACTGCAGGATGCTAAAATTCATTCCGACATTTTTGGGTCTGATCATTGTCCGGTCGAATTGGACATCAGCCTTTAACATCAGACACAAATAAATTGCAATAAAACACGTGTTCGCTTAGAATGAAGACATTAATTTAAAATAACGGGTGATGAAAAAATGAACTTTGTAGCCATGGATTTTGAAACAGCCAGTGCACAGCGCTATAGTGCGTGTTCGCTTGCATTAACGATCGTTCGCAATGATCAAATTGTAGATGAGTTCTATTCACTTATTAATCCGCAAACAGATTTTAGCTGGCGTAACACTAAAATCCACGGTTTAACTGAAGACGATGTTGTCGAGGCTCCCCTTTTCCCGACAGTTTGGGATCATGTTGGCAGCTTTTTTGAACGCAATAAATTAGTGATTGCGCATAACGCTCCCTTTGACAATGGCGTATTAAAAAGCTGTTTAGCCCATTACGGCCTGCAACAACCGGTCTACCAAACGCTTGACACTGTGCGCACCAGCCGCAAGTTATTTTCTGATTTCCCTAATCATAAACTAAACACAGTTTGTGATGAACTTCAAATCACGCTTGACCACCATCATAATGCGCTAGATGATAGTCAGGCATGTGCCAATATTTTATTGTATCAAGAGGAGCATTTCGGCCCAGAAGTAATTAAACCATTTGTTAAATTTGTTAGCTAAAGTGAATAACTCAAAAAAGAAGCTAGAAAGTTCACTCTTTCCTAACTTCTTTTTTTAGATCATATTTCATTATTAATGCGGATACAAATTTCCCCTGGTTATTCTTAATTTTAGTTGACTGCACAACTTCAAAATTCATCTTCTGATAAAGTTTAATCGCATTAGTATTTTCAGTCACTACGGTCAAAATTAATTGGTGCAACGAACTAAACTCAACACCCCAGTTGAGTAATTCATCCATCATAAAGGTCCCTAATCCTTGGTGCCAAAATTTTTTTTGAATTGCAATCCCTACTTCACCAGCAGATTCAACTTCGTGTATTCGTGCCACTGTTGCAATCCCGATCGGTAAATCACCGTTCCAGGCCAGCAAAACCAAATTATCAGTGGTTTCATTGATACGAGCCAAATTATTTGCCTCATCAGCAACGGTCAAGTGATCAAAATCATCCGAAACAGAAAACATTTCTGACTCAACTCGTAGTAATCGCAATAATGCTAATATTTTCGCAGCATCCGCTGGGCTGGCAGTCTGCAGCCTAATTTGTTCAGTCATTATTTTGGTCCAATTTCGTCACAAGCTTTGTAAAATGTTCACCATGTGGTTCCAAAGTTAATACCCGTGTATCATCATTTTTTGTTCTTTCAAACTTGATTGCTAAATAATCGGTCGGAAGTTCATCCGCAACAAATTGAGCCCATTCAACTACACTAACACCATCGCTATCAAAATATTCTTCCAGCCCCAGTTCTTCGCCCCCGCCATTTTCAAGACGGTAAACATCCATATGATAAAGTGGGAGCCGCCCCTCTTGGTACTCGCGAATAATCGTAAAAGTCGGGCTCTTAATCACATCTGAAATTCCTAGACCGGTTGCAATTCCTTTAGTAAAGGCCGTTTTACCAGCTCCTAGATCGCCATTAAGGACAATCACATCGCCAGCTTGAAGAAATTTTGCTATAGTCGTTCCTAAATTAATCGTGTCTTTGCTACTTGTTAATGTAATTTTCATTTTTATCACCAAATTTATCAAATAAGGAGCTGAGGCAAAATATTTTGCCGTCGCTCCACTGTATTGCTAACTTTATTGTTAATTTACTGCCTGCGCAGCAGTAATTAATGCAACTTTATAAACATCCTCTTCGTCACAACCGCGTGATAAATCAGATACTGGGGCATTGAGGCCCTGCAAAATTGGCCCAACTGCCTCAAATCCGCCGAGACGTTGTGCAATTTTATAACCAATATTTCCGGACTGCAGATCGGGGAATATAAAAACATTGGCGTGGCCTGCCACTGTTGAGTTAGGTGCTTTTTGCTCACCCACACTTTGCACAAATGCAGCGTCAAACTGAAGCTCACCATCAAGCGGCAAATCAGGTGCCAGGCCATGAGCTAATTCAGTTGCCTCAGCCACTTTGGTCACCATATCACCCTTAGCTGAACCTTTAGTCGAGAAACTCAGCAAAGCCACCTTAGGCTCGATATCAAATAATTTAGCAGTAACGGCGCTTTGCAAGGCTACTTCAGCCATCGTCGGCGCATCTAGTTCAATGTTAATGGCACAATCTGCAAAAACAAATCGTTGGTCACCCTTTTGCATAATAAATGCCCCACTGATCCGTTTGCTGTCTGGCTTAGTTTTGATAATTTGCAATGCTGGCCGAACTGTATCACCAGTTGGATGAACGGCCCCGGATACCATGCCATCAACCTTATGCATGTAAACGAGCATCGTCCCAAAGTAACTGACATCTTTTAACATCTCTGCTGCTTGCTCCGGTGTATTTTTACCCTTGCGACGTTCCACCAACGAATCAAGCATTGTTTGATTATCAGCAGCTGGATAACTGAGTGGATCCATAATTTGAATACCAGTTAAATCGAGTCCCTGCTTTTCGGCAGTCGCTTCGATTTCTGCTTGTGTGCCCAGTAACACCGGTGTCAGCAAGCCATCATTTTTTAATCGAATGGCAGCACCTAAAATTCGTGCATCTTGCCCTTCTGGAAAAACGATTGTCTTATCTTGTCCTTTAATTTTTGTTGCTAAACTTGCAAATAAATCCATTTTCCTGCCTCCAATTAATTAATTTGCGATATTTGTATCATCAATTGCCACGTGTTGTGGTAATTGCCAATCAATTGGTGTCTCTCCCATTGCCTTAAGTGCTTCGTTCGTTTTGGAAAATGGCTTAGAACCAAAAAAACCTCGGTTAGCCGAAAACGGACTTGGATGAGGTGATTGTAACACAATATTAGTTTGTGTATTAATCAATTCAATCTTTGCTTGTGCCGCTTTGCCCCATAAAATAAATACAACCGGCTCGGGGCGCCTGGACAATGCTGCAATCGCAGCATCTGTCAACTTTTCCCACCCCTTACCGCGGTGTGAAAAAGCCTGGCCATCACGAACAGTTAGGACGGAGTTAAGCAACAATACTCCTTGCTTAGCCCATTTTTCCAGATAACCATGATTAACTGGCGCATACCCCAAATCAGCTTGCAATTCTTTATAAATATTTTGCAATGACGGCGGTACTTTCACACCTGGCAGCACAGAAAAACTCAATCCATGCGCTTGATGTGGCCCGTGATATGGATCCTGTCCTAAAATAACTACTTTTACTTCATGAAATGGGGTCCATTCAAACGCTTCAAAAATATGATGCATCTCTGGATAAACAGTCCGATGCTCATACTCAGTCAGCAAGAAATTATGTAATGAAGCATAATAGGCCTGATTAAATTCGGGTTCTAACACGTCCCACCAATCATTGTGGATAAATGGTTTCATACAAAACACCTCACGAGTATTTTAGCATATTCATTTACAAAATGATATTTACTGCTAACCAAGAGAAAAAATGGTAAGATAGTCGTAACTTAGAACTCAGTTGAGGAGGGAGTCCAGTGAGAAAACTGTACGTCCACCAACATTCAAATGACCTGCGCGGTGCCACTGTTATCAAGGATGAAAACGGTACGGCCACCTATTTACTCGTTGGTAAATGGGGGCTGCGTCAAGACGTTTTATCCTTATACGCTATTGATGGAGATTTGTTAGCCGAAATTCGGCAATTGACACTTGGCTTATTACCCAAATTTTCTATCTATCAAAATCATCAACAGGTTGGTACAGTTAGTAAATCATTAGGCTTTTTACGCGAAGTTATTTATATTCGTGGTCTAAACTGGATCATTGTTGGTAATACGCTACGTGACAGCTACCGTGTCTATCATGGCACGCAACTAGTATTTTCATTTCGCCCAGTTAAATTCACTAATGGCTATTTTCATGAATTAGTAGTCGTTGACCAAGAGTTAGAACCAATTTCTATTGTCGTTGCTAGTGTTTTAAGCCACTGGGCTCGCAAACATGAACGCCAAACTAAAAAGATTCGACAACGGGGCATGATTCCGAATTCCAATCAAACCTATTTTAGTCACCTATCACGAAAATAGTTTTACTAATTAAATAATTTGCAACAAAAAAACCGATTCCGATATATTTTATCGAAGTCGGTTTTTTTGACAAATTTAATATCGTTTCATTACTCGTTCAATTTGTCGATTCTGCTCTTTACGCTTAAGAGTTTCACGCTTATCATATTCATGTTTTCCTTTACCAACACCCAACAATACTTTCGCATAGCCGTTTTTAATGTACATTTTCAACGGCACTAAAGTTATCCCTTTTGTACCTAATTCGCCTGATAAACGTTTAATTTCCTTTTTATGCAATAATAATTTGCGATTACGTAGTGAATCATGATTGAACTGGTTTCCTTGATCATAGGGACTAATGTGCACATTCATTAACCATACTTCGCCATTACGAACCTGGGCGAAACCGTCACGCAAATTGACCCGTTTATCTCGAATTGATTTAATTTCGGTTCCGGTTAACACAATCCCAGCTTCATAAGTTGACTCAATCGAATAGTCATGCCGGGCTTTTTTATTTTGCGCCATTAAATTGTCATTATTGTGCTGTTTTTGGTTCACCAACTATCATCACCTCATCTGTGATTTGAACTTTTGGTTGGTCGATGGTTATCACGTCGTCGTGACTGACCACGGTTAATTTGGCGATGGTTCGTATGACCAGATTCATGGCTCGAATTACGTTGACCATGGCCATTGTGATTACGATTACCACCACGATGATCATCAGAGCGCGGTACTCTAAGTTTGGTTGTTGGTGCAGCTTTTGGATCTACTAATTCAAAATCAACCTCACGTTGATCCTTATCAACTCGAATCAATTTCACTTGAATCGGCTGACCAATTTGGAAAATACGATGGAACTTACGACCAACTAATGCCATATGTTTTTCAACATATTCATAATAATCATCCTGCATTGCACTAATATGAATTAGCCCCTCAACAGTGTTCGGTAGTGCAACAAATAAACCAAACTTCATGACAGAACTAACAACCGCTTCAAAAGTTTCGCCAACATGATCTTCCATGTATTCAGCCTTTTTCATACTATCGACATCGCGTTCTGTGTCAATGCCACGCCGTTCTGCTACTGATGTATGTTCTGCAATTTCAGGCAACGCATCTTCATATTTGGCTTTTGCCTCATTGCCGGTGCCATGTTTGGCATACCACTTAATCAAACGGTGAACCGTGGTATCCGGATACCGTCTGATGGGTGAAGTGAAGTGAGTGTAGAACTCAGCACCTAAGCCAAAGTGCCCCAATGATTGATCCGAATACTTCGCCTGTTTCATACTGCGAAGCATCATCGTTTGAACCATTTGTTCTTCTGGCTCACCTGCCACTTCTTTTAACACATTTTGTAACATTTTGGGTTTTAAGTTGTTTGCATCACCATGTACCGTGTGACCAAAGACACTCAAAAATTCAAAAAATGTCTTAATACGATCACCGTCTGGCGTCTCGTGAACCCGGTATAAAAATGGCACGTGTAGATGCTTAAAATGCTCAGCCACCGTTTCGTTAGCAGCCAGCATAAATGATTCAATCATGCGCTCTGATAAGCCTCGATCGCGCAACTCAATATCAGTTGGATGGCCTTGTTCATCAACAATGATCTTAGCTTCAGGAGCATCAAAATCAATGGCCCCCCGGTGTTTTCTATTTTTCAGCAAAGCACGATGTAATTGTGCCATATCTTCAAACATTGGCACTAACTCTTTATATTCAGCCCGTGTTTTTTCATCATGAGCTTCCAAAATTGCATTTACTGATTTATACGTCATTCGGGCATGTGATTTCATTACACTTGGAAAAATTCGGTGTTTGACTACCTTACCTTCTGGTGTAATTTCCATCTCACAACTCATTGATAATCGTTCTACACCAGGATTCAACGAGCAAATTCCGTTTGATAAACGGCGTGGTAACATAGGAATAACTCGATCAGTCAAATAAACTGAAGTTCCTCGTTTGTATGCCTCTTTATCCAAAGGTGTGTTTTCGGTCACGTAATGGCTCACATCAGCAATGTGAACTCCCAAATGATAGTTGCCATTGTCCAATTTCCATGCCACTACGGCATCATCTAAATCCTTAGACTCTATACTGTCAATGGTTACTAACGATTGATCCGTAATATCAATTCGGTCTTTTTTTTCGTCGTCATTGATTGATTCTTCAATTTTTTCAGCCTGTTCAATGACGTCTTGGGGAAATTCATGCGGAATGTTATGCGCATAAACGACTGATAAAATATCAATTCCCGGTTGATCCTTATCACCAATTACCTCCTTGGCAACACCGGACATTGTTTTTGGTTGGGCGTCAGTCGGGTAGGTTACAACATCTGCCGTTACAATTTCGCCCTCAGAAGGATGTAAGCCAGCATCCGTCACCATAAATTTATAGCTGGCAATTTTTTTGTCCTTCAGCACAACCTCGCCAATATAGCCGTCGGTGGCGTCCGCCTTAAATTCACCAACTACCTGATCATAACGATGAGTCACAATCTCTATTACTTGGCCTTCTGGTCCACGGCTATCACCTGGACGCGCCGGACGTAAAATATCTACCTGAACTTCATCACCATTAAGGGCGTGTTTTGTGTGATCAGGATTGATATAAATATCTGGTTCTTCGGAATCATAAGCGACAAAACCAAAGCCCTTATCATTACCATGAAAAATACCGGTTAGGATCGGTTTAGTCGGCACTGCCTGAAACTCCCCTCGATCAGTTACTTCAACTTCGTGTTCACGTTCCAATTGTGCCAATGTTTGGACTACCTGGGTAAACTGGTCTGCCGCTCCCATGTTAATCGCTGCAGCCAACTTTTCTGCTGAAAAGCTGACTTCAGCATTGTCCCGTAAATGTTCTTTAATTGTTTGTTTTAATTTTATAATTTCTGTCATTTTTTACCTCAAAATATTTTCTTTAAGTAGTTTTTTACGTCTTGTTCTAATTCATGATGTGCATTGTTGACTGTAATCACATGTCCTGCATTTGGATATAAATGAAAATCAGTTATTTTATTCAAGCTAGTTAACTGCTGTTGCAGCAATTGACCAGCTTGTGCATCGATCATTTCATCTTGACCTCCCTGGCCAATAAAAAAAGGTTGCGTGATTTGGCTGAGCTGCTGAGCAACTTTTTTGGTGTACCCGTTAACCGCTTGTAACTGCGCTGGTAAGTTTTTTTTAATCCACATGATGTTTTGTTGTTCAATAACACGATCAGTCCTTTGCTGTTGATACCTTGCTTGCGCCATTACCGGAAATGAATCCGCCACATTGCTTTTTCCCGTCCCAATGATTGGTGCACTAAACGTCCCCCCACCTAACAGCTGAGAATCAGATTCGAGTGCCTGAGTGGCAAAAATCCCACCTAATGACAGGCCAAAAATTGCAATCTGACTATAACCCTGAGAACGCACATAATCAATTGCAATTTGAGTATCTTGCCACCACCGTTCTGGGGAGCCATGGACCAAAATATCTTTTGGTTCATCGGTATCATGTCCAGAAAAAATCGGCGCATAGACAGAATAGTTATCTTTTTCTAGGAAACGAGCCAATAAGCGCATGTCATTACTATTACTTGCATAAGCATGCAGCAAGATTACTGCTTTTGGTCCGTGACGGAAGAAAAAAGAGGTTGGTTTTTGCAACATTGTCCCACTGCCCTTCCTGCAGTAAGTACAATCAAATCACGCAATCTATCCAGCAACCGAATTGATCGTCCCTACTCGTTGATGTAAAAAAGCCCCCTGTGACAAGTGCCCAGGAGGTCGGTTTACTCTAATGTGAAGATAGATACACTAGTGCTAAGGCTAATAAGAAGAAAATGATGCCAAAAACAGTAGTTGCTATTTGCATTACCGCTTCAAAGCCACGTGCTTTTCTTCGTGAAAATAAGTCACCTGCACCGCCAGTTAAAGCTGACATTGCATCTGAATTATTCTTAGCTGGTTGCATCATGACACAGGCAATCAGAATCACACATACAATTAAAAATATCGTTAATAGTAAACTATACAAGGAAAAATCCTCCTAATTCTCATCCATTACATATCCTGAACATTTTACCATATCTCGCCCTTGTATTCTAGTCTTAATTACTGCTAGGGCCTTGAGCTGCTGCAACCACCCGTGCAAAGGCGGCTTGGCGTGCACCAGCTGCAACGTCAATTACAATTGTATCCCCAGCCCGTAACATTGTGTCACCATGTGGCACAATAACGTTTTCTCCGCGACGAACAGATTCAACTAAACTACCCTTGGGCCAAACAAAATCGCGAATTTGTTGACCATCAAGCGGTGCTCCCATAAAAATCGTAGTTGAAATTGTGCTGACTTGCCGTTTGCTTATTATACTAGTACGTTTAATTAATTTGTTTAATAGCGATTCATAAATCGGTGAACCGCTCAACAAATCAACCACTATAAAGGCAACAAGCGACACAACCGCTAACGGCATTAAATGACTTAATGATCCCACCATTTCAGTAATCAACAAAATAGCTGTGAATGGCGCTTTTACAATTCCAGCAAAATAACCCGCCATCGCATAAATAATAAAATTGGAAACTAAATTAGCATTCAAGAATCCTAAACTAACCATTACTTGACCGTAAAGGCCACCAATAATTGCTCCAATTGTTAAAATCGGGAGAAAAATTCCGCCTGGAAGGTTGGACCCGTAACTAATCATTGAAAATATGAAACGAAGCAGCAGCAAGCCAACAAAAATGCCGATTGAAGGATTGTGTTGAGCAATTTGAATAATGAGACTATTGCCACCACCTAAAGTATCTGGCCAAAACCAACCGATAAGGATTACTAACACAAATGGAATCACTGGATACCACTCCGGCCGCATGAATTTCATTTTACCAAACCATTGTGGTAAGCGTAGCAGCGTCATCTGATACAGGCGACCAAACAATCCCAGAATAATACCGAGAATAATTAAATGGCCATATTGGCTAAGTGGCAATGATTGTGAATATGCAATATGTAAAACAGGGGTGAGACCAAAGAAATTCAATGACACAAAATTAGCAGTCAGTGCACTAACTAATGCAGATAACCATACGAGTGGTGAAAAGTTATGATAGACTTCCTCCAGAATAAACAGGGTACTTGCAACCGGGGCATTAAACGCTGCAGATAGGCCTGCTGCTGCACCACTAGCAATTGAAACACGCCGATTGATTTGCCCAACATGTCCTATTTCTGCTACCCCTTGACCCACAGTAGCGCCCAATTGAATTGATGGCCCTTCACGACCCAAAAACAAGCCGGTTCCAATTGACAAAATTCCACCAATAAATTTACGCCATAAAACAGGCCACCATTTTTCCTCATAACTGCCGGCAAGCTGTCCTTCGATTTGTGGAATGCCCGAGCCTTGAATCGATGGATTTTTGTGTGCCATTCGTCCTAAAAGTAGCGCCAATAAAATTGAAATAATGAGCCATGGTATTAATAGCCACGGCATTTTATGCATGGTCTGATAAACAAATATAGTTAGTCTTAGGCCATATTCGATTGCCAATCGAAATACGCTAACAACTAAGCCAACTATTAATCCAATTAATAAACCGTTCATAATTTGTAATAATTTAGTTGTATCAAACGTTTGTTTCAATTTATTTTCGCCTGCCGTTTTTGTTATTCTACTAGTGTAGCACAAGTATGTAGATCGCAAAATTAGTGTTTTTTCAAATTTGTATTCTACTTATCCTTAATGCTGAGACGTGCAAATAGTCAGAATTGCCCAACGTATAACACACAAAAACACTAACCAACTCATAGGTCGAATTGGTTAGTGTTTTTGTGTGTTACACCACGACAATTACCCGTGGCTGTTTACAAGCTATTTGTTTAATGCATCTTTACGTGCTTGTTCGCTCAAGTTGTAGAATGAGTTAATACCTTTATATTCAGCAACTGAGTCAGTTAATTGGTCTTCAATTCTCATCAATTGGTTATACTTAGCAATACGGTCTGTACGACTCATTGAACCGGTCTTAATTTGTCCTGCATTAGTAGCGACAACTAAGTCAGCAATGGTTGTATCTTCCGTTTCACCTGAACGGTGAGAAACAATTGCAGTGTAGCCTGCCTCTTTGGCCATTTCGATAGCTTCAACAGTTTCAGTCAAAGTACCAATTTGGTTAACCTTGATTAAGATTGAGTTAGCTGCACCCATCTTGATTCCTTTTGCAAGGTAGTCAGTATTAGTAACAAAGAAGTCATCACCAACAAGTTGAACTTTTTTACCAAGTTCGTTAGTAATGTCAGCCCAGTCTTCCCAGTTGTTTTCGTCAATTGGATCTTCAACAGAAATAATTGGGTACTTGTTAACTAATCCCTCAAGATATTTAACGAATTCTGGAGTAGCCATTTCTTCGCCAGTTGACCAACGTAACTTGTATTGCTTAGTTTCATTGTCCCAAAGTTCTGAGGCAGCCACATCAATAGCAATTGCAACATCTTTACCTGGTTTGTAGCCAGCTGTTTCGATGGCCTTAACTAGATATTGTAATGGTTCTTCATTGTTAGCAAAATCAGGGGCAAATCCACCTTCATCACCAACAGAGGTTGCTTTGCCATCAGCGGCAAGTAATTTCTTTAATGTATGGAAAGTTTCTGAACCCATCCGAATAGCTTCCTTGATTGAATCAGCACCAACAGGCATGATCATGAATTCTTGGAAGTCAACTTTGTTATCAGAATGTGCACCACCATTGATAACATTCATCATTGGTGTTGGTAATACATGAGCATTAAAACCGCCAAGGTAGTTGTACAATGGTTGTTCTAATTCATCAGCAGCAGCACGTGCAGCAGCAATTGAAACACCTAAAATAGCATTGGCGCCTAATTTGCCTTTGTTTGGTGTACCGTCAAGTTTAATCATCGCTTTGTCAATTGCAACTTGGTCAGTTACTTCATAACCAACAATTTCTTTAGCGATTACATCGTTAACGTTAGCAACTGCTTTTTGAACACCCTTGCCCATGTAACGATTCTTGTCGCCATCACGCAATTCAACAGCTTCATGTTCACCAGTTGAGGCACCTGAAGGAACGATCCCACGACCTGCGGCTCCTGCTTCAGTATATAGTTCAACTTCAACGGTTGGGTTACCACGTGAGTCTAAGACTTCGCGTGCATAAATATCTGTAATTAATGACATTTGATGATTCTCTCCTCTGTTTTTAAAGTTTAGTTCAGTTCCTGTTTTATTGTATTATTTTGTGCATTCAAATACAAGTCATTTACAACTAGATTTTCTTACACATTTTGATAATTTGCTAGCTTCAAAAATGAATCTGCCTCTAAACTAGCATTACCAACTAACACACCATCAATATTTGGTTTAGCCATAATTTCGGCAATGTTTCCTGGTTTAACACTGCCACCATACAATACCCGAATATGATTGGCTAACTCATCGTTATAAATATCGGCAATCGTTTGGCGAATCAGATAACAGCCTTCTTCAGCTTGAGCAGAACTGGCACTTTGACCGGTGCCAATGGCCCAGCTTGGCTCATATGCTACGGTCACTGTTTTCATTTGCTCTTCAGTTAGGCCACGTAAATCAGCCATAATTTGACTGACAACCCAATGAATTTTATCACCAGCCGCTTGCCGTCCCATCGTTTCATCACAACAAACAATTGGCAACAAATTGTTATCAATCGCAGCTAGCACTTTTTTGTTAATTACTTCATCTGATTCATGGAAGTAGAGGCGCCGCTCTGAATGACCCAAAATAACGTAATTAACCCCAATTTCTTTCAGCACTGCTGGACTAATCTCACCAGTATATGCACCTTCATTTTCGTAAAAACAGTTTTCACCAACAATTCGCAATGGTGTTCCTGCTGCTGCAGCTACCATCGATTGTAGTACCAATGCTGGTGCAGCAACTGCAGTTTCAACTTCAGCAGGAGCTGGCAGTTTGTCAGCCACCTCTTGCACAAAGTCAATCGATTCGCGCGCTGTTTTATTCATTTTCCAATTACCTGCAATAAATGGAACTCTCATTATTGAACCTCCTCGATAAAAGCATTTCACCTCCACATTCTAACGAAAATAAGGATAAAACGCCAACGATCTTCTTTAACTTCGATCAAACTTAAGGGATAAAAAAACAAGACCAACTCGAAAAATCGAATCAGTCTTGCAATTCATTTTTTTACTTTTCAGAAATTGCTGCAATCCCTGGTAAAGTCTTTCCTTCAAGATATTCAAGGGAAGCACCACCACCAGTTGAGATGTGAGTCAAACTATCAGCCACACCTAATTGTTGCACAGCAGCAGTTGAGTCACCACCACCAACAATTGTAGTTGCATCAGACAACGTTCCTAAGAACTTGCCAATTTCAAGTGTTCCTTCAGCGTAATTGCTCATTTCAAAGACACCCATTGGTCCATTCCAAACAACAGTTTTGGCATCTTGTAAGACATTTTTGAACAATTCAACTGACTTAGGTCCAATATCAAGCGCCATGTAGCCATCAGGAATATCATTTTCAACGACTTTGCTTTCAACATCGTTACTAAACTTTTCGGCAACCACTGAATCAACTGGCAACACTAACTTATCGCCAGCTTTTTCAATAATTTCTTTAGCCAAATCAATTTTGTCTTCTTCGACTAATGAGTTACCAATTTTGATTCCTTTGGCAGCATAAAATGTATAAGTCATTCCGCCACCAATGATAACCTTGTCGGCTTTACCTAATAAGTTATCAATCACACCAATTTTATCGGAAACCTTAGCTCCACCCAAAATAGCAACAAATGGATGCGCAGGATTATCAACGGCGCCACCAATGAACTTAATTTCTTTTTCCATCAGGAAGCCAGCCGCTGCTTGCTCCATATTAGCAGAAATTCCGACGTTAGAAGCATGGGCACGATGGGCTGTACCAAATGCATCGTTAACAAATACATCACCAAGTGAGGCCCAGTATTTTCCTAGTTCAGGGTCATTACCTGATTCACGTTTAACATATTCGCCATCCTCAACATCTTCATAACGAGTATTTTCCATGACCAGCACTTGGCCGTTTTGTAGCTTAGCGATCGCATCTTCAAGTTGTTTGCCTTCTGTTGTTGGTACAAAGGTAACAGGCTTGTTTAATAAGTTAGATAGACGTTCTGCGACGGGACGCATAGAAAGTCCTGGCTTGTCTTCTTCCTTTTTAACACGGCCTAAATGTGATAACAAGATGGCACGGCCACCATGTTCAATTACGTATTTGATGGTTGGTAATGCCGCAACGATACGGTTGTCGTTACCAATCACACCGTCTTTAATGGGAACATTAAAGTCAACCCGCATTAAAACTTTTTTGCCTTCAAGCTGTAAATCTTCAACAGTTAATTTAGCCATTTGATTTTCCTCCTATTGATTCAAACAAAAAGTGAGAGGAGTTATCCTCCCCCCACCTTAAAATGAAGCTTGTTATAAAATTACAGAATTAAAGTGTAGCAAACTTCAATAGTGTCCGGATCATGTTGCTTGTGAAACCATATTCGTTATCATACCAAGCAACCGTCTTAACTAATTGAGTATCGCCAGCAGTTGTGATTTCTGTTTGTGAAGGATCAAATACTGAGCCATGTGTGTTACCAATGATATCGCTTGATACGATTTCATCTTCAGTGTAACCATAAGCGTCATTGCCTTCAGCATGCTTCTTCATTGAAGCATTGATTTCATCTGCAGTAACTTTCTTGTCAAGAACACTAACTAGTTCAGTTAATGAACCATCAACAACAGCAACCCGTTGTGCGTGTCCTTGTAACTTACCCTTCAATTCAGGGATAACTAAGCCAATAGCCTTAGCAGCACCAGTTGAATGAGGAATTGTGTTAACACTAGCAGTACGGTTATTACGCATCTTGCTACCACGAGGTCCATCAAGGATCATTTGTGTTGATGTGAAAGCGTGAATTGTAGTCATTGTACCGGCCTTGATACCAAAGTCTTCATTTAAGAAGTAAGCCATTGGTGCCAAGCAGTTTGTTGTACATGAACCTGCAGAAACGATCGTGTCACCACCGTCAAGGATGTCCAAGTTAACACCAGGAACAACCGTCTTAATATCACCAGCTGGAGCTGAGATCAAGACACGTTTTGCACCAGCATCAAGATGTGCTTGTGACTTTTCTTTTGAAGTATAGAAACCTGTACATTCAAGGACAAAGTCAACGCCGTCATTCTTAACCCAAGGAATATTTTGTGCTTCACGTTCTGCGTAAACTGGGTATTCCTTACCATCAACAACGATTCCATTATCAGTGGCACTAACTTCACCAGGGAATGGACCATGAGTTGAATCATACTTTAATAAGTAAGCCAACATCGAAGGTGTTGTCAAGTCGTTGATTGCGACCACCTGAATATCATTCGACTTAGCGCCAAGTTCGTGAATTCGACGGAAAGCTAAACGACCGATACGGCCGAAACCATTAATACCAATTTTTACAGTCATACTGCAATTTCCTCCTTTAGGAAAATAAGTTTAGTTTTTAAAACGTACTTGTTAAGTATATCACGCCAACGAAAAATATGACAGATTCCACCCCAAAAGTTCAAAAACAAAAGTGACATTTTTTGGGTCAACATGCAGAAAACAGGTACACTTCATTACGCTATATATGATAACCAAAAATGGTGCAATAGTCTAATGAATTGCCCAAATTTATTAGGAAAAAGTTATCTTATTTTTGTGAAACCGTTATCAATACCGCTGGATTAATTTTTATTTTTTACATATTTTTAACAGTTAACCTAATTGGAACCAATTAATTAGATAACATTAGGTTCTCTTTTCTTCTTTTTCTTGTAATTCATACCAAAATCCGCTATCATAGAATATTGTATTGCGCCCTTAGTGTAATGGATCGCACGTGAGATTCCGGTTCTTGAGATCCGGGTTCGACTCCCGGGGGGGCGCATTGTAAACTAACTCTTATAAAAAAGCACCAGCATTAATAAAATAGCTGGTGCTTTTTTGATACTAATGTAGCCATATTTTAATCTTCACGACTCTCAGTATATTTTGTCTTAATATAATCTGCTGAAATTTGAAGTTTTTTTAATTCCTCTTCAGTTAATTCTAGTTCCAACTGTTCTACTATCCCGTCACGACCAACTATTGCTGGGTATGATAGATACGTACCATATTCCTCACGATAATTTGACACTGGCAATTCCGTCAATGCATTATTCACAATTGTGTTGGCCAGCAAAACCGCAGCTGTGGCAACACCATAGTTAGTATACTTTTTACCATGAAAGACGCGGTGACCACCAACTTTTGCTTCATTGTCGAGGGCATCTAAATCGAGATTCTTTTCTTTCGCAATTTCAGTAATTGGTTTGCCTAACACACGCACCGTAGACCATGCAGTGAATTGTGAATTACCATGTTCGCCCAAGTTATAGCCAACTACTGAACGGGGATCGATGTTCAATCGTTGTGCCACAGCTCGTTTCATTCGCGCAGAATCAAGTAACGTTCCCGTCCCGAGCACATGATTCTTAGGCAGTCCAGTAACTTCTTGATAAATTGAAGTAATCACATCCACCGGATTAGTGATCGCAACAATCTTACCAGTAAAGCCGGATTCCTTAATTTGTTTGGCGACTTTCCGTACTTCAACCCGTGTAAATGGTAATTCTGCAAACCGATCATCGGTCGGATTATCTTGCAATTTAATGTTGCCAAGTGCCGAAATAATGACATCGGCATCTTTTAATAAAGAGTAATCATTCACAAAAATATTTGTGTGATATGGTAAGTTTGGCATTGCATCTTGAAAATCAGTTGCATCTGCAATCACTTTTGCTTCCCGTGTGTCAATTAATACCAGGTCATCAGCAAAACCATTTGCAACAATATAATGTGCAACAGTTGAGCCAACATTTCCCATTCCAATTACTGCCATTTTTCGTGCCATTATTCCATCCCCTATTATTTACTAAAAAATTTGAACTTATCTAATATTCTAACCTTTTTTTAATAATTAATAAAGCTTAATTAAATGGCAGCAAATAAAAAATCCACCAAATTAATGATGGATTTCAGGTAATTATTTGGCCGGTTTTTCTTTAGCCCACTTGCGCAAATCTTCAATTTTCTTTTCTTTTAAAGCTCGCTTGTACTTTGGTGCAACTGGACGACGGCCTTGAACGCCATGTGGATGTGCCTTACGCATAAGAAATGCCTCCTCATATTTGATTTCTTCGTTAAATAACCAACGTTCCAATTATATCTTTTACACCCCAAGAAAGCAACCGTTTAATTTAATTGAAATTTTAGCATAAAATAATTAGACTATACCAATTAATAAATCCATCATTTATTAACTATTTTTAAAGGAGTTTGACAAATAGACCAATTAATCGTATGATGATTGCATCATCTAGTACTTGATGGTTCAAACTTACAATAATAAATTAATACATACTATAGGAGGTGTAACTATGCTTAACAATAAAGCTAGTTCAGCCAAACTTTTCGAGCAATTAAATGAACTGAAACATGTTGCCAGTGCTGATGACTGTTCTCAATTAGATGAAGAATGTGCCAAAAAAGAGTTGGCATGGCTCAGTGAATCGCTCGACAAATAACTATTTTGCTTCCCACTTAAAAAGGATTGAAACGAACCTATCGTTACAATCCTTTTTGTTTGTCCATAATAGATGCACATAAGTTTGAAAAACCGTATAATGTGAATGGTTAAATTAATTGGTTAAAATATTTGACCTTTATTGACCAACGCGGTAAACTACATTTACACGTTTAGCAAACACTAACGTTGAGTGCTAATTAATAAGGAGGCAACTAACTATGAATTTAGTTCCAACAGTCATTGAACAATCATCACGTGGCGAACGTGCCTATGATATTTACTCACGACTATTAAAAGACCGGATTATTATGCTTTCTGGCCCCATTGAAGACGATATGGCAAATTCAATCGTCGCTCAATTGCTATTTTTGGATGCTCAGGATTCCACTAAGGATATTTATCTTTACATCAACTCTCCTGGTGGTGTGGTTACATCTGGAATGTCCATCTATGATACGATGAATTTCATCAAGTCAGATGTCCAAACAATTGTAACCGGAATGGCCGCTTCAATGGCCAGCGTCTTAGTTTCATCTGGAACTAAGGGAAAGCGATTTGGTTTACCTCATTCTCAAGTCCTGATTCACCAACCATCTGGTGGTGCACAAGGTCAACAGACTGAAATTCAAATCGCTGCTACTGAAATTTTGAAGACGCGTAAGATGATCAACGGAATTTTAGCTGACAACTCTGGTCAACCAATTGAGCGAATCAAAACTGATACAGAACGTGACCATTATCTTTCAGCTCAAGAAGCCGTTGATTATGGTTTGCTCGATGGCATCATGACAAACAGCAAAGATTTAAAGAAGTAAATTAACTAATTAAATAATGCAAAAACCGACCAAGATCAGATGATCTTGGCGGTTTTTTGCACTAAATTGCCGATTCACGTAATTGCTCCGCATACGCATTAATTTTACGTAGTCGATGATTAACACCCGATTTAGAAATTGGCCCCCCGGGAACTAGTTCGCCTAACTCCTTAAGGCTAATTTCTTGATTTGCTAACCGAGTTTCTGCAATTTCACGTAACTTGGTTGGTAAATTACTCAAGCCAATATTCTCATCCACAAATTTAATGTTTTCAATCTGCTTGGTCGATGCATTAGCCATCTTGTCCATATTTGCATTTTCACAGTTAACCAACCGATTAACCGAATTACGCATATCTCGCACAATCCGAATATCTTCGAACTTAAGCATCGCGTTTGTTGCTCCGATTAATGATAAAAAGTCGGCAATTTTTTCCGCCTCTTTCAGATATACAATAAATCCGCTGCGACGGTTAGTCACTCGCGCGTTTAAATTATATTTATTCATCATTTCAGCTATCATTGCATTATGTTCTTCGTACAGTGAATAAATCTCCAGATGATATCGGGAAGTTTCTGGATTATTAACTGAACCACCCGCTAAAAACGCACCCCGTAAATAAGATCGAATCATTGCATCGTTACTCAGTAGGTCAACCGGCACCTTCTCTTTAATTTGCAAATCTTGCAAAATACCTAAATCAGATAAAATGGCTTCGGCTTCGCCACGCAAACGCACAATATACAAATTATTCTTTTTTAGTTTCATCTTGCGGCGAACAACCAATTCACTCTCAGCTTGATAAAAATCTTTTAGTAATTGATAGATCCGCCGCGCAATTGCGGGATTTTCCGTTTGAATATTCAATACCAATTGATGGTTGGCAATATTCAATGTACCATTCATTCTGATTAACGCCATCAATTCAGCTTTAGCATTGTCTAAATGCACTTGCAGCCCCGTCAATTCTTTTTTGACTTCACTAGCATATGACATTGATATCACCCCTTTTTAATCTCGTGGTTGGTGTAATCGATTCATCAGTTCTGCCACAACTTTTGTACTATCGTGAAACGCACCGTTGTCTCTGAGTTGCAAAAAATTAGTTGAAATCACCCGCGTTCCTTGCTTGCGTAACCCCATAAAATCATGTGTGACTGGGCGTGAAAGTTCATTCCAGCGCTGAAAATCCATATAATCCTCGGGTACCGGCTGAGAGTTTACCAATATGGTATCCACAAAATGGCTGTCCAAGTGTTCATTTAAAATTCGGACATGGTCTGCGTCGCTAAATTGATCTGTTTCCCCTTTTTGAGTCATAATATTACATATATAAATAACTTCAGCATTAGTATCACAAACTGCACGCCCCACATTTTGGATCATTAAATTTGGTAAAATACTCGTAAATAAACTGCCTGGGCCGAGCACAATTTGATCAGCTGCCATAATTGCATTAACAACCTCGGGCACTGCTTTAGTGGCATGACCGTCCTGATAATTAGTTGGAGTGACCCAAACGCGCTTAATCGCTTTATGGGCAGCTGTGATTTCAGATTCACCCTTTAATTTGGTACCATCAGCGAACTCAGCATTCAAGACTAACGGCTCATTAGCTGCCGGATATACATGCCCATGCACCTTCATCATTGAGGACAGCTCCTGTACTGCCTCAAACACTCCTGATTCCATTTCGGATAATGCTGCAATAATTAAATTACCAATCGCATGTCCTGCAAAAAATTGATCAGAACTGTCAAATCGATACTGAAAAATATCAAGCGCCAAGTCAGGCAAATCGGACAGGGCCACTAGAACATTACGGATATCTCCAGGAGGCACAACGTTAATGTAATTGCGGAGAATTCCGGATGACCCACCATCATCAGCCACGGTCACAATTGCCGTAATATCGACATCCTTGTGGCGTAATCCTTTTAAAATAACAGGAAGGCCGGTACCACCACCAATCACGACAATTTTCGGACGACTACTTTTTTGCTGTACGCTCATGATCGATTCGTCGTCTCCTTTCGCTTTTCAATATCGCGATGACTAATATTAACAACGTAATTTTTACCAATATCTGCAGCGAGTCGGTTGGCGATTGCTACTGAACGATGTTGTCCACCAGTACAACCAATCGCAATCGTCAAACTTGTCTTACCTTCTTTCACATAACCAGGTAAAATCGTAGTTAATAATGAATAAAAATGTTGATAAAACTGTGTGGTTAGTGGCTGTTTCATCACATAGTCACTCACTTGTGGATCATTACCCGTGAGTGGCTTCAAGTCGGGAATGTAATATGGATTTGGTAAAAAACGCACATCCATCACAACATCAGCATCCAATGGTAGACCATATTTAAAACCGAATGACATCACTTCTACATAAAATGTTGTTTGCTGATCATTATTAAAGTAATCTGCTAACCGGTGTCGTAATTGACGTGGTGACAGGTCTGAGGTATCAACGGTTAGGTTAGCAATGCTTTTAATTTCGCCCAATAAATGCCGCTCACGATCGATCCCGGCCATTACCCGTCCTTGGGGGGACAGCGGATGCGCTCGTCTTGTTTCCTTGTAACGCGATACCAGTTCCTCGTCGGTGGCATCTAAAAATAGCAATTGCGTGTTAACATCTTGGCGCTCTCGTAATTCCTTAATCGCAGGCATTACTAAATCATAAAAACCGCGTGATCTTAAATCAACCACGAGTGCAACTTTGTCAGTTCCTTCCGATTCTTCAATGATATCCAAAAACCGAGAGAGTAAATTGGGCAGCATATTGTCAACGACAAAATACCCTAAATCTTCAAAGCTTTGAATTGCGACCGTTTTACCAGCACCACTCATACCTGTAATAATCACTACCTGTAATTGCTTTTTCAAGGCTTAACCTCCTATTTCGTCCGATAAAAAATAATCCTCACCATTGTAACATACCGGGCGTGTCATTGAAATGAAAGCCACTTTTATTAACCAAAAAGAATGTTGTTACATAGTCTAAGTTAGACTACGTAACAACATTCTCGAGTAATAAATCTGCTACTTGATTAATTTTTTGGCGCGCGTAATATTTTCTTTGATTTGTGAAAAACCTGTGCCGCCAAGCGACTGACGACGTTCAACTGCTACTTTACTATCCAAATCATGATAAATATCTTCATCAATTAATGGAGAAATCTTTTTGTATTCATCCAGCGGAATATTTTGTAGAGTTGTTCCTGTCTGCAACCCTTGCAGTACCAATTTACCCACAATTTCATGTGCCTGGCGGAATGGAATCTCTTTGCTAGCCAAGTAATCTGCTAATTCCGTCGCATTTGAAAAATCATTGGTCGTTGCATCCGCCATTTTTTCCTTATGGACATGAGCGGTGCGCAGCATTTCGGCAAAAATTTTGATACTTGGCAAAATTGTCTTGACAGTATCAAATACACCCTCTTTATCCTCTTGCATATCTTTATTGTAAGCAAGCGGCAACGACTTCATGACCGTCAACAAACCCATCAAATTGCCGACCACACGCCCACTCTTACCACGGATCAATTCGGCCATATCTGGATTTTTCTTCTGTGGCATAATAGAACTACCCGTTGAAAATTGATCTGATAGTTCTAAATAATTAAATTCATACGTGCACCACAAAATAACTTCTTCGCAAAACCGCGATAGGTGCATCATCAAAATGGATGCATTACTCAAAAATTCCAAAGCAAAATCACGGTCTGATACTGCATCCAAACTATTATGATACACATCGTCAAATCCTAGTTCCTTAGCAGAAAATTCTCGATCAATCGGAAATGTCGTGCCAGCTAATGCAGCAGCACCTAATGGCGAAATATTAGTATGTTTCATGTTAAATTCAAATCGCTCGACATCCCGTTGGAACATGTCAAAGTAAGCTAATAAATAGTGTGCATACGAGATCGGCTGAGCGTGTTGCATATGGGTATAACCTGGCATTATCGTTTCAATATTTTCCTGTGCCATTGTGACAATCACGGACTGCAGGTGCTTTAATTCAGCTATTACTTCAGGAATTCTATTTTTAACGTATAAGTGAAAATCGGTCGCAACTTGGTCATTTCGACTTCTTGCAGTGTGTAATTTACCGGCAACCGGGCCAATTTCATCCGTCAATATTTTTTCCAAGTTAAGATGAATATCTTCATTTTCAACCGTAAATTTCAGTTTACCTTGGTCTAGCTGCTCCACTAACTTTTCCAGTCCAGCAATTATTTGATCAGCATCTGCTGCTGGTAAAATAGCTGTTTTCTTCAACATTTTGACATGGGCTAGTGAACCCTGCAAATCTTCGTGGGCCAATTCTTGATCAAACGAAATGGATGCACCAAATTCATCAACCCAGTGGGCCCCAGTTTGTGTGAAACGACCACCCCATAGCTTTTCCGTACTCATTTATTGAATGCCATCCTTTGCTTTTTTAACTTTATCTTGAACCTGTGCATAAACCTGTGTTGGTAAGCCCCATAACTTAATGAATCCAACTGCAGCTTGTTGATCAAACTCATCCGCAGAAGTATACGTCGCTAGATTCTTATTATAAAGCGAATTTTCTGACTTTCTTCCTTGAGTGATGACGTTGCCCTTAAACAGCTTCAATCTAATTGTACCATTAACCACTTTTTGAGTGTCCTTCAAAAAGGAAATCATAGCGCTCATCAATGGTGAGAACCAAAGTGCATTATAAATAGTATCTGCTAATTTTTGCTCAATCAATGGTTTAAAATGAGCCAACTCACGTTCAAAAGTTAAATCTTCCAAATCTTTGTGCGCCTTCATTAGCACAGCCGCGGCAGGAGCTTCATAGACTTCACGCGATTTGATACCAACTAATCGATTTTCAATGTGATCAATCCGTCCAATGCCATGTTTACCCGCAATTGTTTCCACTTTATTAATCAATTCAGCAAGTGAATACTGGGTGCCATTTAAAGCAACAGGAACTCCCTGAACAAAATCAATTGTAATTTCTTCAGGCTCATCGGGTGTTTTCTCAATTGGATTAGTGAGATCAAACGCATCTTCCGGTGCTGCCACCCAAGGATCTTCCAAAACGCCAGCTTCATTAGCCCGCCCCCAAAGATTTTGGTCAATCGAATATGGACTGTCTAAATCAATTGGAATTGGAACATTATGTTCTTTGGCATAATCAATTTCTTCTTCACGAGACATATGAAAGTCCCGAATTGGTGCTTCAATTTTAATTTGTGGTGCCAATGCGTGAATAGCAACTTCAAACCGAACTTGGTCATTGCCTTTACCAGTACAGCCATGCGCAATTGCATCGGCATTTTCTTTTTTGGCAACTTCAACCAGCTTCTTTGAAATTAGCGGACGTGATAGCGCAGACAATAACGGGTATGTTCCTTCATAAAAAGTATGCCCCTGTAATGCAATTAACGCATAGTCATTGGCAAATTCTTCTTTTGCATCAATTACATATGCTTTAACGGCACCGACTTTTAACGCCTTGTCATGGATAAAATTGAGATCTTTGCCCTGCTCACCAACATCAATACAAACTGCGATAACATCATAACCTTTATCTTTTAACCACGGAATTGCAACTGACGTGTCGAGTCCACCCGAATATGCTAATACAACTTTTTTATTTGCCATTTTTTAAATTCCCCCACATTTATTTTTCAATATGCTACTTACATTAGCATTATAATCCATCATTTTCAAGTATTTATACATAAAAATGGCGAATAAATGATTTTTATTCATTTAATCACCACTATTCACGTATAAATGAATAAAAAAATACCTCGCGATTAACTCGGAGGTATTTGTTAATAAATTAAACTTCTACTCGTTTAAATGGATCAGATGAAATTTTTTCTGATAGAATCTTCTTAGCCCATTCTTGCGCTGAAAATAATGAATGATCACGATAGTTACCACAACTATCAATCGTCGTTCCTGGAACATCAGACCACTTAGCTGTACTAATGAATTCAAGTGATGATTTCAATGTCTTGGCCACTTCTGTGGTATCATGTTCGCCCCACATAATAAGATGGAATCCTGTCCGACAACCGAATGGTGAACAATCAATGACGCCGTCCATTCTGTCTCGTAACAATCCTGCCAGCATATGCTCAATTGTGTGCAGTCCAGCAGTTGGAATTGCATTTACGTTTGGTTGAACTAAACGTAAGTCAAAGTTTGAAATCTTATCACCATTGGGTCCTTCTTCAACCGTAATTAAGCGAACATATGGTGCTAGCACCTTTGTATGGTCTAACTGAAAACTTTCAATCTTTGCCAAAAAAATCACTCCTTTTATTGATTACCTTTACTATACAATTTTGAAAGTGTGAGTCAAGACGCCTAGCTGTCGTACGCTAAGTTAACGATGACGATTAATAAATCGCCTTTTGATTTATTGATTGTCATTGGTGGCTTAGCCCTAGACAGCTGCCTTGACGAACACGTCTACAAAAAAAGTGTGAGTCAAGGCGCTTAGCTGTCGTACTCTAAGTTAACGATGGCGACTAATAAATCGCCTTTTGATTTATTGATTGTCATTGGTGGCTTAGTCCTAGACAGCTGCCTCAGAAGTAGTAGTGCTAAACACGTTCAGCATCCCGCTCCAACGCTTTCTTCAAATACTGGCCAGTGTAGCTTTCTTTGACCTGTGCAATCTGTTCAGGCGTTCCAGTAGCAACAATTTCGCCACCACCAGCGCCACCTTCTGGTCCTAAATCAATCAACCAGTCTGCAGTTTTAATTACATCTAAATTATGCTCGATCACCAAAACAGTATTGCCGGCATCAACAAGCCGTTGTAATACCTCCAACAATCGTTTGATGTCATCTGTATGCAACCCAGTGGTTGGCTCATCCAAAATATAAAAGCTACGACCCGTTGATTGCTTATGCAGCTCCGAGGCAAGCTTCATTCGTTGTGCCTCACCACCAGATAAAGTGGTTGCCGGTTGGCCCATCTTAACGTAACCCAGACCAACATCAACGATAGTTTGCAGCTTGCGTGCAATTTTAGGAATTGGGGCAAAGAACTCCAGTGCCTCGCCAACTGTCATATCCAATACGTCAGCAATATTCTTGCCTTTATACTGAACTTCAAGCGTTTCAGAATTGTAGCGTTTACCATGACAAACTTCACAAGGCACATAAACATCTGGCAAAAAATTCATTTCAATTTTAAGAATCCCATCTCCGTGACAGGCTTCACAACGACCTCCCTTAATATTAAAACTAAATCGACCCTTCTGATAACCTCTTAATTTGGCTTCGTTTGTTTGAGCAAACAGGCCGCGAATATCATCAAACACTCCCGTATAGGTGGCTGGATTACTTCGTGGTGTGCGTCCAATTGGAGCTTGGTCAATATCAATTATTTTTTCAATGTTTTTGACGCCACGAATAGTTTTATACTTACCCGGCTTTTCAGAATTACGATTCAATTTTTGTGCTAAAACACGCTTTAAAATTGAATTAACCAGCGTAGATTTCCCAGAACCAGAAACACCGGTCACTCCAATAAACTTACCAAGCGGAAAATTAACAGTTAAATCCTTCAAATTATTTTCACTAGCACCAGTAATCGTAATCTTTTTTCCATTACCTTTACGTCGCTTATCAGGGACTGGTACAAATTTTTTTCCAGCTAAATACTGTCCGGTTAAGGATTTTACGGATCGCTCAACTTGTTTAGGTGTGCCAGCGGCCATTACTTCACCGCCATATTCACCGGCACCAGGTCCAATATCAACAATATAATCGGCTGCTCGCATCGTGTCTTCATCGTGTTCCACAATGATGAGTGTATTGCCTAGATCGCGCATCTTTTTCAACGAAGCGATCAGCCGATCATTATCACGCTGATGCAGTCCAATTGATGGTTCATCTAAAATGTAGAGCACACCAGATAAATTGGAACCAATTTGTGTCGCCAATCTGATGCGTTGTGCCTCACCACCTGACAGCGTTCGTGCCGAGCGACTAAGCGTCAAATAGCTCAATCCAACATTTTGCAGAAACGTTAGTCGGTCTATAATTTCCTTAATGATAGGTCGGGCGATCGTTTCATTTTGTTCAGATAAATGAAGTTGTTGAAAGAACGGGAGCTCATCACTAACCGGCTTTTCAGACACTTCACCAATGTGGAGCTGATCTATTTTCACACTTAACGCTTGCCGATTTAACCGGTAGCCATGACAAGTTTGACAAGTTAGTTCTGTCATGTACTTACGCATTTGGTCACGCGTGAAATCAGAATTAGTTTCACGATATCGTCGCTCAACGTTGTTCAAAACACCTTCGAATTCCACATCGACATCTCGAACGCCACCAAAATCATTTTCATAGTGAAAATGAAATTTATGCGTACCATTACCGTGTAAAATGATTTCTTGCTGTTTTTTAGATAATTTATCAAATGGGGTGTCCATGTCAATCCCATTTTGGGTGGCAAATTGTTCCAATAATGCTGGATAATATTGAGATGAAATCGGATTCCAGGGTACAATTACTCCCTGTCGCAAAGTCAAACTACGATCGGGAATCACGAGGTCTTCATCAACTTCAAGTTTAATTCCCAATCCTTCACATTCAGGACATGCTCCCAGTGGGGCGTTAAAAGAAAATAGCCGCGGTTCCATTTCACCAACCGTAAAACCACAAACTGGGCAGGCATATTGTTCTGAAAAGGCGATTGGGTCGCCACCAATAATGTCAGCAGTAGCATAGCCGTCACTGAGCCGGAGTGCGGCTTCAAACGAGTCAAATAGCCGTGAACGAATTCCTTCTTTCACGACAATCCGATCAACTACAATGTTGACTGAATGATTCTTATTTTTGTTCAATTCTGGTACGTCATCAATATCGTAGGTTTCATTATCTACTTGGACCCGTACAAAGCCCTCACGTTTAATTTTTTCAAACGTTTTTTTCTGACCGCCTTTTTTATTACGAACGATTGGCGATAATATTTGTAATTTAGTACGTTCTTTCAAGCCCAGCACTCGATTAACCATCTGTTCGGGAGACTGACTTGAAATTAAAGTGCCATCATTTGGACAAATTGGGGTGCCAACTCGCGCCCATAATAAGCGGAGATAATCGTTAATTTCAGTGACCGTTCCAACAGTGGAGCGTGGATTTTTAGACGTCGTTTTTTGGTCAATTGAAATTGCTGGCGATAAACCATCAATTGAATCAACATCTGGTTTATCCATTTGGCCTAAAAATTGACGGGCATAAGCTGATAAACTTTCAACATAGCGCCGTTGTCCCTCGGCGTACAGTGTGTCAAACGCCAATGAACTCTTTCCTGAACCAGATAACCCCGTGATGACCACCAATTTGTTCTTAGGAATGGTCACATCAATATTCTTAAGATTATGAGCGCGTGCACCATGAATCACAATTTTATCGTTTGCCAATTAAACTTTCCTCCTACTTCAAAAACACAAAAATTTTAGAGAGTCACATACTATCCAATTTGTGCTTTTAATTCTAGCACAGTATCACGTAATGTGGCGGCCTGCTCGAAGTCTAACCGCTTAGCAGCAGCTCGCATTTGATCTTCCAATTGCTTCAGCATAGCTTTTTGATCATCTTTTGCCATATCGGCAAAGTCTTGTTGCGTAAAGTCATCCTTTTGACCGCTATCATCCGATTCTTTGGTAACACTGATTAAATCACGGATATCCTTCTTAATCGTGTGTGGCGTAATATGATGGTCCTCATTATATTTAGCTTGTATAGCCCGCCGTCGTTTAGTTTCATCCATTGCCGCCTTCATCGAATCAGTTACTGTGTCGGCATACATAATAACGGCACCATTTTCATTACGAGCTGCTCGGCCAATAGTTTGAATTAGTGAACGTTCATTGCGTAAAAAGCCTTCTTTATCGGCATCTAAAATTGCCACCAATGAAACCTCTGGCACGTCAATTCCTTCACGCAAGAGATTAATGCCAACCAAAACATCAAACTTACCCAACCTTAAATCACGGATAATTTCAGTTCGTTCCAGCGTCTTGATATCACTATGCAAATACTTAACTTTAAGCCCTAAATCTTTGAGATAATCACTTAAATCTTCCGACATTTTTTTAGTTAACGTCGTAATAAAGACCCGTTCATTACGTTCAACTCGTTTATTGATTTCTCCCACTAGATCATCAATTTGGCCCATAATTGGGCGCACTTCAACCGTTGGATCTAATAAACCAGTTGGTCGAATAATCTGTTGAACAACATGATCTGTTTGGTCATATTCGTATGGCCCTGGTGTCGCTGACATGTAAACAACTTGATTAACATGTTTTTCAAACTCTGCTAGTTTTAAAGGACGGTTATCCAATGCACTAGGCAATCGAAACCCATAGTCAACTAACATTTGTTTCCGTGACCGATCACCCTTATACATTCCACGAACCTGTGGCATCGTTTGATGTGATTCATCTACAACTAACAAGAAATCCTTAGGAAAAAAGTCCAACAGTGTGTACGGTGGTTCCCCTGGTTTACGACCATCCATGTGGCGGGAATAGTTTTCAATCCCAGATGTATAACCCATTTCATTCAACATTTCAATATCATATGTGGTTCGCTGTTTTAGTCGTTGTGCCTCGAGTAATTTCCCCGCATCATCTAGCACTTTCAACCTGTCTTCCAACTCCGCAGAAATCCCCTTTATCGCGGTCGCCATGATGTCTTCATTAGTCATAAAGTGAGTGGCCGGGAAAATAGAAACATGGTCGCGGTCCCCTAGAACTTCACCAGTTAAGGAATCAATTTCTCTAATGCGATCAATTTCGTCGCCAAAAAACTCAATTCGTAGCGCACGTTCGTCACGCGACGCAGGGAATACCTCCACCACATCTCCGTGGACACGAAAACGCCCTCGTTGGAAATCAATATCGTTACGTTCAAATTGAATATCAACTAAATCACGCAATAATTGGTTACGTTCAATTTCCATTCCCACGCGTAGTGATAAAACATGATCTTGATATTCTTTTGGATCCCCTAATCCAAAAATACTAGAAACGGACGCCACGACAATCACATCATTACGTTCCAGCAATGAGCTGGTCGTTGAATGTCGTAGTTTATCAATTTCATCATTAATTGCGGAATCTTTTTCAATGTATGTATCGCTAGATGGTACATAAGCTTCTGGTTGATAGTAATCATAATAACTAACAAAATATTCTACCGCATTATTTGGAAAAAATTCTTTAAATTCACCATATAATTGCCCGGCTAACGTTTTGTTATGCGATAAAATCAAAGTTGGTTTGTTAACATTTTTAATAACATTTGAAATCGTAAATGTTTTACCAGTCCCGGTCGCTCCAAGCAAAATCTGGCTCTTATCGCCCTGCTCAATACCATCGGTCAATTGCTTAATTGCAGCAGGCTGATCACCGGTCGGCTGATACTTTGAAACTAAATCAAATTTTTTGTTTGGTTGTCGATAAATCATAATTCAACCTCCTATTGTAAAAAAGTGTGAGTCGTTGCGTTTAGATGTCGTAGACTAAGATACCAATCTCAATTAAGCAACTGCTTTTGGTTGATTGATTGTAATTAGTATCTTAGCCCCGGCTGGCCACTCCACCAATCGTGCCAACAAACAACAACATTCAACCAACTACTCCCAGTACAATTAAAAAAAATAAAAAATAGCACACTTTTCGTCCATGCGTCCACCAATCTTACCACACGAACATGCATTCGTCTAGCAAGTTGCAAACGTCCTACCTCCTGCATTTCTTAGTAGTAAACTGACATTAATTAGTGATAATCAAAAAATGCCCAATCCAAATCGGATAAGACATTTAGTCGAATAATTATTCAGCAATAAATTGATTTAATGCTGTTTCAAATTCAGTTAATTTTTCATTGGCTGTGCTCAAATCACCAGCATTCGTGCCAATGTAGAACTTAAGCTTTGGTTCCGTCCCTGATGGTCGAATCGCAATCCAAGTCTCATCATCCAAAATATATTTCAATACATTGGCAACAGGTAATTCAATTGGAGTTGATTGTCCTGACTTATCAGTTTTAATTTGCGTACTAAAATCTTCAGTAGCCACAATTGCATGCCCAGCAAAGTGAGTTGGTGCTTCTTCACGGAATTTCTTCATTAGGGCTTTGATTTCATCTGCACCATTAATGCCGGCATAAGTTTGAGAAATTGTCTTCTCGCGGAAATAGCCATATTCTTGGAATAATTCCTGTAAACCGTCATACAGGGTTTTGCCCTGACTACGATAATAAGCTGCAACCTCAGCAAGTAACACAAGCGATTGAATGGCATCTTTGTCATGAACAAATGGTTTAACCAAATAACCATAGCTTTCTTCAAAGCCAAACATGTAAGTATGTTCTCCAGTAGCCTCAAAGTGCTCAATTTGTTGAGCAATGTACTTAAAGCCAGTTAATACATTGATCATTGACACGTCGTAACTAGCCGCAATTTTAGTCGCGAACTCGGTTGAAACGATTGATTTAACAACCGCTGCATTGGCAGGTAAATCGCCAGCTTGTTTGTGGGCCTCCAAAATGTAGTGTAGTAAAACAGAAGCAATTTGATTTCCTGTCAATAATTGATATTCGCCATTTGGTTGGCGAACAGCTGTCCCTAATCGGTCAGCATCTGGATCCACAGCAACTAAGACATCAGCATTAATTTTTTTACCTAGTTCAATCGCCAATTTAAAAGCTTCTGGATCTTCAGGGTTGGGTTTTTTAACAGTTGAAAATTCTGGATCTGGCTGAGCTTGTTCCGGAACAATTTCATAGTTAGTAAAACCCGCATTTTTTAGTGCCTTTTCGCCCAACATTTGACCAGTACCGTGCAATGGTGTGAACACAAGTTTCATATCTCTACCCATTTGCTGCGCTAACTTAGGATTGATGGTGACTGTCTTTACTTTTGCCAAATAATCTTGGTCAACATCATCACCAATAATTTTCATTGTTTGTTCTTTAAGCAGTTGCTCTTCATCAGCCACTTTGATCTTAAATAAATCAGTTACCTGGCGCACATAGCTAGTGATTAAATCAGATTCCTTTGGTGGCATTTGACCACCGTCTTCACCATAAATCTTGTAACCGTTGTATTCTTTCGGGTTGTGACTAGCAGTAATCATAATTCCGGCATAGGCATGTAAATGTCGGACAGTAAAGGAAAGTTCTGGTGTTGGTCGCAAGCTTTCAAACACAAACGAATTGATGCCATGGGCGCCTAGTACCCGCGCAGCTTCGTGAGCAAAATCCTGTGAATGATGTCGCGAATCAAAACTGATGGCAACGCCTCGCTTTTTAACATCGTCGTCCAACGTATCCATAAAACTGGCTAACCCTTCTGTTGCTTGGCGAACAGTATAAATGTTCATCCGGTTAATTCCAGGGCCCAGCAATCCACGCATACCCGCAGTTCCAAACGATAATGGACCATAAAAAGCATCCTCTATTTGGGTGTCATCTGTTGCCATTTGTTGTAATTCACTTTTTAGACTCGTTTCTAATGATGCTTCATTTAACCAGGTTTGATAAGTATCTTTCCAGCTCATCAATGGCATCTCCTTTTCTCAACTCAATAGTTAGTAAGAATTTGATCACGAAATAATTACACCTAACGTCATCGTTAAGCCGCATACAATCTCATTTATCCGCTTTCAAACTTCAATATTTAGTATACCGCACTTCAATTAGAGTGTGAACAGCCGCGTTAAGAAGG
>NZ_AWTT01000006.1 GCF_000876205.1 Paucilactobacillus wasatchensis | reverse complement strand
TCTGTCTCAAATATTGACTTCAATCCATCTGCTGGAATTGCACAAGCCGTTGCAGGTGTGATTGGACAGGGAAGTAAGTATCATGCTTATCATTCAGAAACTGATCGAATTACTAAACGTGAGATTGTTATGCCCAAAGGCCAAAACGTTGATTACGGTACTCCAGAAGAAGTAATGATTCGTCTTGGTGGCGGTCATGTTGTTGAAGCTGGGTATGCAAATATGTGTTCAGCAGAGCACGTAGATTTAATGATTTCTGAAAATACAGCGGCAGCGTTGTATGTTAAGAGTCACCACGCTGTTCAAAAGAGCATGTTAGAAGTTGCCGATGCTGTCAAAGTAGCACATGCGCACAATCTACCACTTATTTTGGATGCGGCTGCAGAAGAAGATCTGCACAAATATCTTGACCTAGGAGTAGATATTATCATTTTTAGTGGTGCTAAATCATTAGAAGGACCTGCTTCTGCACTTGTTTATGGTAAGAAAAAGTATATTGAATGGGTTCGCTTGCAGAGCCTGGGCATTGGCCGTGCTATGAAGATTGGCAAGGATAATATCCTTGGATTGACTGCAGCCATTGAGGAATATTTAAAGTTTGGTCCCGAAAATGGTGAAAAGATGAAGGCGCGGTTAGCACCGTTCTTGGTTAATTTAAACAAGATCAACGGTATCAAGGCTGAACAAGTTCAAGACGGTGCTGGTAGGGATATTTATCGTGCCAGTGTCACAGTTACAGAGGATTCACCACTAAATGCAGAAGAGGTTACTGCAAAATTAAAGGAAGGTAATCCTGCTATTTATACTCGTGAATACCGTGCCAACGTTGGTATTATTGAATTTGATATTCGTGCTGTAGATGCCGAAGAAATGGATCTCATCATTGCCAGATTGAATGAAATTTTGAAATAAGGGGAGTTAATACAATGCAATTAAAACCAAATTATTTAGATGACAAAATTTGTTTGAATGTTTTAGCCAATTCCGTTGAGAATGCTAAAGAATGTTACGAGGCTGCTGAAGGACATGTGGTTTTGGGTGTTTTAACCAAAAACTATGATCGTGATGAAGCTGCCATTGAAGATATGAAAAAATACCAACAAGAAACAAACAATGCATTATCAGTTGGCCTAGGCGCCGGCGATCCAAATCAATCAGAAATGGTTAGCCGAGTTTCCCAAGTTTTGCAACCACAACACGTTAACCAAGTCTTTACAGGTGTCGGCACAAGCCGTGCGCTGCTTGGCCAAAGTGATACTGTGGTAAATGGTCTGATGTCACCAACTGGCAAGGCTGGTTTTGTCAACATTGCTACCGGCCCTAAGAGTAGTCAACAACCTGCTGCCGAGGTTCCGGTTGAGACAGCGATTGCTTTGTTACAAGATATGGGTGGTACTTCAGTTAAGTTTTTCCCAATGCATGGGCTGGAACATGAAGCAGAATTTAAAGCTGTTGCACAAGCTTGTGCGGCTGCGGGCTTTAACCTCGAACCAACTGGTGGTATTACATTAGATAATTTTGAAGAAATCGTACGCATTGCTGTCGATGCAGGCGTTAACCAAATCATTCCGCACGTTTATAGTTCTATTATTGATAAATCAACTGGTAATACTAAGCCAGAAGATGTGAAGAAACTGTATGAAATTGTTAAAAACATTCTAGCTTAAGTGTTTTTGACATTAAAAAATGTTTAAAAGCAGCCTAAGATTAGTTTCTAGGAAAAGAGAATAAATCTATTCTCCTAGAATCGTTAATCTTAGGCTGCTTTTTTGGATTGTTTTACTTGGCATTGATACCAAATTTGTACGATCTTGTTAGTTTTCCCACCACAACTTGACTAATGCTTGAGTTCCATCATCGCCCAAACCGCGTTCATCAACCAACTTTTCATAGAGCTCTTTGGCCTGACGAGTTGCTGGCAAGTCAAGCCCCATTTTATCAGCTTCATCCAGTGCAATACGTAAGTCCTTCAGAAAGTGTTTGGCGAAAAAGCCAGGTGTGTAGTCATTTTTTAAGATTCGAGGTACATAGTTTGCCATGCTCCAGTTAGCTGCACCACCAGAATTGAGTGTTGCCAATACAGCTGGTAAGTCTAAATTTGTTTTTTGGGCGTAAAGCAACATTTCCGTTAACCCGGTCATGGTGCCCGCAATCATAATTTGATTAGCCATTTTAGTGTGTTGGCCGGCACCGTAGCTACCAAAGTATTGGACGCGTTGACCTAGTTGGTTAAACACAGGTGTTAATTGATTAAATGCAGACTGATTCCCACCGACCATCACGGTTAAGGTGGCATTTTTTGCGCCGACATCGCCCCCAGATACTGGCGCATCTAATGCTAAAATACCGTGTTTGTCAGCTGCCCCACCAATTTTAATGGCTAGTGAGGGGGTACTGGTAGTCATATCGACAATCATTTGACCTGCAGTGGCGGCGGCAAAAATACCATCGTCGCCGAAATAAACTTCTTCAACATCTGCAGGAAATCCAACCATTGAAAAGACAACATCATTATTCTTAGTTGCTAGTGCAGGAGTGTCCGCCCAACGAGCCCCCAATTTTACTAATGAATCAGCTTTTGACTTGGTCCGATTATAAACTGTTAATTGATGGCCAGCTTTAATTAAATTAGTGATAATGCCGTGGCCCATGACCCCGGTACCGATAAACCCAATTTTCATATTATCCGTCTCCTTAAAATATTAATGCATGTCAACTGTTACTTCCGTCATTATCCTACCACGAAACTAAAATTTAGTGCTACACTGTGACTGAAAATACAAATAAGGGAGCGCAAAGGTAAAATGAAAACAATTAATTTGGGTCAAAGTGGACTTGGGGCTTCGCAAATTGCACTGGGTGTAATGCGAATGGGGTCACTAAGCAGCGCCGATGCTACTGAAGTGTTGGAAACGGTGCATGATGCTGGCGTTAATTTTTTTGATGCAGCTGATATTTATGTGGACGGTCGCTCGGAAGAAGTGTTTGGTAAGGCATTAAAGAATGCATCGTTCACACGTGATGATGTGTATGTTCAATCAAAGGGAGGGATTGTGCTGGATCATAGTCGCAGCAAGGGGGACCTTGTATTTGGCCAACGCTATGATTTTTCGAAGCAGCATTTGCTGGATGCCGTTGATGGCTCGTTGCAACGGTTAGGTGTCGATTATCTAGATTCATTTTTGTTACATCGCCCAGATCCACTGATGGAACCAGAAGAAATTGCTGAAGCCTTCAACGAATTGCAAGCAAGTGGCAAGGTCCGACATTTTGGCGTTTCTAATTTTAATCCCAGTCAAATCGACATGTTACAAAGTCACCTCAATCAAAAACTGCTAGTTGATCAACTTCAATTTGGTGTAATGCACACAGGCATGGTTGATAGTGGAATGCATGTTAACATGACCGATGCTGATAGTCTTGACCATGATGGTGGATTATTGGAATACTTACGCTTTCACAAGATGAATGTCCAAGCGTGGTCACCTTACCAATACGGAATGTTCGAAGGTGTTTTCATTGATAACCCTAAGTTTCCTGAATTAAACGATAAGTTACAGGCCGTAGCAGATAAATATTCTGTGACGAAGAATGCCATTGCCACTGCATGGATTACGCGAATGCCACAAAATATTCAAGTTGTGTTGGGTTCAATGAATCCTAATCATTTGAAAGAAAGCATTGCTGGAGCGGATGTACAGCTGGAAAAGCAAGAATGGTATGATATTTATTTTGCAGCTGGTCACGTGCTGCCTTAGAGTATCAATAAATTTTAGCTGGATAATTCGTTTGCGTTAATGTAGTCACATAAGTAGATGGCAAATGGATAAGGCAAAGAACCCCAGTACAAGTGTGCTGCTTGTACTGGGGTTCTTTGTCATATCTCGCACATCTATGCGCGGGCGTTCACACTTCGAAATATTGATACAATTGCTCCATCGTCAGTTTCTGTTTGTCTGGGCCCTTGAAATCTGCCTTAATTTGCCCATCGTCCAACACAACCAGGCGGTTGCCGTATTTCAAGGCATCCTCCAAGTGATGTGTAATCATCAGTGCTGTCAGATTGTCTTCATTGATCCGCTGGTTGGTGGCGTGTAGTAATTCTTGGCTTGTTCGTGGGTCCAATGCAGCCGTGTGTTCGTCAAGTAAGATTACATCTGGGCGTTTTAAAGTGGCCATCAAAAAGCTCAATGCTTGGCGTTGCCCGCCTGATAAGTCACCGGTTGCTGTATCCATTCGATTCTCTAAGCCGTTATTCATAGTTGCGGCCAACTTGGTGAACTCATTCATGTGTTGTTTTAATTGTCGCGGCTTTAATCGGCGTTTAGCACCGCGGTTAAGCGCCAATAACAAGTTTTCTGCAACTGTCATTCGTGGTGCGGTTCCTAATTTAGGATCTTGAAATACTCGACTGAGAAACTTAGTCCGTTCTTCTTCGCTTTCATTCGTGATGTCGGTTTCATGTAATAATAATTTGCCTGCGTCAATCGGTAAGTTACCACCAATCACATTGAAGAGAGTTGATTTACCAGCTCCATTGGCACCGACAATCGTAATGAAGTCGCCGTCGTTAATTGTTAGATTTAAGTCTTTTAAAATTCTTGTTTCACTACTCGTTCCTTTGTTAACCAAAGTAACGATATCTTTTAGCACCAAAATTGGTTTAGTCATCAACCTTAACCCCCTTTGATAAAACGTGGTCTAAGTGCAAGGCTTTTTTGAATTGAGGCAACATCATGCACAAAGCTAATACAATTGATGAAAGCACGTTTAGATCGTTAGCACTGAAGCCAAGTTGCAACACGGCCAGTAGAATTAACCGATAAATAATGCTCCCTAGCGTGACGGCCACTAACCGCTGATTTAAAGTCAGTTCACCAAATGCAACTTCACCAATGATGATGGAAGCTAATGCAATAACGATTGTTCCGATGCCCATGTTGATATCGGCATAACCATTGCTTTGTGCGATTAATGCGCCACACACACCAACCATTCCATTGGAAACCATCAGCCCCATATTTTTCATATTGTCGGTGTGAATTCCCAATGATTTAGCCATTTTTTCATTATCACCAGTGGCAATAAATGCTTGCCCCAAATCAGTTTGCAAGAAGAAAATCAAAATAATAGTGATAACAGCAATGACGATCATGCCCAGTAAGACACTGTCAAAATAGGTCGGTAAACTAGCCAAAAATTTAGCTTTCAGCAATGTTTTTTGTCCGAGCAATGACGTATTAGATTTGCCCATGATGCGTAAATTGATTGAATAGGCGGCCGTCATGGTTAAAATTCCAGCAAGTAAGATCGGAATCTTCCCCTTAGTGTAAAGCAGACCTGTAATTAAACCTGCAATCATACCAGCGACAAATGCGAGCAGCGTCGCCATTAGCGGTGACATACCATGCACAATCGCTGTAACGGCAACTGCCGCCCCTAACGGGAATGTGCCTTCAACCGTCATATCGGGAAAATCTAAAATTCTAAAGGTTAAAAATAATCCGAGTCCTAAAATGGCCCACAGTAGGCCTTGTCCAATTGCAGAAACGATTAAATTCATTTGAAGACCTCCCCATCTTTTTGTGCTTCATGCAAGAATTTGGCTGGGACGTGCAGTCCTAACTTCTTGGCTTGTTTCAGATTTAATGTTGGTTCGCCGTGGCGAATATATTGAATGGCAGTCGTGGCAGTTTTCTTTTTGCCCTTCAGAATTTGGCCAGCTAAGCGACCACCTTGAACACCTAATTTATATTGATTGATACTGTAAGTCGCCACGCCACCGTCTTTGACCATTGTGTCAACGGTTGGAAAGACAGGTTTATTGGCAGCATCTGCATTTTTAACTAGGGTCTGCATTGCTCCCGCAATCGTGTTGTCAGTTGGTACGAACACGGCGTCGACTTGACTCATCATTTCTTGGGATACTTGATTAAGGTCGTTACTATTTGAAATGGAATAAGTTTTTAAGTTAACGTGTTCTTTCTTACATAGCGCCACGAATTTCTTTTCTTCTGTCACAGCCGAGTTATCGCTAGAAGTATAAATAATTCCTAGCGTTTTCAAGTGGGGCATGAACTCTTTAATCAACTGCAGTTGTTCTTCTAACGGTGCTTGATCAGAAATCCCGGAGATATTACCACCTGGTTTTTTATTATTTTTAACCAGGCCAGCTGATTTAGGATCTGTAACAGCACCTAAGACAATTGGAATTTTGCTGGTTGTGTTGGCCAGTGCCTGAGCAGCAGGGGTGGTAATTCCAACCAAAACATCATTATTCTCATCTACTAATTTGGAACTCATTGTTTTTAGATTACTCTGGTCGCCCTGAGCGTTTTGGTAATCAATTTTGATATTTTTACCATTATGAAAACCTTCTTTAGCGAGCCCTGCAACCACGCCCTTATGAATTTGGTCCAACGCAGGCTGATGCATTAGAGTTAAGATCCCAACTGTGGGAGTCTTTTGTTTAGTTACGAGACCACCTTCTTTAAAATAGGCAAAGCCGAGAAAAACTAAAATGATTGCTATAAAAGCATACATTCGTTTCATAATTATTAACCACCTTCGTTTACAAATTTTATAATAATTGCTGATAATATAGGTTCATAAAAATCACTATTAATATGAGATGTGTTCAATAAACGTGTTAACCAAGACCCTGCTCTCATACTAGCTAGTTTCAAAATAAAAAGGAGTCCCCATTACGGTGACTCCTTCTTAATGACAAAAGAAAAAGCCTGCATTGAGGAATCCATGCAGACTCAATATAACTGAAATAAGTCGGCACAGATATAATCTGATGAATCAGGTCATATCTGTGATGAAAACACACATAACCTGAATTACCGGCTTTGCCAACGATTATTCAATTGTTGTGTGGCTGTTTTCATTGGACTAATCTCCCTACGTCGTCTTGATGTGAATAAGTATAGTTTAAATTAATTGATGTTGTCAATGAGAAATTTCTAATTTTACAGGTGAATCTTAATATAAAAATTATTATATTTGGATTAAAACGTGGTTTATTGCTGGCTAATCAGCAGTTTAAAAGTTAAATCTATAAAAATAAATAATTTTATATTTTTAATTTTATGGGCGTTTAAGCTTAATAAGACGGTCTTTTGATCTCTTTTAAGACTAAATTGATTAATAAATCAATTGCATAAATTAATGGGACAAGTATGATAAAAACAATTGAAATGGGAGGCAGACAGATGACAGTTTATAATTTTTCGGCTGGACCAGGCGTAATGCCACAGCAAGTACTTGATCAAATTCAAGCAGAAATGAAGTCTTTTAATAATAGTGGTATGAGTATTTTAGAAATTAGCCACCGCTCACAACTATATACTGAAATGGAACAAATTGCTGAACAGAATCTACGTGATTTAATGCATGTAAGTGACGATTACGCAGTTTTGTTTTTGCAAGGTGGTGGCACACTGCAATTCACTAATATCGCTTTAAATCTGACTGACCAATTTCACCACGTAGCATATATGAACTCTGGTCACTGGGCGCAAAAAGCAATGGAAGCAGCCCAAAAAATTGATGGACTGAAAGTAGATTGGATTGGTGACCCAAAGGGTGGTCTTCCCCACATCCAAGCACTAAATAGTGATCATTTGGATTATTTACATGTGACTACTAATAATACGATTGAAGGTACAACTTATCATCAAATTCCTGAGACAATTCAGCCGTTAGTTGCTGATATGTCGTCTAATATTATGGCAGAACCATATGATGTGAACCAGTTTGATTTAATTTATGCTGGCGCACAAAAAAACATTGGTCCCGCGGGGATGGCGGTGGTGATCGTGAAAAAGTCACGACTAGCTAGTCACCCTGAACTATCTCAAATTATGGACTACTGGCTTGAAGAGCAAAAGCATTCTGCGTTGAATACTCCACCCGTGTTTTGTATTTATGCATCTGGACTGGTGTTCCAATGGTTAAAACAATTTGGCGGTGTAGAAGCTATTTATCAACAAAACCAGGAACAAGCCAATTTACTATATGACTACATCGATAATTCCAAGTTATTTAATAATACCATCCCTGCAGCTGAACGTTCGTTGACGAACATTGTTTTTGGAACGGGCGATCAACAACTGGACCAACAGTTTATCGCTACTGCTGCTGACCATGGTCTGATTAGTCTGGCAGGTCACCGGTTAGTTGGTGGTATGCGTGCTAGTTTATATAATGCCATGCCGACCGCTGGTGTGCATGCATTAATTGAGCAGCTGCAACAATTTGAATTAAATCATGGAGGACTTTAACATGTTTGCAATTAAAACCTATAATGTTATCTCAAATGTTGGCTTGGCGGTATTTCCTAAAAATAAATACAGTATTAACGGTGTGGCAGAACCGGATGCATTGTTAATTAGAAGCCAAAACCTGCATCGTAACGTATTACCCGTCAGCTTGTTAGCAATTGGCCGAGCTGGTGCAGGGGTGAACAATATTCCACTCCAAAAAGCAAGTGAAAATGGAGTGGTTGTTTTTAATGCCCCCGGAGCTAATGCCAACGCGGTGAAAGAATTGATCGTCGCAGTTCTCATTTTAGCGTCGCGACCAGTGATTCCAGCGATTGCGTGGGCTAAGACATTGACGGATGGTGAGCAGGCTGATGTTACCTTGCAGGCTGAAGCTGGTAAGAACCATTATCGTGGGGCTGAATTGGCTGGTAAAACACTTGGTGTAATTGGATTAGGAGCGGTGGGCTCAAAGGTAGCTGATACTGCTCGGCAATTGGGGATGAATGTCATTGGTTACGATCCCTATATTTCAGTTGAGCATGCCTGGCAGGTGACTAGTGACATCAAACGAGCATCAACTTTGTCAGAAGTTTTGTCACAAAGCGATTTTGTAACAATTCACATTCCATATAACGAACAAAATAAAAATTTGATTGGTGCTAATGAATTGTTAATGATGAAAAAAGATGCCATTTTACTGAACTATTCTCGTAATGGTATTGTGGAAGAAGCACCAGTCCTGGCTGCGTTAAACGTCGGTCATTTGAAACAATATTGGACTGATTTTGCGTCTAGTGAACTATTGCAACACGAGAAGGTAGTGGTGACACCACATTTAGGTGGCACAACGCAGGAAGCTGAGGATAACTGTGCACAGATGGTTGCTCAGACGCTGCGTTTGTATTTGGAAAGTGGTGAAATTGAACATTCTGTCAATTATCCAGCTGTGCGGATGCCGTTTAATTCACCATATCGACTAACTTTTTTACATCAAAACGTACCCAATATGTTAGGCCGAATTACAACTGTCTTAGCTGAATTAAATATTAATATTGCTAACATGATCAATGCATCAAAAGGTGATTTTGCGTATACATTGATAGACGTAGATGCGCCAATGACAGCGGCACTATACGAAGAATTTGAACAAAAATGTTTAGCAATTGATGAAATTATTCGGGTGCGCGGACTTGCCCGCCCAACTCAAAAGGAGGAAGACTAGTGGTTAAATTCAAGCCGTTTCGTGTTATACGACCGCCATTTGAATTGATGAAAAAAGTAGCATCACTGCCGTATGACGTACTGGACGACCAACAAGCACGAGATGCTGCCACCAATGAACTTTCGTTTGTTCATATTGACCGGGCAGAAGTCGATTTGCCTGCGTCAATTGATCCATATGATCCACAGGTTTACCAACAAGCTCGTACTAATTTGCAAAAATGGTTGGCAGATGGAACTTTAAAGCAAGATGAACATGCTTCTTATTATGCGTATGCAATGACTTTAAACGGGCGCCGGCAGCTGGGGATTGTGGGTGCTGCTAGTGCTAGTGATTATGAAAATGATCGGATAAAAAAACATGAACTAACCCGTGCGGCTAAAGAGGCTGACCGGATTAAGCACATCGATGCTACGAATGTGAATTCTAGTCCAATATTGTTAACCTATCGCGATCAAGCAGATATTATGAATCAGGTTAACGATTATTGTGATCAAACTGAACCAGATGTTTCATTTACGGCCTTTTTTGGTGTTAAACATGAAGTGTGGCAGTTACCAGTTCAGTTTAATCAATTGGAGCAGTTATTTGCAGCACAAGTGCCAGCCTTTTACATTGCAGACGGCCATCATCGCGCGGCTTCAACGGTTAAGGTGGCACACAAACGCCGCCAGGAATTTCCGGCTGAGATGCCAGACGCAGAATTTAATTATTTCTTAGCCATTGTATTTCCAGCCAGTGAGTTACAAATTTGGGATTATAATCGTGTTTTGAACGTACCAATTCCGGATAATTTTTTAGCTGTTTTAGGAGCTAACTACCAAGTGCAAATAATGGATCAGGCGGTCAAACCAAGTCATGAGGGTGAAATCAGTATGTATTGGAGTGGTCAATGGTTCTCGTTAACACCATTAAAGACGATGAACGAAACCGATCCGGTTGAACGATTAGATGTTTCAAAATTGCAACATAATATTTTAGAAAATATTTTTGGATTGCACGATTTGGCTCATGAAAAACGAATTAATTTTGTTGGTGGGATTGAAGGGCTGGATCAATTAAAAGCAATGGTTGATAGCGGTGATTACACGGTGGCGTTTGCGATGTATCCGACCACAATGAATCAATTGTTAGATGTGGCGGACGCACATCAATTAATGCCGGCTAAGTCAACGTGGTTTGAACCGAAACTATTGAGTGGTTTGTTCATTCATAGTTTAGAAAAATTAAAAAAAGATGAGAGATATTAGCGCCGGTATGACAATGATTATACTGATTTAATTAAAAATAAATTAGAAAAAGTGTTGACAAGTAATCTAATTAATTTGTATACTAACTGCAACAAATTTGATGAGCAGCGTGTAACTTAGATTACGGAGTAGTTATTAGCGAACCTTTCAGCAAGCATCGTTGATGAGAAGATGTAGGTTCCTAGCAATCAAAGATAATCTAAAGCGTTAATCTTTTTCGAGAGATTAGGGGCAGACACCCAATATAATGTCGAGGTATTTCCAATAGTACCCGTCGAGTTGGCATATGTGAGTATGTCATGAATTCAAGGTGGTAACACGCAAAAGCGTCCTTATCGTAATGAAAATTACGGCAGGACGCTTTTTTGTTCATCAAATTTAAAGCTAAAACATAGAATAAGAAATTAACAATACTCACAACACATATTGCATTACATAGAGAGGATGATCTTTTATGACACATAATAAATTTAAAACAACTAATGTTAGTTGGCCGCACTTATAGTCTTTTTGATGGAGGTACGCGTGGTGGTGAGATTTGTTGCTGAAACGTGTAATTTTACCCAACTTTCTAGGGCTAAGTGCAATTAACCGCAAGTGCATAATTCACACTCACGATTAATCACCCTTAGCCTACGAAAGCTGACCGGGTAAAGTTACACTCTTAATTGCTGAAACGTGTAAATGAAACCAAATTCCTAGGACTAAGCTCATTTAGCTCCGAGTGCTAAGAGCGCACTCAAAGCTAAATAAGCTTAGCCTACGGAACTTACCCGGTTTCATTTACACTCTCTTGAAAGGACGAGATAATATGAAATATGGAGTAATTGGTGCCGGTGCTATGGGTGTTCGTTTTGGAACTATGATTCAAGAAAATGCAGGGTGTGATGTTGATTTTATCGACACTTGGGAACCCAACGTGGAAAAAATTAGAGAACAAGGTGGCGTGTACATCGCTCGCGACCATGAAAATAAACACATTGTACCAATCAATATTTATTATCCAGAAGAGTATCAAGGAGATCCAGATGCGTGGATTATCTTTGTGAAACAGATGCAATTAAAAGACGTTATGAAACGTTGTGCACCAATTTTTAAAGACCATCAGATTGCATTTTCAGCAATGAATGGGATGGGACACTTTGATATTATCAGTCAGTATTTCCCAAAGGAACGAATTATTGGCGGTACTGCAATGATTGCGACCGTATTCAATGGGCCTGGTGATGTTGACTTCATGGGTGCCGCAGGAAACGAAGTTATGCACATGTGTAACTATGATGAGCAAATTAATGACTATACGAATGCAATTGAAGCTGACTTTAAGCAAGCAGGCTTAGGGCCAGTTGTTACACAAAACTTTATGGGCACAATGATGTCCAAGGTTGTCTTTAACGCCGTTGTGAATACAATCTGTACAATGTTTGAAATCCAAATGGGGCAATTTATTCAATATCCTGGTGTTCGCGAAATGGCAACTCAGATGTTTAATGAAGCCTACGATGCTTGTGAGCGGGCCGGCATTAAATTAGTTGAGACGCGGCAAGAAGAAATTGATTCGGTGGAAACAGTTAGCCACGCATATGCATATCACTATCCATCAATGTACCAAGATTTCTCCAAGAACCGTCCAACAGAAGTAGATTATATTAACGGCTACATTGCTAAAATCGGTCGAGAGCACGATTATGTATGCCGCACCCATGAATTTGTCGTTCATGAAGTGCACTTAGCTGAACAGATGCGCCAATTCAAATCACGATTTGACGTCAAAGATGAACAGCCAGTGGCTGAAGAAGTTTAAACTTAACAAGAGTATCAAAAAAGCATGTGGCCGTGGGCTCCACATGCTTTTTATTTGGTTACTGTGACACCATCTGATTCAATCTTAAGTTGAACGGCAATGTCATCGAATCCGTGTTGGGATAACTGATCAACAAAATTAGCAACCTTTTCTGGCGGTAAAATAGTCATCACCGTTGGGCCAGCACCACTCAAGTAAGTGCCAATTGCATCACACTCATGGGCAATTTGACGAATCGGCAATAATTCAGGTACGAGCTTTTGGCGAAATGGTTCATGAAATTCATCAGCTTCAATTAACTGGCCGGCCAATTTATAGTCATTGATTAACAAAGCAGCCACAAACGTGTTGGCAATTGAACTGGCATGGGTGGCGGCTTTAAATGTGATTTGCTGGGGCAAAATATCACGGCTATCGCTTGTTTTGAGTTCGTATGACGGAATATAGGCTATTAGAGCTAAAGCTGGGAAAGAGGCTCTGACAGCCTTGAAATGGCCATCAATATCTGTTCCAATTACGAGACTACCTAAGATCGCGGGGGCAACATTGTCCGGATGGCCTTCAATTTTGCAAGCGTAGTCCAACTTTTGGTCATCGGTGAGGTGCAAATTGGCTAATTGATTTGCTACTTCAATTCCAGCAACAATCGCAGATGAACTACTGCCAAGGCCGCGTGTAACGGGGATGTCAGTTTTCATTTTAAGATGGTGCGGGTTTAACTGCGGCGCTACTTGCAGGGCAGTATTGATGACCAAATTATTTTCATTGGTCGGTATTTTAGGTCCTAGTGTGTGTTCGATATACCAGGCGGAGGTTGGTTCTAATATTTCAACAGTTAAAAATAAAGAAACGGCCATTCCGATTGAATCGAACCCAGGGCCTAAATTAGCAGTTGTGGCAGGTACTTTAATCTTCATGGGAAATCTCCTTTCACGGATAAGCTGAGATTACTAATTGCCTAGTACTTTGTACGCGGCAACGAGATCGATTGATTTAAATTCTGCAATTTGGGCAATCAACTGGGCTAATTGATCTTTTGACATATCATGAGTGATGATTACCACCCGTGCTGATTGATCGTCTTGTTTGGTTTGCACAATTTGGCTGAAACTGGCACCAATCTTAGTCATTAGCTGTGTTAGTTTAAGCATTTGACCAGGAACATCTAACATTGCTAGTGACAAATAATAAGGATAGACAACATCTTCGGGCGTCACTAAATTGGTTTCATGTTGATAATTATTAAATGAATTTCCGGTTGTGCCCAGCACAATGTTTTTAGTCACTGAAACAATATCACTCAAGACGCTGTTCGCTGTTGGTAATCCACCGGCACCTGGACCGTAGAATAATGTTTCTCCGACGGCACTACCAGTTACCATGACGGCATTATTTTCGTTGTTAATTGTAGCCAATGGATGATCCTTGGCTACTAAAACAGGTGCGACTTCAGCGAAAATGCCGTTATTAATTCGCCGTGCAATTCCTAATAGCTTAATGGTATAACCAAAGGAATCAGCCTGTTTAACATCTTCTAATTGAATATCTTGGATGCCAATAATTTTCATATCATCAATCGATAAATGCACACCAAACGAAAACTGGCTTAAAATAATCATTTTGTAGGCAGCATCAATTCCAGCCACATCATTAGTCGGATCGCTTTCGGCAAATCCTAATTCTTGGGCCTTTTTTAAAGCTTCTTGATAGCCCCAACCTCTGTGTTGCATTTGCGTCAGAATGTAGTTGGTTGTTCCATTAACAATACCCTTAACTTCCATAATCTGGTCAGCAGCAAAACTGTTAACGATTGTTCGCAAGATTGGAATTCCGCCAGCAACACTGGCCTCGTAAACCAAATCGCACTGATTGTCATGAGCAATTTTGGCGAGTTCTTCACCTGCTGAGGCAATTAAATCCTTATTAGCGGTGACCACGTGCTTTTTTGCGTTCAACAGCGCCGTGATTACTTCTTTGGCCGGGTGAATGCCACCCATAACTTCAACAACAATTTTGATTTCTGGATCGTTGATAATTTGGTTCAAGTCATCCGTTAACATGATATTATCGGTACTGACATTTCGTGGTTTATTGATATCGCGAACAACAATTGTTTTCACATCCAATTGCCGACCGGTAATGTTGGAAATTTTAGCTTGATTCTGTGTTAACATCTGCAGTACACCACTACCAACGGTACCCAGTCCAACTAATCCAATTTTTATGGTTTCCATTTTTATTACCTCAAATTTTATTTGTTATCACTTAAAGGTATTTTAGCATAGGCAATCTAGCGAGCATAGTTTATAATTAATAAAACGGACAAACTGGGAGGACTTTATTAATGGAATATCGTAGCACCCGTGGTGATGATCAGCATACTTTGAGTGGGGCAGCTGCTATTTTGCAGGGGCTTGCACCAGACGGAGGCCTATACGTCCCAGTCAAATTTCCGCAACCAGAATTTAAATTGCAACAATTAGTTCAATTATCATACCAACAGATTGCACAGTTAGTATTAAGTTGGTTCTTTGATGACTTTTCAGCTGAACAAATTAAGACCAGTGTAACGGCAGCATATGGGGATCACTTTGATCGCAAAGAAATTGTGCCTGTTACCAAAAAAGTTGGTGGTAACTATTACATGGAATTATTCCATGGCCCTACATTAGCGTTCAAAGATGTTGCCTTGCAATTACTACCTTACTTAATGACCAATGCTGCTACGATTCAGCATAGTAACCGCCAAATAGTTATTTTGACAGCAACGTCTGGTGATACTGGAACAGCGTCAATGCGTGGCTTTAGTGATGTAGATGGAACTCAGGTCATCGTGTTTTATCCGTACCAGGGTGTCAGCCCCATCCAACTTAAGCAAATGCTTTCACAACCGGGACAAAATTTGAAGGTGGCTGCGGTTAAGGGTAATTTTGACCAGGCACAAACAATGGTTAAACAAATCTTTAATGATCAGGCATTTAACGAGCAATTACACAAGCAGGGAGCTCAATTCTCGTCAGCTAATTCGATGAATATTGGTCGGTTGATTCCGCAAGTGGCCTATTATTTTAATACCTATAGCCAGCTCGTTAAACGCGGTGAGATTGAGCTTGGTGATCAGATTAATTTTGCAGTGCCCACTGGAAATTTTGGTGATATTTTGGCAGGTTACTATGCCAAAAAATTAGGATTACCGATTAACAAATTGATTTGTGCTTCTAATCAAAATAACGTTTTAACTGAATTTATTCGTACTGGCAATTACGACCGTAATCGGCCATTTTATCAGACCAATGCTCCGTCGATGGATATTTTAGTTTCCAGTAATTTGGAACGGTTACTCTTTATGATTGCCGATGAAGACGAACATGTTGTGGTCGATTTAATGAATCAATTACAACAGACCGGCAAATATCAAATTACACCTGAAATGCATGCCAAAATGGATAGCTTTGTTTCGGGTTTTGCTGCTGAAAAAGAAGTGGAACAAGAAATCAACCGGGTCTTTCATGAGAATCATTATGCGATTGATCCACATACAGCGGTAGCGTCAAAAGTGGTACGTAACTTGCAAGAATTGACAGATGACAGTAAACCAACAGTGATTTTAGCGACTGCTAGCCCATATAAATTTCCAGAAACGGTATTAAAGGCGATTACCGGTCAGTCGGCACAAGAAACTGGCTTACCAGCGGTAAAACAGTTGAATCAATATCTCGGTGACGACATTCCAGCGGGAATTCAAGAATTGGATACTGCTAACAGTATTGCAGAAACAGTGATTGAACCTGCATTAATGAAAAATTTGATTACAAAGAGTTTAATTGCACGTCAGTAGATTTAAAAAAGGACCAATGCCCACTTCAAATTTGGGAATTGATCCTTTTTTAGTATCAATGATAAAGATTGGTTAGTGGTATTCGGCGATTTCGATCAAATTATTATCAGGATCGTTGACGTACAGGGAAGTTATTTTACCATGGGCACCATTTCGTTCCACTGGCCCAGCAATGATTGGAACATAATAACTAGTCAGATGATTTTTAACCTCATCTAGCGGGTCCTTCACAATAATACAAAAATCTGCAGAGCCAGCGGTGGGTACTCCGGCTGTTGGTGGGTGGGGCTGGTCAACTAGCTGAAACTTGATCGCTTGTTTGCCACACAGCACTGATTGGCGCTGATCATCAGTTTCAATAATTGGCATGTCAAATACTTCGTGGTAAAAACGTAACGTGGCGGGCAAATCGGTGACCGTTAACGTGATATGATCGATATCTTTAATTTTCATAATGGGGTGCTTCCTTTTTGTTTATTGAGGAATATTATAGCATACCAATTGACGCTATCAGGGCGATTGTGATAGTGTATGAACATTGAGCTTTCAGCGATGAAGATGACAAGTGAGCTTAATCAACCAGATTAAGTTACCAGAGGAGCAGAAATGAGTTTACTAGAAGTTGATAATTTAAGCATGAGTTTTGCGGATAAAAAGCTATATGATGACGCAAGTTTTCAGCTTAATCAAAATGAGCATATGGGAATTGTTGGCCAAAATGGGGCTGGTAAAAGTACGCTAATCAAAATTTTGACTGACACAGTGTTACCGGTGACCGGTGAAATTAAATGGCAAAAAAATATCCGCATTGGTTATTTGGATCAATATGCAGATATTCCAGCCGGCACAACGTTAATTGATTTTTTACATACTGCGTTTGCAGATTTGTATAAAATCAATGACTTGATGAATACGTGTTACGAAGAATACGCCACTAACATGGATGATAAAATGTTGGAACGGGCTGGCCGCTACCAAGAACAGCTAGAAGCACGTAATTTTTATGATATTGAAACCGAAATTGAGCGGGTCATGAGTGGGCTTGGGCTCAACGAGATTGGTCCTGACCATGTCGTCTCAGAAATGAGTGGCGGTCAACGTTCTAAAATTATTTTGGCAAAATTACTGCTAGAAAGTCCAGACGTTATTTTATTGGATGAACCGACGAACTACTTAGATACTGCTCACATTGACTGGCTAATTACCTATCTCAATGATTTTAATGGTGCTGTGATGGTAATTTCCCATGATTACGATTTTTTGGAGCAGGTAACTAACTGTATTTGCGATGTTTCATTTGGTAAAATCACCAAGTATCGTGGTAGTTTCAAGCAAGCAATGCGTCAAAAAGAAGAACGCAAAGAAACTCAGTTACGCGAATATGAGAAACAACAGGTCCAGATAGAAAAAGCCGAACGATTTATTACCAAAAATAAGGCTGGCTCCAAAGCCACGATGGCAAAATCGCGTGAAAAAATGCTGGCACGGATGGAACGGATTGATCCACCAAGTGAAAATCTGGTTGCCAGTTTTAAATTTCCATATGAAAACACAGGCTCACAAAATGCACTGCATGTGGAAGAATTATCAGTTGGTTATTCACATCCACTGTTGGCACCCGTTACATTTTCAATGACAATGGGTGAAAAGCTGATCTTTAAAGGCTTTAATGGGGTTGGAAAATCAACGTTGATTAAATCAATTCTGGGTAAAATACCAGCTAAGGGTGGCGAGTCAACATTTTCACCATCTGCGATTGTAAATTATTTTGATCAGGATTTGGAGTGGGACAATGCTGAATTGTCACCATTGCAGACGATTCAAGAACAATTTCCGACGATGATGCCACGAACAATTCGAACAAGATTGGCAGGAGCAGGCATTAATGCCGCCAACGCAATGAAACCGATGAATTTGCTTTCTGGTGGAGAACAAACTAAGGTCAAATTAGCAATTCTTGAATTAACTCCCGCCAACTTTTTAATCATGGATGAACCAACGAATCATCTAGACGACGAAACAAAAGAGGGACTAAAAAAAGCCCTACAAGCATTTCCAGGCAATCTAATTTTGGTCAGCCATGAGGAAAGCTTTTATACCGGCTGGGTGGATAAAGTTTTAAATGTGGAAAAGTTGAGTTTAAAAAAATAGAGTGTTTAGCAACCGCGCTTAAACACCGAAGTATAACGGCAGAAAAGACCATCGGGCTCATAAACCCGGTGGTCTTTTCTATGGTTATACTTCGGTGCAGAACACGTTTGATCAATAAAACATTGAAAATTAGCAAAACAAAAGTTTGATGCTCTTTCATGGTTATACTTCGGTGTTTGCGGTTGCAGAACTCATTAAATCTGTGAGAAAGGTTAAATTCGACCGTCAAAATAGTTAGTCGAGCAGTCTCAGTAACTCACTAGGACGTTGCAATGAGAAGTCGGCGTCTCCCAGCTCTTCCGGTGCCGCAGCGCCCCATAACGCTGAACCAAATTTAATACCCGCAGCATGTGCTGCCTTCAAATCATTAATCGTATCACCGATATACATCGATTCATCTGGCGCTGCATTTATTTTTGCGAGGCCTGCTAAGATTGGCTCTGGTTCTGGCTTGTGTTTTTGCGTGTCATCAGCTGTAATGTGAGCATCGAAATATTTAGCGATCGAGAACTTAGGCTGAAACTCGTTAACGTATTCGTCGTTTGTTTTTGAAGTTGCAACAACAAGTTTAACACCGAAATGAGTTTTTAGTTGTCGTAATGTATCGTCAATTTCAGCATAAACGGACACTTTGTCTGAGTTTTGGTAAGCCAGTGCGAACCATTCTTTAAAAATTGGTTGTAAATCATTATCACGTACGCCAACTTCCCGGAGTGCATCGATAGCAGTAATACCAAATACTCGGCTTAATTCGTCATATTCTCGATCGTAACCATGTTTGGCAAGTGTAATTTGCATTGCCGGCATGTACATTTTGATTGTATCAATCAGAGTTCCATCAACGTCAAAAATAAAATTTTTCAATTCGTAGCCTCCCGATATGTATTAGTAATATCATACCAGATCTAAGCAGGGTTGATAAAGAGAATCAAATTATAGTGAAATATTGACTTTGTCAAAGCAATAATTTTTTATCCAGTAAACGTGTTCGGTAACCGCATAAACTGGAGTATAACAATAAATAGAGCAGTATGGTTCAAAATACGAACCATACGGTTTTAAGCTTAATTTTTTTATCCAGTAAACGTGTTCGGTAACCGCAAAAACTTCAGTACAACAATAAATAGAGCAGTATGGTTCAAAATACGAACCCTACTGCTTTAAGCTTAATTTTTTTATTCAGTAAACGTGTTCGGTAACCGCAAAAACTTCCGTATAACGATAAATAGAGCAGTATGGTTCAAAAAAACGAACCATACTGCTCTAAGCGTAATTTTTTTATTCAGTAAACGTGTTCGGTAATCGCAAAAACTTCCGTATAACAATAAATAGAGCAGTATGGTTCAAAAAACGAACCATACTGCTCTATTTATCGTTATACTTCAGTTTATGAGCGCGGTTACTCACACTCTAATCTTTGTACTCATCCGCTTCTACATCTCGAATAAATGTTGCTAAGTGGTCAAAGTAGACTGGGGCGTTGTCGATCATGTGATGATGACCACCATTTGGCGTGGTTACTAGCCGGGCGTGTGGGATTTGTTGTGCCATTCGTTTTGCTGTTTCCAGTGGCATTGTTTCGTGTTCACCAAAGGTAATTAGTGCTGGCATGGTGATATTTTTAATTTGGTCCCGAACATCCCATTCCTTTAATTTACCGGTAATTACGAACTCGTTATCTCCTTGAAATGCATTGTAAACGGGTGTGGCCATGGTGCTAATCAAATGTGAAATTGCAGGTGGCTGTTTTCTGTCAACGTAACCGGCATTCAAAATGTCAACGTAACCTTGATAACGGTCATTGTCGTAATCGTTTTTGGCTTCGCATTCCTTCATATAGGCCACGGCATCAGCAGGTAAGGCATCTTCACGAACTTTGTTGATATTAGTAACATATTCATCAATATTGTCGACCATTGATGAAATAATAGCACCCTTCAAATGTTGGCCGTACTTCAATGCATACATTTGAACTAAGGCACCACCCCAGCTTTGACCGATCAAGTAAAAGTTATCGAGGCCTAACTTTTGGCGGACTTCTTCGACTTCATCCAAAAAGTAATCGTAAGTTAAGTACTTAGCGGCGATGTCGGGATCAGAATAATCTGGTTGGTCAGAGTAAAATGATCCAAGTTGATCATACATATGAACAGTAACATCGAGTCCTTGTTTCTTTAATTCTTGTGCAAAATTTTCCCAGTATTCATGCGTGCCACCAGGACCGCCATGCAAGCAGAGTAAATGAATATCGCCACTACCTTGCGTGTTAGTCCATAGATGGTAACCATTATCAAGTGTTAGAATTGTTGTTCCTTGTTTCATCAGATCACCCATTTTCTAATAAATTGTTATTAGTGTAGCGCTTTTTTTAGTGATTGCCAATTATGTTTATTTCTGTTAACCTTAATTAAAAATTGGTTAACGAGGCAAAAAGAATGGACACAAAAGCAGCGGTACTACAATATTTAAATGCGCATCAAAACGCCTGGACTAATAGCACTCAGTTGGTGGCACAGTTAGATGTGTCACGTACTGCCATTTGGAAGGCTGTGAAACAGCTGCAACAAGATGGTCAGCAAATTGAAAGTCAAAGTGGTCGAGGCTACCGTTATGTGCCAAATCAAATGTTGAACCAAGCAATTATTGCGCAGGGAATGAAGCAAGATTGTCTCCTGGAGGTCCATCAGTCAATTGATTCGACTAATAAACGAGCCAAAGAATTGGCGATGACAAACAGTGGTCAACCGGCGACGATCGTTGCTAATGAACAGACTGGCGGCTACGGACGTTTTGGGCGTCAGTTCTACTCGCCAGCACAAACAGGAATTTATTTGAGTTTCTTATTGCCAATTGGCACACAACAAATTCACCCGGGTCTGCTAACGACTGGGACTTCAGTGGCGGTGGCACGGGTATTGGAACGGCAATACAAAGTCCGTGTTGCCATTAAATGGGTCAATGATTTAATTGTTAACCAGCATAAGGTAGCCGGTATTTTATCTGAAGCGGTGACCAACTTTGAAAGTGGCCAAATTAGTAATGTAATTATCGGGATCGGCGTCAATTTAGAGGGTAATCGGCTGATCCCAGCAGATTTAAGCAGTAAGGTAGGCGCGATTAACCAAAATCATTTGCAAGTTAATCGCAATGAAACGGCGATTCAAATTATTAATGGTTTTTGGCAGATGATTGAAGATTTTAATTCGGGACGATTAATGGACGAATACAAACAACGAAGCATTGTGATTGGTCATTCGGTCACTGTTAAAGTTGGTAAGCAAACTGTGCACGGGCAGGTGAAAGATGTTAATAACGAAGGCGAACTTGTTCTCAAAGCGGGTAGTGGGGAATTGCTAACGTTGAGTGCCGGAGAAATTACAAAATTAAATTTATTGGATGGTGGTTATCATGGCTAAAACACGTATTCGCGGTATTATTTATGCGGCGCAACTCGCAATTTTATTAGCAATTAGCGCGCAAATCATTATTCCGTTACCACTAATTCCATTCACGGCCCAGACGCTGGCAGTCGGAATTTTAGCCACCATTTCTGATATTCGCCTGTCAACGTGGGCGATTGGTGGGTATTTACTGTTGGGACTAGTTGGCTTGCCAGTTTTTGCTGGTGGAACGGCTGGCCTGGGGGTGCTATTCGGCCCATCTGGTGGCTACTTGTGGGCTTTTTTTGTCCAAGCTTGGTTGATTAGTTTAGTCAATAAAAAAGCCGACAAATATCTCATTGTCGGTAATTTAGTTGGTGCATTTAGTCAACTGGTAATTGGTGCAATTTGGTTGAAATTTACCAGTCAGTTGGGCTGGCAAGCGGCTTTAACCGCCGGAATAACCCCATTTTTAATTCCGGCAGTGATTAAAGCTGTACTGGCAGCGCTAATTGGTCAATTGTTGTTGCGCCGATTGCGAGAGCCACTTCAGCTGCGTTGAACAGTTGGAATTAATAACTGGCTGCCACTTAAATCAACTTGATAAGTAATTGGTTCATTGCCACGTTGTGTCATCCCAAAATCAGTGGCAAAAATTAGTAAACCTAATTGGTGGCCAATTGCTAAGTGATGAAAAATTGGTTGCAAATCAAACTGTGCGTCCACAAATTGATTAGCCACTAGGTTGTCAGTTTGTTGGGCGTTGTGTCGATTTTGCAGGTTAATATGCCCGTAAGAAATAATTTTATATGGCGTTGCGCGCGTTGCTAGTTTAAACTCACGCAGATCATCTTCACGCCAGTTAAAGCCAAGTTGAATACCATTTCGTTGTAAGATAGATGGCGCCTCGTTGAATCGCTTAGTCATTCCATAGTCGACTAATTGGGCACTAATGAGACCATGATCAGTTGAACTAGCCACTCGGATTTGAAGCATTGGCGTTCCGCGCAAGAGTAGTTCATCTTTGGTAGTTCCAGTTTTGAAGCACAAACTAAATTGATTGGATGTCAGTGCCATTGTGCTTTGCCACTGGGCTGGCTGTCGGCAAAAATCAGTAAAAGTTTGGTTAGGCTGCTGGTCATTAAATGTTTGCAGTTGTGCATTTTTTTGTGGTGCATTTATTAGCGATTTATCATGCAGGAACCAAGTTTGTTGTTGCCCGCTTTCTTCCCAGTTGTCAAATGGGTGCCAAGTTTCAAGGTTAATATTGTCTTGTGCGATCACGGCAGGCAAAATTTCATCTGCCTGATTAGCAACTTCCCACAATTTATTAGTTAGCCACAGATTCACGATGTCAGAAAAATCAAATGAGCGAAATGCGTTAATATAAATATGATGGCCTTGATGCAAAATAATTTTCTTAGAAATGGTGTTTGGCAGGTGATCCCAGACTTCTTTGGCTTGATTCAATTTCACGTTCCAGTCATTCAGACCATGCACTAATAACACGTCAGCCGTGACATTAGCTAGGTTTAGACGATAATTACGAGCTCGCCAAAAATCATTATAGCTACCAGTTTGCCGATCCATTGCCACCTGCATTTCATGTAAATATTGATGAAAAACTGGCTTGATTGAGTGATAGTCAGCGGCTGTTAGTTTGCGGCTAAACGTTTCAGCAGCTAATACATCAGCGTCTTCGCCTTGGAAACCTCCCGGAGCCATCACTAGACCATTTTCGCGGTAGTAATCGTACCAACTGGAAATGGCAGCTTCACTAATAATCGTTTTTAGACCTGCTATTCCGGTGGTTGCAGCAGCAGTGGCTAAGGTGCCTAAATAGGAACGACCCGTCATTGCCACATTGCCATTGCACCACCACGCCTTAATTTGAGTGCCGTCAGTTGGATTGGTGAATGCTTTTCGTTTGCCTGTTAACCATTCAGTGACGGCCACAGTCGCTTTTGTTTGCTCAGGCGAGCCGCATGTTTGCATGCCCCCAGAATTTTTAGTGCCAATACCCGCCGCATAAGCAATGGCAAAACCACGAACGGCTAAATAGTCATTTAACGTATAGGACGCTTCCCTGCTGAAGGTTTCGGTGGCTTGCTTTGTTGTTGCTGTGGTGGTGATGGTTTTGGTTGGTGCTGTAAACGGTGTGGTATTTGTTTGAAAGGTAGTTGCTGATTTATGAGCCAAAGGAACATTCACGTTGTGGGTTAATTGATCGCCCCAAGCATTGTTGGTTCCCTGGTTATATGGACTGGCAGTATAGACGGCGGGAACCTTTAAATGACCGTTTGTGTCACCTGGTCGCAGAATTTCCACTTTGAGTAAATCGGCTTGTTGATCCCGATCAGTATCAAGTGATGATTCAACGTAGACAACTTCATGGATTAACTTGGTTGGGTCAAAAATAGCGATGGATTTACCATTAAAAAAAATTGGTTTTTGGGCAGCGGGTAAGTCATACAATGGGGTTAAAAAGCCACGGCCGGTTAAATTGTCCAATAACGTTTGACCGTTTTTTGTATGGGTACATAGTAATAAATACCAAGCATCAATAATCGTCGTCTGATCCCATTTTGTGGGCATTAAAAATGGTAGCTGAATTTTTTTCATACTTTGAATAATGTCATTTGGTTTGAAATCCAGCTCGGGTTCAAACTGGAGTAATTGCAATGCCACCACATAGAAAATTTCAGTGGTCAGTGGTTCGTATGATTCCAAAAAATCGGGCACCGCAGTGTCTTGAGTAGCTAATAAGCCCGCTAAAAACTGGCTTACATTGGCTGGATTACCGGATTCTGGGTAGGAAAGTTGTAAAAAGTGTTGCCAAAGTTCCTTGGAATTGGCGAAATGGAATTCGCTGGGTAAAAAGCCTATTCGAGTTAGCTCGGCTATTTTTTGTTGATGAGTAGTTGGAGTAATACTAAACTGATTATTTTTCATGTTAAAACTCCTTTGTAAAAAAAGTTTAAGTGGTCCAACAAATTACGTATAATAAGTTATGACAAGTGTACCAGAGTAATAAAAATAATAAATCATAAAACTAAAAATTGGAGGTCGTGAAGTGGCAAATAGTGTAATTGAATTTCGGCAGGTCAATAAAAGTTTTGATGAAACCAAAGTTCTTGATGAGATTGATTTTGAGATCGAAGCAGGCAAATTTTACACCCTGTTAGGACCATCGGGCTGTGGTAAAACAACGATTTTACGTTTAATTGCTGGATTCGCCGATGCAACGAGTGGCGATATTTTATTTGAAGGTCAAAAAATTAATGAGCTGCCAGCTAATGAACGCCAAGTTAATACAGTTTTTCAAGATTATGCGCTATTTCCACACTTAAATGTGTTTGAAAACGTAGCATTTGGCTTAGAAATTCGTAAAATCAGTAAAACAGAAATAAAGACGGCCGTTAACGAAGCACTCAAACTGGTGCACTTGAGTGATTATGGTAACCGGGAGATTTCTGAGCTGTCTGGTGGTCAGCAGCAACGAGTGGCGATTGCTCGGGCAATTGTGAATGAGCCAAAAGTATTACTGTTAGATGAGCCATTATCAGCCTTGGACCACAAATTACGCAAAGAAATGCAAGGTGAGTTGCGAGATTTACAACGGCGCCTGGGAATTACCTTCATTTTCGTGACGCATGACCAAGAAGAAGCATTGGCAATGAGCGATCAAATCTTCGTCATGAATGCCGGCAAAATTTTGCAAAGTGGTTCTCCTGTTGATATTTATGATGAACCAATTAATCATTTTGTAGCTGATTTTATTGGTGAGAGCAATATTGTTCCCGGCAAGATGCAACGTGATTATGTTGTTAATTTTGATGGTCAGGATTTTAGTTGTGTTGATGCGGGGATGAAGCCAAACGAGGCGGTGGAAGTGGTGATTCGGCCGGAAGATCTGGATATTGTTGCTGTTGACACAGGTCAGGTTAATGTGACGGTTGATACCCAACTTTTTCGGGGCGTGGATTACCAAATTAGCGCTCATGACAAAATGAATAACGAGTGGAAAATCAATTCGATTCATAAGACTAGTGTCGGCCAAATCGTCGGTCTGGCATTTGAACCCGAGGATATTCACATTATGCGCTACCACGAAACGGAAGACGACTTTGATGCTCGGTTGGAAACCTACGAATAAAGCGGCATTGAAATGAGGATAAGAAGATGCACAAGAAAACCACATATTTAATTCCATACATGTTGTGGATCGGATTGTTTGTCATTGCACCGATGGCATTAATTTTGTATCAATCATTTTTTAACATTAGCGGTCACTTTACTATGGGCAACTATGAACAGTATTTGACTAATGGTGTGTACTTAAAGATGACGTTCAATTCTATTTTATATGCGCTGATTATTACCATGAGTACATTGCTGATTAGTTATCCGACTGCGTTATTGCTAAATCGGCTCAAAAACAAACAATTTTGGCTATTGTTGGTTATTTTGCCAACTTGGATTAATTTATTGCTTAAAACGTACGCCTTCATCGGATTATTCAGCCAAAATGGATCGGTTAATGATTTTTTGCGGTTTGTGGGTGTGGGCAGCCACCAAATCTTATTTACTGATGCCAGTTTTATTTTTGTGGCTGCATATATTGAGATTCCGTTTATGATTTTACCGATTTTTAACTCGCTGGCGGAATTAAATCCATCGATGATTAATGCTAGTCGTGACTTAGGTGCCAATAGTTGGCAAACTTTTCGGCGGGTGATTCTACCACTAACAATGCCAGGAGTGAAGGCAGGTTTTCAGGCAATCTTTATCCCATCGTTATCTCTATTCATGATTACCCGCCTAATTGGTGGGAACCGTGTGATTACCCTGGGGACGGCAATCGAAGAGCATTTTCTTGTGACCCAAAATTGGGGGATGGGTTCTACCATTGGAGTTGTCCTAATTTTAGCGATGTTTGTGGTGATGTATTTGACCCGGGATCGTAAGGCAAAGGGAGGACGAATTCAATGAAAAAATGGCATATCAGTAATTTATACCTAATTTTTGTTTTTTTGGTGCTCTACTTACCAATTATTTATTTGATTTTTTATTCCTTTAATGCTGGCGACACGATGGATCATTTTAGTGGTTTCTCGTGGCGCCATTATGGTACGTTGCTTAGTGATTCACGGATGATTAGTATTGTACTGAACACACTAATCATTGCGCTGCTATCGTCTTTAATTGCAACTATTGTTGGTACGTTGGGAGCGTTAGGAATTTACTCCACTAAAAAGGCAGCGGTAAAAAATGGGTTGTTATCGCTTAACAACGTTTTAATGGTATCGCCGGATGTCATTATTGGTGCCAGTTTTCTGATCTTTTTCACCTTTTTAGGTTTTAGCCTTGGATTTGGCTCGGTTTTATTAAGCCACATTGCATTTTCCATTCCAATCGTTGTGCTAATGGTGCTCCCCAAAATTAATGAATTGCCGGCAACCATGGTGGATGCGGCCTATGATTTGGGTGCCACTACTTGGCAGACGCTAACCAAGGTTATTTTGCCTGCCATCACCCCGGGTATTTTTGCTGGCTTTTTTATGGCGTTTACCTATTCGTTGGACGATTTTGCGGTGACTTTTTTCGTCACTGGGAATGGTTTTTCAACGCTATCCGTCGAGATTTATTCACGTGCACGCCAGGGAGTTGATTTAGAAGTTAACGCACTGTCAACCTTAATGTTCATCGTATCGTTGTTACTGGTGGTGGGCTATTATCTACTCGGTCGATATAATCAAAGTCGCCGAATGCAGCGTGTCAAAGCAGCGGAGGCGAAAATTAATCAATGAAAAAATTAATGATGGTGATCGCTTTAGTGCTATTCATTTGTGGCGCGCTCGGTGGCATTAATTACAGTATGAATGCCCGTACCAGTACATCAGGTAGTAAAACACTCAATATTTATAATTGGGGAGATTATATTGATCCAGCCCTGATTACAAAATTTGAGCATGAAACTGGCTATCACGTGGTTTATGAAACCTTTGATAGCAACGAAGCAATGTTGACCAAAATAAAACAGGGCGGTACGAGCTATGATTTAACGGTTCCTAGTGATTACACAGTGCAACGGATGCGACGGGCAAATTTACTGGAAAAGGTAGACAAATCTAAGCTACCAGCGTTGAAAAATATTGATTCACGCTTTATGAATCTTTCATTTGATCCGCATAATAGTTATTCAGTGCCATATTTTTGGGGTACGTTGGGAATTGTTTATAATGATCGGTACGTTAAGGCTGAGCAAGTGCAGCATTGGGACCAATTATGGAATCCAGCATTTAAGCAGCAAATAATACTGACGGACAGCGCACGTGACATGCTTGGTGTGGCACTGATTACCCAGGGAAAATCAGTGAACGCAACCAATACAAACGATTTACGAGCGGCCAATAATAAGTTGAAGAAATTAATGCCAAATACAAAAGCAGTGGTGGACGACGAAATCAAAATGTATATGGAACAAAATGAAGCTGCAATTGCGGTCACATATTCGGGTGAAGCGGCGGAGATGATGGGCAATAACTCACATTTGCACTATGTCGTTCCCAGCGAAGGCAGTAATATGTGGTTTGATAACTGGGTAATTCCAAAGACGGCTAAGCACAAAAAAGCAGCATACGCTTTTTTAAATTTCATGTTGCAGCCTAAAAATGCGGCAAAAAATGCAGAATACATTGGTTATGCCACTCCTAATAAAGTGGCAATGAAGTATTTGCCAAATAAGGTGACAAGTAACGCAGAATTTTATCCTTCAGATAAGGTGACCAAAAATCTGCAGGTGTATAAAGATCTACCATTGAGGGTGATTGGTGAGTATAACGATTTATTTTTGGAGTTTAAGATGACCAAATAGAGTGCGACCAACCGCGTAAAAAAGTCGGAGTGTAACGAAAAAACCTGCAGGGCGTGATGCAATCACGTCCTGCAGGTTTTTATGCTACACGCAGATTTTTGCGGTTGGGAGCACGTTGCCGCAATGCTGCCAAAGAGAGCGGTGGGTGATGCAATCACGTCCTGCAGTTTTTAATGCTTTATAGGATTAAATTTTTATTTTGAAAATATTTTATTCAGGAAACTTGTTGGGGTGATCGCTTTTAATTTTTGTTGCGGAGACGTGTTTACCAGGCCAGAGTCCTAGGGCTAAATCAAAATAGGTAATCAAGTAATCAAAGACCGATTACTCAATTACCTATTTTAACTTAGCCTACGAACTCTTAGCGGCCTTGTTCACACTCTTTTTTTGTTTAATTTACTATGCGAAAATCCATAAGAGAAGTAAAGTACTAAGCCAATCAGAAACCAAATTCCTGATGCGATCCATGTTTCTAACTTAAGTTGTGTCAACATGGCGACGCAAGCAATTCCTGAAATGATTGGTAGTACTGGGTACCACGGCACCTTGAAACCACCTTCGTTTTTGATATCTTTGCGGTGACGCAGGGGGATAATGCCGAATGACACGAACGTAAAGGCAATCAATGTACCAATGTTAACCAAGCTGGTTAATTCATCCAGTGGTACCAGACCGCCCATCGCTGCAATCACAATCGTCACTGTGATCAACGCATTACGTGGGATTTTATGTTTAGCTTCAATTTTATCCAAGTATGATGGTAATAAACCGTCACGACCAATTGAATAAACTAAGCGCGAACTGGAATAAATCATTGTAACCATCATAGTGAACATACCGATTAAAGCGCCAATCGAAATTAAGCCAGCAGTCCAGTTTTGGTTCACTGCCTGGAGTGCAAATGCAACTGGGTTGGCGACATCTAGTTTGGTATATTTCACCATTCCAGTGAGGACTACCGCCACTGCCATGTAAAGAATGGTGGCCACGAGTAGGGTTCCGATAATTCCAATTGGCATATTTTTCTTGGCATTTTTAACCTCTGCCGCAGAAGATGAAACAGCGTCAAAGCCTAAGTAGGCGAAGAATACCAAGGCAGCCCCTTGGAAAACACCCTTCATTTTATATGGTAAAAACGGGTGCCAGTTAGTTGGCTTGATGTAAAACATGCCGACTAAAACAAAGACAATGATGATTGCAATTTTGATAATCACGGCCCAATTGTTAATTCGAACTGAGGTCGTCATCCCACGAGATAGCAAAAAGGCGATTGCCAAAACAATTAGTACTGCAACTAGGTTGATATAGGTACCACCGGCTGGATTAAATGAACCAGACAGTGCCTTAGGGACGTGCAAGCCAAAACCCTCGATGAATGAATTGAAATAGGCCGCCCAACCGGTTGACACTGCAGCCACAGCAAGCATGTATTCTAGGATTAAGGCCCAGCCTAAAATCCAACCGACAATTTCTCCCATGACCACGTTGCCATATGAATAGGCACTACCAGCAACTGGCAATGCTGATGAAAACTCTGCGTAACACATCGCTGCCAGTGCACAAACGACTGCAGAGCCTAAAAATGATAAAATAATTCCAGGACCGCTGGTTGTAGCAGCAACCGTCCCTGGTAAAATGAAAATTCCGGTACCAATGACGGCACCGACCCCCAAAGCAATGAGATCAAACGCGGATAACGTTTTGGTAAAACGATTGTCACGTTCCAAGTAACGACCGAGACTCTCCTTGCGAAAAATTTTTGCTGACATAACTTAAACCACCTTTGATTAATTGAATAATTGCGCTTAAACTAGAAATTATCATACCGTTGGTTAAGATTAAAAGTCAATTAAAATTATAACTGTTATTGATAATTTTTGATAGATGAAATATAGTTTGAGTGAGTGTTAATAAGATTTAACAAGTTGTTAATTAGATTAAAAAACAATGATAATTATTAAATAAGGAGCAAAAAATGGCATTAGAAATTACTAGTGGTGCAATTGTTTATCAAAAAAATACAGCAGGTATCCAGTATTTACTCCTCCAAAGTACTAATCGAGGTAATTTTTGGGGTTTTCCTAAAGGCCATGTCGAAAGTGGTGAAACATTATCGCAAACAGCTCGGCGAGAAATAATGGAAGAAACGCAATTAGATTTACTAATCAATACTGATTTTAAAGTGGCAACTGAATACGATTTACCAAATGGCAATCACAAACAAATGACGCTCTATACTGCAGAGGTAACCGCACAACAGGTCATCAGTTTACAAGCCGCCGAAATTAAAAATGCTGCGTGGTTCAACTATGATGCAGCTAGGACTCGATTAACCTATGATAATTTAAAGGAATTATTGGATCAGGCAAATCAATATTTGCAAAATTAAAAGATGGGATTGGAATTGATGAAGCGAGTATTAGTAATTACCGGCGCAACCGGTTCAGGAAAAACAACTGTTAGTAGTTATTTGGCAAAAAAATATGGGATGCCTCAGGTAATTACCCATACCACCCGGGCACCACGACCTGGTGAAATTGATAATGTTGATTATCACTTTGAAACTGATGCTTCGATGGCCAAACTTCATTTGCTGGAACGGGTGGATTATGATCATCATCAATATGGATCTTCTTATGAAGCACTGGACCAGGCCTGGGGAAAAAATCCATTAATTTCAATTGTGTTAGATACCAAAGGTGCACAAACTTACCATGAACAATTAGGTGCTCAGGCAGTCATTATTTTTCTAACCGTCAGCCACCCACAAGCATTGGTATCACGCCTGACTGAGCGTGGTGACCAGACTAAGCCGCTCAAGCAACGTATTTCAAGTGCCGAGTATCAGCGAGATTTACGTTTGCCGCCCAGTTTGACCAAAACCGCGCATTTAATCGTCAATGACGATTGGCAACAAACACAAGGTGAATTGGATCGGCTGGTAGCAAGTATTCAAGCTGAAACGCGATCAGTTTAGTTTCCTAGCAAATTATGGTAAACTGTAACCATTATTATTTAGGAAAATGAGGCCGTTTTTATGAATGTTGATATGACGCAAGCATTGACTATTCTACAGTCGAGTCACTACAAGGTAACAAAACAGCGTAAGTCGTTGGTTGAATATCTAGCGCAACACAAAGACCACTATACGGATGTCACCGCGGTTGATTCATATTTGCGGCAACTATATCCTGGCGTGAGCCACAATACAATCTATCGTAATTTGAAGGAATTTGAAGAAATTGGCATTGTTGAAACCCACGTTAAAAATGACCAAATGCAGGTCAAATATCAGTGTGACTATGCTAACCAACACCATCACCATTTTGTCTGTCAAAATTGCGGGCGGGTCACTGAAATTGAAATGTGCCCGATTGATATGAGCTTTTTTGAACGCCAATTACCGGGAGCGAAAATCACGGGGCACCGGTTTGAACTAGTTGGTTTGTGCGCTCAGTGTCAGAAGAATGCGAGTTAATGTAATAGTTGGGCAATGATCGGCAATTTGATTTACCGGTGGTTGTCTTTTTTATTGCGCACGTGAATTAATTGACGATCTTATCTAATCCTTAATATTACTTTCAAGCAAAACTACATCAGTTTGGTTTAAAATAGTAAAGAAAAGTACGGGAGTTTCTCTTAAATCCCGAAACGAGTTTTTAGTAAAGGAGAATCTAATATGGCTTATCGAACCCCACCATTTATTACACCATTTGCGATTGTATCGTTAGTGCTAGCTTTGAGTGCGACGAACGTGGTGGTTAATAAGGCAACTAATACAAATGAAGGAGCTGCAGTGACGACTAGTTCGACTAGCAGTTCCACCACGGAAACAAGCTCTGTGTCGAGTTCAAGTGAATCCAGCAAAGAGTCGTCGGGAAAAGATGATACATCATCTAGTATCAGTAGTACTGAGACCTCGAGTGCCGAAAGCACGACAACTGATGATAGTGATGATACAAGTGCAGCTAGCTCGAGTTCGGTTGCTAATTCAAGTTCCAGCAGTTCCGTTTCTAGCCAGTCTTCATCTAGTGCTGCTACGACAACGGACGAATCTGCAGAATAATGTTAGGAAAGGAGTGGCATTATGCTTAGCTTTTTAGATATGATTAACCATTCACTGGGCTACTTTAATGTGAATTTAAAATTAAAAAATCAACTGTATACAGCGGTTGGCTTTGTCGGTAACTGGTATTTATTGTATGTTGCGGTTCGCCTTTTGATTAATCACGCATGGTTCCGTGGGATCTTATTTTCATTGGCATTTTTGGTAATCATGTACGCAATTGCGATGAACGTAATTTACTATTTCACTAATAAGACGACCAAGTGGGACCCATCACCTAAGATTGAAAAATTACTTGGCGGTCGTCGGGTTGGAGAAGAAGAAAAGAAGAGACGAACCGCCACACCAACTATTCCAGCAAATGGACTGTTTACTAATGACCAGATTTTGCCAGCTAACGTTGAATTAAACGTGCACGAACAAACCAATTTAAATCGAGTCGTCAGACAGTTGATTGAGCAAAATTTATTGGTGACTGATTACGATCAGATGAGTGAACGTGAAATTATTGATTACAACCGGCAAGAACATCGCTCTGTGCCAGCGCTGCGACCGGACCAAACAGTGCCATATTTTGAGCTCGTGCCAACCGGCTCCCGGCTAGAAGTCTATATTGGGGTTAACCAGATGGAACGATTAGCAGTGGGACATTTAACCAGTGTGGGCTTAACAGAAGTCGTGACGGCCCGGCAAAATTATCAGTTATTTTTGGCCAATGTCTTTATTACGGATGGTCCTGAGAAGATTGCGGGCCGGAGTCAAACGACGATTGTACGTGACAAGGCCTATGGACTAAATGTCAAGGTTGCTTATAAAAATAAGGCGTAATTTAGGTTCACTGCCAAGTAATCCTGAATTTATTTTGACTCTTGTGAAATAAATTGCTATGATTGTCATTATATTTTAATCAAATTCTAATCTAAGCGGGGGTAATAACATGGCAGAACGGGTACAACGTTTAATTGATCGAATGCGTGACGATTTGAGTCAGGTGACACCATCTGATATTCGATCGTTTGATCAGGAAGTTTCTAAAATTCCAGGAATTATCAAATTAACACTTGGTGAACCAGATTTTAATACACCAGAGCATGTCAAAAATGCTGCAATCGAAAGTATTAAAGAAAATCATACGCATTATGCGCCATCAAACGGAACACCAGGGCTTCGAAGTGCGGTTGCCAATTTTTTAGATAAAAAATATCAATTAAACTATACTGCCGATAACGTTATTGTCACTGTTGGTGCTACCGAAGCGATCTGGACTGCGGTCAGTTCAGTTGTCAATCGTGGCGATAAAGTGATTATTCCAACCCCAATTTGGCCCATGTATATTCCAATTACAAAAGTTAACGGCGCAGAACCGGTCTTTTTAGATACATCTGACAACCACTTTGTTTTGACGCCAGAAAAATTGGAACAAGCGATCAAGGAAAACGGCGATTCTGTTAAGGCGGTTGTCCTTAACTTTCCTTCTAACCCAACTGGAATGACCTATCGTCGTGAAGATGTAGCTGCAATTGCAGCTGTGTTAAAAAAATATGATATTTTTGTCATTGCTGACGAAATCTACAGTGAACTAACTTATGGTGACAAGCATGTTTCAATCGCTGAGTACCTACCAGACCAAACTTTGCTGATCAATGGTGTGTCTAAATCACATGCGATGACTGGTTGGCGGATTGGTGTTTTGTGTGCCCCCGCTCCAATTGTTAATCAGTTGGCCAAGATTCATCAATATTCTGTAACCACTGCTACACGGGTGGCCCAGGATGCCGCACAAGAAGCTTTTGAAAATGGCTTTGAAGATGGTCCTGAGATGAAGAAGGAATACCAGCAACGGGCTCAGTTTGTTTATGAAAAAATGACTGAAATGGGCTTTTCGGCCCACCAACCGGAAGGAGCATTCTATCTATTTGCGAAGATTCCTGCCAGTTGGAATGTTGACGACAAGTCATTTTGTCATGACTTAGCTTATACAAATAAAGTGGCGTTGGTTGCCGGTAGTTCATTCGGTCCCGGCGGTGAGGGGTATGTCAGAATTAGCTATGCTGCTTCGATGGATAATTTAAAAGAGGCAATGAAGCGAATTAAAGAAAATGTAGCTACTCGCGGTTAATTGGTGGCAATCAAGTCTCACATACCGGTGCGCTGGTTTTAATTTTAAAACAGGGTACCGGTATTTTTTTGTTATTAATGATAAAAACGAGTTTACTGCTAAGCTATGCTTAACTGGTTAAATGCTGATTTGGTTATCAAACCACAAACTATTCAATTGTTTCTGGGGTTAATTGCTTAATAATCGAAAGAATGTGTGTAAAAGTGCGCTATTCGTATGATTAAATTTTGACCTTATCGTTAATTTGGTTTAAAATTTATTCTAATCTTTATTAAATTGAAATGTGAATTTTAACTTGATTAAGTAACTAAGATGGAAGAGTGGAGGGGATTTGTATGTCAATGATCGAGTTTCATGATGTTCAAAAATATTATGGTGATTTTCAAGCGCTAAAGGACATCAATTTGACCGTTGAGGCTGGCGAAACTGTTGTGTTAATTGGACCTTCAGGTTCGGGAAAAAGCACGTTAATCCGAACAATTAATGGGTTGGAACCAATTCAACAAGGTAAATTAATTGTCAATGGTTATGATTTAGCTGATAAAAAAACAGATCCAAACAAAATTCGTAAGAATGTTGGAATGGTATTTCAACATTTTAATTTATATGCGAATAAAACTGTGCTACAAAACATTATGTTAGCCCCTAAAATTGTGTTGAAGCGCGGTGATAAAGAAAATAGAGAACTAGCAATGAGTTTGTTGAAAAAAGTGGGCTTGGAAAGTAAAGCCGATAGTTATCCACGCCAATTATCTGGTGGTCAACAACAACGAATTGCGATTGCACGTAGCTTGGCCATGAAGCCCAAGTGCCTGTTATTTGATGAACCAACCTCAGCATTGGACCCTGAAATGATTGATGATGTGTTAAATGTTATGAAAGACATTGCTCGTGATTCAAGTATGACAATGTTGGTGGTGACGCATGAAATGGGCTTTGCTCGTGAAGTGGGTGACCGAGTTATTTTCATGGCAGATGGTAAAATTCTTGAAGACGACAGTAAAGAACAATTCTTTGATGGTGAACCAACTAATGAACGTGCTCGTCAATTCTTAAGCAAAATTATTGTGCACAAGTAAGGGAGGGACAGCCATGAAAAGAAAATGGCGTTTCATTGGTATGTTGACTGCCCTGACATTGTTGTTGGTAACGATGTCGTCTTGTGGCACGAAATCAGCCTTGTCGGATCAAAATGTATTACAAAATGATATTAAAAGTAATACGATCACATGGGGTGTTAAGGCAGATACCAAATTGTTTGGTTTGATGGATATTAAAAATAGTAAAGTCCAAGGCTTTGAAATTGATATGGCCAAAGCACTGACCAAGGAAATTCTTGGCAAGGATGGCAAAGCTGTCTTTGTGCCAGTTACTAGTCAAACTCGGGTACCGTTATTACGTAATGGCAATATTGATGCAATTATCGCCACAATGACCATTACCCCAGAGCGCGAAAAGCAAGTCGACTTCACGAAGTCGTATTTCAATGCTGGACAGGCTATTTTAGTTAAAAAGGGCAGCCCAATTCACAGCGTTAAGGATTTGAATAAAAAAGGCGCCGTTGTTTTAGGTGTTACTGGTTCAAATTCAGTTCAAAATATCGGCACTTATGCCCCCAAAGCAAAGGTGCTGCAACTATCTGATTATGCCCAGGCATTGACGGCGCTTAAATCTGGCCAGGGTCAGGCACTAACCACTGATAATGGAATTTTATTTGGGATGTCCGTTGAAAACCCAGGTTATGTGGTCGTTGGGGGCTCATTTACTAAGGAACCTTACGGAATTGCAGTTGATCAAGGGCAAACTAAATTTAAGAATCGATTGAACAAAGCGTTGCGGGCAGTCGAAAAAGACGGTACGTACAACAAGATCTTGAAGAAATGGTTTGGTAACGTCAAAGGATTTAACTATGAGGAGATGAAGCGCTCATGATTCATATTTTTGCGACGCAATGGCCATCATTGTTATATGGTCTGGGACAAACGCTGTTATGCAGCATCATTGCATTATTTTTCAGCTTAATCATCGGTTCATTGTTTGCGATCTTTGAAATTATGCCAAACAAGGCCATGCGAATCATTGGTAATGTGTATGTCGAGGTTTTTCGTAATATCCCATTACTGGTTATCACGATGTTTTTCTTTGTCGTGCTGCCATTGTACGTGGTTAAGGTGAATGGCTTTACAGCCGGGACGATTGGATTAACTATTTATACGTCTGCTTTCATTGCTGAGACTGTGCGAGCAGGAATTCAGTCTGTTGACGAGGGACAAATGGAAGGCGCTCAATCAAATGGCTTAAGCTTTTGGCAATCAATGCGCTATATTATTTTGCCCCAAGCGTTTAAGATTGTAATTCCACCGTTAGGGAACCAATTTATTAACTTAGTGAAGAATTCATCAGTGTTAGCTTTCGTGGCTGGCTTTGATTTAATGTATGAAGGCAATATGGTGGCAAACGACACACTGCAAACAATGTCGACGTTTTTTGCGGTTGGTGTTTTATATCTAATTATCACAATGCCGTTAAGCTATTACATGCGGCACTTGGAAAAGAAACTAGCCTAGGAGGTGGCGGGAAATGCAAAATTTTATTGATGCATATTCATGGATTAATATCCGCTACCTGCTTCAGGGACTGTGGATTACGGTGGAAGTGTCAGTCGCATCAATTATATTCAGTTATATAATTGGGACGATTTTAGGAGTTATTCGGTACTCTGAGATTAAGTATGTGTCGGCAGTTGTCGGATTTGTGATTGATTTAATTCGGAACCTACCACTACTATTAATTATTTTCTTTACGTATTTTGGATTGCCAAACTTAGGGTTTAAACCAGCAATTATTGAGGCAGCAATTTTGGCAATGACTGTGTTTGAATCCATGATGATCGCTGAAATTGTTCGTTCAGGAATTGTGGCGATTGACCCAGGTCAAATGGAGGGTGCCAAATCAAATGGGATTACCTATTGGCAGGCCTTGAGAATCATTTTGTTGCCACAAGCAATGAAGAATATGATTCCAGCACTAGTCAGTCAATTCATTTCGTTAGTTAAGGATACTTCGTTGGCAACGATTATTGTTTTGCCAGAAATGATGTACCATGCTCAGATCATTTACGGACAGAATTCAAATTACATCATTCCGATGTTCATTGCATTAGCAGTTTTGTATTTTGTGGTTTGTTACGCATTGTCACTGCTATCACGCTATTTGGAACGAAGATTAGCATAGAGTGATAAAAAAAGTGCATAGATTCTGAGCATACTACGCTGTCCAAAGAACTAACTGCTAAAGCAGTAATTTCTAATGGCAGCCTAGTAAAGGGAATGATACGAATTGGGTATCGTTCCCTTTACGTAGCTAAGCAAAATTTTTGATTGAAATTTGGTCACAGATGCGCTAAGTTGAGGTAAAAGGAGATCTTACCAATGAGACGCCAGGACAGAGAAGTAACGGATTTTAAAGAGATTGAAAATATTTTGAGCGAATCTAAAGTGATTCATACAGCAATTATGGACGGCGATTTTCCATATGTTGTGCCAACAAATTATGGTTACGAGTTTGATGAGCAGCATCGTTTGACTATTTATTTACATGGCGCGCCTGAGGGTAAAAAACGTGATTTAGTTAGTCAAAATGGCAATGTTGGTTTTCAAATTGACAACGGCGGGCGCTTGATGTTACCTAAAACTGATGATCCGGGCGACCACTCATTTGCCTATCGCAGTATTATTGGCACAGGTAAGGCTGTGTTGGTCGATGATCGGGCCACCAAAAAACATGCGTTGGAACTATTGCTAGTACATGAAACTGGTCACACATGGGATAATATTAAAGAACATGACCTTGAATATGTCGGTGTGATTAGGATCGATGTGCTCAACTATACAGCCAAGGAACACAATGAATTTAAATAATTGGATTATTTGCTCAGATTTTGACTGGAGGTTAAATTAATGATTATTGATAATGAATTTTGGGAATTATTTCCAGACGCAACTATTTACTCGCTAGTTGCCAAGAGACTTAACAATAACGATGAAGATACTGCTTTTTATGAACAGTTGTTGAGCGCAGCCGAAAAAGAAGCACAACAATATATTCAAACCGAGCCATTTCGCGAAAACCCAGTGGTTGCCCAATGGCGCGAGGCATTCACGAAATTTAAAACGAAAAAGGGTGCCCGGTCATCGATTGAAGCATTATTAAAACGAGTAAGCCAAGGAAAAGAACTCGGCACCATCAATCCATTAGTTGATATTTATAACAGTATGTCATTAAAGCATGGTGTACCTTGTGGTGGTGAGGATTTAAATGCAATGGACGGAGAGCTGCACTTAGGGGTTGCTAAGGGCGGCGAACAATTTTTGCCACTGGGTGCAGAAGAAGACGCGCCCGCTTTGACTGGTGAGGTCATTTATTATGATCAAACTGGCGCAATTTGTCGCTGCTTTAATTGGCGTGAAGCACAACGAACAATGCTGACAGAAAACACCACAAATGCAGTGTTGATAATTGAATCGATTAATGCCGAGCAATCTAAACGGGCAAAAGAAGCAATTGAAGAATTACAGCAATTGATTAATGACCGGTTTGGAGTGGAAACAACTAGCTCCACATTCAAAAAATAAAAAGGATCTCTGATTTGTGCTAGGCCCTATCAATTTGACATGGCTTAGCACAATTTTTCAGATGATCCTTTTTTGTAACTGAGATTGTTATTCCAAGAAACCAGGTTGAGCGTATTTAGGGTTTGGATAATGGTAAAAACCTTCACCTGAGCTGACGCCAAGCTTACCTTGGTCAATAAAGTTAGTTTTCAATAAGTTCGCTAACTGATCATATTGATGATTACCCGTTGTGGCTGCGTAGTTTTCAATAATGTTAAATGCAGTTGTAATGCCGACAACGTCCAGAATGCCGAATGGTCCTTGGGGAGCACCAGTAGCCAGCATCCAAGTTTTATCGATCATCTCTGGCTCACCAATACCTTCTAGGTACAGCATCTCAGCTGCATCTAGGAAGGGTACTAAAATTGAATTTAAAATATAGCCAGATTGTTCCTTTTGTACTGGAATTGGCACCATGCCAATTGCCTTAGCAAATTCAATCACTTGCTGAAAAATGGCTGGATCGGTTTCGGCGTGCCCCATGATTTCAGCAGTGTTATTTTTCCAAATTTCATTGGCAAAGTGGAGTGCTAAAAATCGATCTGGTCGCCCTGTATCTGCAGCAAACATACTTGGAATCAGGGTTGATGAATTAGTCGCAAAAATCGTTTTGGCTGGCGCTAGAGGAGCTAACTGTTTGTAAAATTTATGCTTGATTTCAGCCACTTCAGGAATGGCTTCAATGACTAAATCAGTGTCTGCCACAGCTGCCTTAAGATCGCTTGTGTAATTAATACGGGCTAATGTAGATGAAACAGAATGTTTTGATTGATTAATCGCATCAGTAACTTTTTGATTCAAACCAGGTAACAAGTTCGTATTGTAAGATAGGTCGGAAGTTGATTTTTCAAAACTGCTTTCCGCTTTAGCAACTTCCTCCTTATAGGTCGTTTCCAAATTAGCCATTTTAACCTTGGCATTGACTAAAACTTCATCATTGATGTCATAAACGGTGACTCTGAAGCCCTTGAATGCAATTTGAAACGCAATTTGTGCGCCTAACACACCGCTTCCGACAATAGTAACATGTTTGAAATCCATTACGATCATTCCTTTCTGACAGTGCAACTTTCCAATGTAAGCGTATTCATTTCGCTGATAGAAAGCAAATAATTAGTTTTGAAACTGCGGCCAAATTAGAAGTTTTTTTGAAGACATAGGTTATTGCTGGTCAAAAATAAAAAATGTTGGTAGACTTGTATTAGAAAATAGTTTTAGTTACTCTTAGACTTGTCTTTGACAAAGGAGGCCAACAAAATGGAAAAGTATCAAAAAATCATGGTCGGAATTGATGGTTCAGAACAATCGAAACTGGCATTAGAACGGGCGATTCAGTTAGCTAAACTGGCAGATGCCAATATCTTATTGGTCACTGTTCAAAATGATGCCAAGTTCGTGGCATTAGCTGGTGGTGCTAGTGCAACTTACCGGATGGATCCGGTGATGTTGGATGACTCACGTCAACAAATTCGGGACTTTTTAGAAAAGTGTACCGATGAAGTTAAACAAGCTGGGATTCCAGTAGACGCCAAGATTTATTATGGCGATTCTAAAACAGAGTTGGCCGAAGAATTACCAAAAAAAGAAAATGTTGATTTAATTGTACTAGGAGCCACTGGTTTGAATCGATTAGAGCGAGTGTTAATTGGGTCAAATACTAATTATGTGGTTCAAAATGCAAAATGTGATGTTGTGATTGTCAAAGACCCTGCTGATAACAAATAAACAAGTGCTGCTTTAATTTGAAACTGCCTTACGTTAAAATAAGGCAGTTTTTTTGTTGCAAAATCAGCTAATAATATACATTATCTGATGAATAATAGGCTAAATTGTGAATATAAGAAGAAAAATCTTGCATAAATATTAATTTTAGTGTAAAGTCAATCCATCAATTAAAAATTGGGTGAGGAGGAGCAAGATGAAAAAGACAATCCATTTGTGGTTAGCCATTATTTTAGTAGTGACGATTTTAGTCGGTAGTTTATCATTATTGGTGCCACAGCAAAATGTGCAAGCAGCACAAACAGACCAGTACTTACAAAGCATCAAGAAAAAGGGGTACATCACGGTGGGACTATCCGCGGATTATCCACCATATGAGTTCCATAAGACGATTAAAGGAAAAGATAAAATTGTCGGGTTCGATATCGATGTTGCCAAAAAAATTGCTAAGGATTTAGGGGTCAAACTGAGGATTGATGAAATGCAATTTGATAGTTTACTTGGCGCATTGAAAACTGGAAAAATTGATATGATCATTTCGGGCATGTCTAAAACGCCGGAACGGGCTAAAGAGGTAACTTTTTCGCATACGTATTTAGCCGCCAAGCAAAAAATTCTGATCCGGAAATCAGACGTTGATAAGTACAAGACAACAATGGATTTTAATAATGTTAGCGTGGGAGCGCAAAAACAAACAACACAAGAAGAATTAGCCCAGACGCAGCTAACGGGTTCTAAAGTAACTTCATTAGCTAAATTTACCGATTTAGTGTTGCAGTTAGAAAACAAGAAAATCGATGCGATTGTTGCTGAAGGACCAGTGGGGCAGGCGTACGTAGATCAAAATAAGAGTTTAACCCTCATTAATCCAGGATTCACTAATTCCATCAAAAATACGGCTGTTGCTTTGCCAAAAGATTCACCGGCATTGACGGCCAAAGTAAATCAATCAATTGATGAAATCAAATCGCAAAAATTAATGCCGAAATACCAAAAAGCGGCTAATAAGTTAATGTTTTCTAAACAAAGTTTTTTCAAGGAGTACGGCAGTTACTATGTTAAGGGGGCTTAGTTCACAGTTGCCCTGGCATTTATCGGCGTTGTGATTGGAACAATGTTGGGGACAGTACTAGCATTGCTGCGTCGTGGTAAGGTTAAAATTTTAAAGTGGCTTAGTGTTATTTACATTGAATACACGCGAGGCACGCCTTTGCTAGTTCAAGTTTTCATTGTTTTCTTCGGAACACAAGTTATTGGTTTGCATGTATCAGCGTTTGTTTCCAGTGCGCTTGCGATGGGATTAAACAGTGGCGCATATGTGGCCGAAATAATTCGTGGTGGTTTAAATTCAGTTGATAGTGGGCAAAATGAAGCGGCCCGTTCGCTGGGCTTAAATTCAGCGCTAGCCATGCGGCATGTTGTGTTACCACAGGCATTTAAGAATATCCTACCAGCGTTAGGGAATGAATTCATCGCAGTGATTAAGGAATCGTCGATTGTTTCGGTGGTTGGTGTTGGTGAATTGATGTTCCAAACTGGTGTGATTCAAGGTGCCAGTTTCAAGCCGTTTATTCCGTTAGTATTTGCTTCATTAATTTACTTTGTGCTTACCTTTGGCTTATCACGAATCTTAAGTCTAGTCGAAAAACGATACAATTTAAGCAGTCAATCGAATATTATTTAGATATTTTTGGAGTGTCGGGACGCATTGATTGATGCAGTCCCTTTCACTGTTACATTTGAGGAGGCTTTTTCAATTGGATAGTTCATATTTAACTAAGCGATACCAGCATCCAGAACCAAACATTTTGGCCGATATTGGCACGTTGGCGGCGACCACTAAAAATGCCATTGATTTGTCAATCGGTGATCCTGACTTTACGACACCGCAAGCCATTATTGAAGCATCATTTGCTAAAACTAAGCAGGGGATGACTCATTATACCGAAGCCAATGGTCTCCCTGAACTACGCCAAGCAATCGGGGATTATTATCAAACCAAATTTAATTTAGTTTTTACGATGCCGCAAATTAGGGTAACAGTGGGTGCTTCCCATGCATTATTTTTGGCGTTGGCCGTGTTGCTTAATCCTGGTGATGAAGTGATCGTGCCACAGCCTAGTTTCTCACCATATCCAGAAGAAGTGAAGGCTGCTGGTGGGGTGCCTGTGATTTTGGCTAATTCAGCTGAAAACGGCTTTGCAATTGATCCGAAAGCAGTTGAAAAACTGATCACGTCTCATACGAAAGCAGTGATCATTAATTCACCCAATAATCCAACGGGCAATGTCATGAGTAATAGTGAAGCCAAGCAATTAGCTGAGATTGCTAAACAACATCATATTTTTGTGTTAGCTGATGAGGTTTACTCTGACTATCTCATGCCCGGACAAAAATTTATTCCATTTGCGACTTTTGCACCTGAAAATACTGTAACGTTGGGTAGCATGTCGAAAAGCTATGCGATGACTGGCTGGCGGATCGGTTATTTACTTGGACCAGAATATTTGGTAACAGCCGCCAAGCTGGTTAATGAAGGCATCACCTATTCGGCACCGACACCATCGCAAAATGTCGCACTTTTTGCCATTACGCACGCAGATGAATTTATTCCTTCATTTGCCCAGGCATTTGCTGAACGATTGACATATATTAATGACCAGATTGCTGTAACTGATTGGTTGTCAGTTGCGCCAATTGAGGGTGGAATTTATGCGTTTGTTGATATTCGTAAAACCGGTCTTGGTTCAGTTGAGTTTGCGGAGCAATTATTACAACAAGCAGGTATAATTGTGGTACCGGGGCTGGCATTTGGACAAGCAGGTGAAGGATTTATTCGGATCGCCGCTACTCAGCCGTTAGAGACACTAAAATTAGCGTTTCAACGACTGCGGGAGTTAGATGTAACCAAATTGTCAAAGGAGTAACAAGAATGAAAATCATTATGTACAGTGTATTGGCAGAAGAAAAGCCATATATTGAGGCATGGGCGCAAAAAAATGGCCATGAGATCACACAAGTGACTGCGGATTTAACCGCAGCCACAGTTGAATTGGCACGGGGTTATGACGGTATTGATATTCAGCAAACAATTCCAACTAAGGATCCGGTCATCTATCAAAAATTAGCATCGTACGGTATTAAGCAAATTACCGCGCGAATGGTGGGCTATGAAATGCTAGATTTGAAATTGGCAACGGAGAATGGTTTGACCGTGACCAACATTCCGGCATATTCGCCCAGAGCGATTGCAGAATTAGGGGTGACCCAAGCAATGCGGTTGATTCGCCAATTAGGATATTTTGACCAACGAATGGCCAATGGTGATTTTACCTGGAATAACATGATTAGTCGCGAAATTCATGATTTGACAGTGGGAGTAATTGGGGCTGGTCACATTGGCGGTGCATCGGCGCAAATTTATACCGCATTGGGGGCAAAGGTGATTGCCACAGATCCGGTATATAATGTGGAATTGACGCCTTATTTAGAATATGTCGACTTAGATACTTTATTAAGCCAGGCTGACATTGTTACGATTCATACGCCATTAACGGCTGCAACAACTAACTTGATTAATGCCCAAACACTCCATCAAATGAAATCAACGGCCTATTTTATTAATATGGCTCGTGGTGGGTTGGTTGATACGGATGCACTAATTGATGCGTTACAGCAACATGAAATTGCTGGTGCGGCACTGGATACATTGGCTGACGAAAACTTATTTTTTGAACATCAGGTCAAGCCAGCACAGGTTCCGGCAGATTACAAAGTGTTGAAAGCAATGCCGAATGTTTTAATTACGCCCCACTCAGCTTTTTTCACAAATACCGCCATTAAGAATATCGTTGAGATTGGCTTGAATGATGTGGTGGCAATTGTGAATGGTGAGAAGAGTTTGCATGCATTAAATTAATCATTTTCGTTGGTGTTTTCTGGCAAAATTTTGTAGACTGTTATTTGGTAACTAAAATTTTGGAGTAAATACATGATTAATTTGATTGTTGGTCTATTAATTTTTTGTTTGGTTGGTTTGCTGGGCTTAATTATTTATCAACTGCAGCAGGCCAAAGCACCATTTGTAATCCGTGATAATTTTTTGGGTGGCGGAATTGGACTTGTGGCTGATTTTCTCGACACATTGGGTGTGGGCAGCTTCGTCACTACGACAACCTTGTTTCAAGTCACGAATTACTTAGACGACGAACGTAATTTACCAGGTACAATGAATGTCGCCCACGCAATTCCGACCATTACTGAAGCCCTGTTTTTTGTGACGGTGGTTAAAGTGGATATTACAACCTTGGTGGCAATGGTTCTGGCAGCAATTGTTGGCGCAGTGATTGGCAGCGAGGTTGTTGTTCGGTTGGATCAGGCGATGATTCAAAGAATAATGGCAATTGCTCTAATCGTGACTTCGATCCTAATGGCGATTAATAAAATGGGCTGGGTGTCGATTATTGCCATCCACAACAATGCGATGGGTTTGACCGGCTGGCTACTAGCAATCGGTGTAGGCGGCAATTTTATTTTGGGAATGTTAATGGCGGCCGGTGTGGGCCTGTATGCTCCTTGCATGGTGCTGGTTTACTTTCTTGGCCTTAAGCCAATTGCTGCATTTCCCATTATGATGCTATCGTGTGCTTTGCTAATGCCGGCTGTTAGCCTGAACTTTATGCGCACAAAACGGTATTCTTTGCGAGGCATGCTTGGGTTCATCATTGGCGGTATAATTGGGGTAGTAATCGCTGCTACTGTGGTCAAAAGTTTGCCGCTGGCAGTGTTAGGCTGGTTAATTGTAGCAGTGAGTTGTTGGACAGCCTATCAATTGTGGCGTAGTTCTGTCATTCAGTCTAAATAAATTAATAATCTAAAATAACCTAGGTTTGCTGTCGGAGGTGATTTTCCTCTGCCACTAAACTTAGGTTATTTTGAGTTATTTAAAAAGAATGCTGCTAAACTACGTATTGCTTGAATCGTTCTAAATCAACTTTAGACAATTCAACTTTTAACTTAGTGCCATTTGCTAAGTATTCAGTCTTAATAATGTTAGCCTGATCATTCAAAAATGAAACGACATCACCATTGGAAAATGGAATCAAAAGATCAGCAGTGACAAAGTTTTTAAACAGATGTTGTCGGATCAAATCAACCAACATTTGCAATGACTTTGGATCTTGTGCGGATAAGACGATTTGGTCATCGCCTTCGAGGGCGGGGTACTCGATTGTCAGTTTATCTGCTTTATTAAACACGTTAATCGTTGGAATATCTTTGATGCCAATTTCTGCCAGTGTGTCTGCAGTGGTTTGCATCATTTCTTTATAATGTGGGTCCGAATAATCAATTACTTGAATTAACAAGTCTGCCTGGGCTGCTTCGGCCAAAGTTGATTTAAATGCTTCAACTAGGTGGGTTGGCAGTTGGCTAACAAAGCCGACTGTATCACTCAGCAAAAACTGTTTGTTATCAGGTAATGTTAATTGCCGCACACTAGTATCAAGGGTGGCAAACAACATATCTTTTTCAAATACCTGTTTGTCATCATCAATGCCAAATAATTTGATTAAGCCGTTCATGATGGTTGATTTGCCAGCATTGGTGTAACCAACTAAAGCAGCATTAGGAATATCATTTTTATCTCGTTGTGCCCGCCGTGTCACCGCTGACTTATCGATTTCGTTTAGTTCAGCACGTAAATGTGAAATAGAATTCTTAATTGTTCGTCGATTCATTTCCAACTTGGTTTCACCAGCACCACGGTTGGTAAAACTACCGCCACCAGCCCCAGTTTGTTGGTCTAGTCGTTGATTAACGCTAGTTCGCAATCGTGGCAGACGGTATTGTAATTGTGCGATTTCAACTTGGAGTTTAGCTTCTTTAGTTTGTGCCCGTTGAGCAAAAATTTCCAGAATTAAAGCAGTACGGTCAATAATGCGTACCTTGGACTGTTCTTCTAGGTTGCGAATCTGACTAGGAGTCAGCTCATCGTTCACGACCACAGTATCGACTGCCAAAGAGGCAGCTAACTGGGTCAGTTCTTCAACTTTTCCCTTACCAAAATAAGTGGCTGGGTTTGGTCGTTCCAAGTTTTGAATCATTGTCTCTGCAACTGTCATTTGGTTGGCAGCCACCAGATTACCAAGTTCAGACATTGAATAATCGAAGTTGGCCTGATTATTATTTAAACCTGCAATAATCACAGGTTGGGTTGCTTGAGTAGTTTCCATATAAAGCTCCCTTCAGCTAGCTAAATATTTGATGGTAATGTTAATTGATTGAAAAAGTCGACTTTGGTATCCGTTGGAGTGAGACTTAAACGGGTGATACTGCCATTTTTAGGGGATGCCGAGGAGTCCATTTCAGGCGCAAAACGACTAATAATGGAGCGCAAAACGGTTCCGTGTGATGCTACCAAAACATTAGTTTCATCCGGTTGTTGGCGTAATCGCTCGAAACCACGATCTAGTCGTTGCCAGAAAGTGACGTTGTCTTCAGCAGTGCCATAGGGATCGGCATCATGAATCATGTCTCGTACTTTTTCCATGGAGAGACCCGCGATCATTTCGCTGATGGTGTTTAGCCCAAGTGGCCGTCCCAAAAAATCCCAGGTGTGGGCGCCATCCGCACCCTCGAAGTAGCCAAAAAACTCTTCGCGAAAGTCTGGGTCAGTGATTGGTTCGGTTAACGAGGAGGGGTTAGCAGCTAAAATGGTGCGTGCTGTGATCACCGCACGACTGGAATCGCTACTGAATGCGGCATCAAATTTAATTGGTTTGAGCACTTGTGCAGCACGTTTGGCATCCTCGAGCCCTTTTTTGGTTAGTGGTGCATCAGACCATCCCTGGATGCGGTTATATAGATTAAGGTAAGTTTGCCCATGACGAACAAAATAAACTTTAACAGCCATTTTAATTGAACTCCTTTATAAGAAACATATAATGAGTATCCTACTGTTAAGTTTACCATAGTTAGCGTTTAAAATGAGCGCGCATTAGTTAGTATTGAGGCGCCCCAAAGCCTCTCGAATGGCAGGTGCTTGTTCTTTGTTACCAGTAAAAATTAATTTATCGTTGAGTTGAATCAGAGTGTCACCAGTTGGTTTAATGAAGCGGCCATTTCTGTATATTTGGCTAATTGTAATGGCTGAGATAAAAGGTAAATTCCGAATTGAAGTGCCGGTGTAACGGCGATTTTTGACATTCACTTCGTAAATTGCTGCTTGGGTATTTTGAAGAATTTCAAAGGTTGATGGCACTTCGATCAAGCTCCGTAGTAAACTGATATTGATTTCAGGTGTGTTATAAACCTCTACACCAGCAGATGTTAGTTCATCTTCGGCTTCGTTTTTCAGAATGTTACGATCCTCAAACCGAGCAATGACACGTGGCACACCAAATTGTTTTGCTGCTAGCGCTAACCGATAATTTTTCATGGCGTCAAAATGCCCCAACACTAGAATATCGGTATTGAATACCTTTTGTGCGACGACTTCATCAGTTGTCAGACTGTCTAGTAGTTCAACGTGTGTTTCACTGTTAAATGCGTGGTAGTTCTTTTCTTTATCTGTGTACATCGTAATGTCATAGCTGTTTTGAGTTAATTGCTGAGCAACGGGGATGGTGGCAATGTTGGTGCCAATAAAATGAACGGTTAATTTGCGCTTATCTTCAGGTTCAGCCGTATACAGGTGATTAAATAGTAATGGTGCAATAACGCAGGTAATGACTGCGGCCAAAATAAAAGCACCTGATTGCTGGCTGGTAATGACGTGCATGTTGTTAGCTACTTTTAGTACTGCCAAAACAAGTGTAATAGTAGCCATGTTCAATGCCCCGCCAGCAAATGCATTTTGCTGTTTGAATCGTTGTTTTAAAATTAATGCTACGGCCAACTTGGCCACAATATAAGCGATAAAAAAGAGCGGAATTAAAATCACAGTTTTGGGATCAGACAGTAGTTTAGGAATGTTTAATGTGACTCCACTCATAATAAAGAAAATGGGAATGAGTAGACCGTAACCAAATGAATCAAGTTTGTCGCGGGTGTCTTCGTGTGGCTGAAGTAATTTCAGCACAATGCCGGCCAAGAAGGCGCCTAGGATGCTTTCGGCACCGACTGATTCAGCAATTGTCACTAAGGTGACGATTAAAAAGAAGGCCAACCGAATGTCTAGTTGTGTGGTTGATTTGTTGATGCGTTCAAAGAAACTAAAAAATGAACGAAATCGTTTAAACAAAATCAATGCAGCAATAAAGACCAATGAAATAAGCCACAGGGGATGTTGACTGCTGCCAAAAACAGATGCATAGACAGTTAATGCCATCATTGGCACGACTTCACCTAACACGGCAATTAATAGAAGGGTTTGACCATAGGCTTTGCTGAGTAATTCGCGTTCCTTCAACGTGGCAATGACAACGCCGAGACTGATCGTTGAAAATAAAATGGTTGCGAGCCAAATATCTGTAAACAACCCCGTGATTCTAAATAAAAATGCCAAGCCAAATGATAAAACCAGAATTGTGACATATGATTCAGTAGCAATTTGGACCGCAGATTTAGTCTTGCTGGCGTTACGAGCAGCCTCTTTTTCAAAATGATTTCGTGGTGCTTTTTGGCGTTGAAATAAGGAAAAATCAATTTCCATCCCACTCAAAAATAACAACACAATCACACCAATATCTGACAGCAAATTTAGTGAAGTGGAGGCGGTAACTAGTTTGAATCCGCTTTGACCTAGAACAATCCCAGTGATAATTTCTATGACGGCGGTCGGTAAAGCAGTTAGTTTGAACCGAGCCATGATGAGGGGAATCAATAAAGCTGCAAATAAAACAATTACGAGCGACAATTGTGCCATAAGTGAGCTCCTTTTTAAACACATTTAAAAAATAATCGCCATCAGTATAACAAACCTGATGACGATTAGTTAAATATTTCGAATGTCAGTTAAAGTAAATTGCGAGAAATAATGTGACGGCGAATTACTTTAAATAGCCAAATAGTCATTGCTGGAGCGATGGCAACCAGCGCAATGCCGAGAATAATTAAAGATAGATGACTTTGCACAAATGGAATCGTACCGAAGAAATAGCCAAGAGTACTACCAACGGTGACCCATAGTGCCACACCGAGTAGATTAGCTAGCATAAATCGATTTTGTTTAAATTTGGAGGTGCCAGCCACCAATGGGACAAACGTCCGCACGAGCGGCACAAAGCGGCCAAACACAACTGCTTTGATGCCGTGTCGTTGGAAAAATATTTCAGCTCGTTTCAAATTGTGACCGGCAAAATGGCGTTGAAAAAATGGCCAACGAAGCAAAAAATTACCAATGTGATAATTGACTGTGTCGCCCATGAATGCGGCTGAGAAGAAAACTAGAATTAACGCAAAAATATTAAGGTGGGAACCAGCCACTGCTGCTAGTGCACTGGTGACAAATACTAATGATTCACCTGGTAGCCACGGGAATACCACCAGCCCGGTTTCCATGAAGATCAAGACAAATAATACCACATAGCTCCAGGGACCGAGCCAGTTAAATAGTGGCAAGACCAAATCTTGAATATGAGTTAATGCATAGATTATTTGATCCAATGGGTTGACCTCCATTCTGATTACTAACTCTATTTTAGGTTCTTTAACGTAAAAAGACTAGTTTTTTGGCTAATTTTTAGCTTTTATTAAGTCCTTTTTGGCACAATCTTCATGATTGGATTGGAATATAGTTGGAGCGATCTGTATAACATGCTATAATTGTACAATTAATATCGACTAATTTGATGGAGGCAGACATTTGGCAGATTCAATTCGAGCATTTGAACAACAACATTTAGACGAAGTGATTGGCAAAGTTCGCGCAGCCGAAAAAAAGGCCCAAGGAAATGCTAGCACTGCCCAAAAAGAAGTTAAAAACATTAATGAGCAGTTTGCTGACATTCATGTTAATAGCGATTCTTATTCAGGCATGATGGATACGGCTATGTCCGTGCGCCAGCAGCAACAAATGCTGTCAGAACGGGAAAATAGTTGGCAACATGCCAATCGGCAGTTGCAGACGTTGCAAAGGCTTGAAAAAACACCATATTTTGCTCGGATTGATTTTCATGAAGAGGGCGAAAAAGCTGACGAAACAATCTACATCGGGCTTGCTTCGTTTACTGACCGACCAGACCATTTTTTGGTTTACGATTGGCGGGCACCAATTTCTAGTGTCTACTACGATGGTGGCTTGGGTGATATCAGTTATCAAACGCCAGATGGGATGCAACAGGTTAATGTCAAATTAAAACGCCAATTTCAAATTAAAGATGGTGTGATTGTCACGATTTTTGACACGGATGAAACCGTGGGTGACCAAATGCTGTTAGAGGCACTAGGCACTCATTCCGACACCAAAATGAAGAGCATCGTTACCACTATTCAGCAATCACAAAATAAAATTATTCGAAATACCAGCGCCGACTTGCTGTTTGTGCAAGGGGCTGCTGGCTCGGGTAAAACTGCCGCTGTGTTGCAACGGGTGGCGTGGTTACTCTATCGCTATCGTGGTAACCTAAATGCTGGTCAAGTTATTTTGTTTTCTCCTAATCAACTATTTAACGACTATATTAATCAAGTCTTGCCCGAATTAGGCGAGCAAAATATGGTTCAGATGACTTATTTTCAATATGCTAAACGTAGATTGCCAAGTATTACGGTCCAGACACTGCAAGAACGATTTGAAGCACAGCAAGATGCTACTACTAAAAAGATTGATAAATTAAAAACGGGGCTGGAGTTTTTTGAGGCAACTAAACGGTACAGCCGTCATCTTGAAAAGGCTGATATGCGGTTCCGTAACTTAATGTTCAATGGTGAGGTGTTTTTTGATCGCACCAAAATTGAAGAAATCTACTATTCATTTAACCTCAATTATCATTTGGGCAATCGCTTAGACGCGACCAAACAGGAATTAGTGAAAATGCTAAATCGACGGGTGAGTTCAGAAATGCGCGCCAAATGGGTTGAAGAACGTGTTCAATCATTGAGTAAACAAGAATTAGATGATTTATTCGGTGATCAGCCGCGCGAATTTGACTCCGCTGACAAAGAATTCAAATTTTTGGCTCGTCAAATTGTAATTCAAGCGTTTCGTCCGATTAAAAAAGCAATTGATCATAATCGCTGGCTAAATATTAATGCTCAATTTATTAATTTTATGAAGGCGGCCCCGCACTTGGTTAAGTTGGCGGAATATGGATTGACCACACAGCAATGGGAGCAGCAGGTTGAAACAACCTATCAACAGCTGAAGGATCGGCGATTGGATGCCGACGATGTTACTGTTTATTTATACTTGTACGATTTAATCACTGGCAAAAAAGGTGAACGCGATATGCGGTTTGTCTTCGTTGACGAGGTACAAGATTACGATGCCTATCAGCTCGCCTACTTACAATTTTGTTTTCCAAAAGCACGCTTTACTTTGCTAGGAGACCTAAACCAAGCTATTTTCACGAAGGAAAATAGTAAGCAACTATTAAATCAACTAGGGAACATGTTTGAACCTGATAAAACCGAGGTGGTCCAGCTGACCAAATCGTATCGTTCCACCAAACAGATCACTGATTTCACCAAGCACTTACTTAAAAACGGTGAGGCAATTGAAGCCTTTGAGCGAGTTGGCGACTTGCCAAGCGTAACTGTTAGCAACAATATGGATGCTGCCGTCACAACGTTAACAACAACTTTGAAAAAGTACCAGAGCGAGCATGATACAACGGCAATTATTGGCAAAACGTTGGCTGATAGTGAACAGTTATATCAATTGCTGCAGAAACAAGGCGTTAAAACTACATTAATTCGCACCGAAAACCAACGATTGGTTCCGGGAACGATTATTGTGCCATCATTTTTAGCCAAAGGACTAGAATTTGATGCGGTAGTGGTGTGGGACGCTAATCGCGAAAAATACGCGCATGAAGATGAACGTCAGTTACTCTACACAGTTTGCTCGCGGGCAATGCATGCATTGACGATTATTGGTGTTGGCTCGATGACACCATTGTTGGAGCAAGTGCCGAAGGATGAGTATGAACTGGTTTAAGATTAGATGAGACTAACAATGTAGTTTAAAAAAGCACATCCTGTGATGTGCTTTTTTGTATGCCAACTATTTAGGAAATACAGTTCGCTTTTCTGACGGGTAACTTTTAGGACTGACCTTTTTCTTATATGCAGCCGGAGTTGTATTCAGGCTCTTTTTAAATAGTCGAAATAACGAAGAACTATTTTTAAAGCCGATCACCTCACAAATTTCATCCATGCTGCAGTGCGTTTTAAGCATTAGATTTTGTGCCGCAGCCAGTCGGCGACGTTCGATCAATTCTTTAAATGTTTTGCCAGTTGTCTCTTTGATTTTATTGCCTAAATAGTTGGTGTTATAACCAAATTTTTGACTGACATTCTCCAGTGAAATGGTGGCAAAGTTTTCATCGATATATTTCACAATTGGTAAGAATTCATCGTTGGAGGTATCCGCAAAATTGATGGCCTCTTTTTCAATTGACTGTGACAGTTCGATTAACAAGGCAGACAAAATCAATTTCAACGATTGATTACGGCGCTTATCTTGACTGACACCCTTCAAAATTAAGCTCTCGATTAGTCGTGTACCGACTAAGTTTTTCGTCAAATTAAACAAAATGAAGTTATTGTGAATGGAATTTATTTTGGACGCATTGTACAAAAACTGGGTCACAATGTTAGCGGATTCCTCAATATAGTCAAATAGTTGATTAATAATCGAGTCATCTTTGAGTAAAATATTGACAAGCACATCATTTTCACCGGTATAGTCAATTCGCTGGACGATGTCTTTATCCATTAAAATTAGATCACCGGTGTGGAGCACTATTTTTTCGTCATTGATGTATTGGGTGCATGAACCTGAATACATGTAATTTAGTTCAATAAAATTATGCGTATGAGCAGGCACATAGGAAAAGCGATTATTTTTATTAACGGCGATATCGCCATCCTTAAAAAAATCCCAACGCGGCATTTGTGGGATCGGATGATTGATATAATCCAATTCCATAAAGTTAACATTACCACCGTATTTCTTTTGTTCTCGTTCAACATCATTTAACTGGAACAATATGTCGCGCAACCGTGCTGCCATTACAAAGGATCCTCCCAATAAGTTCTAATTGCATATCATTATAACATTAATTACCTGTGATTTTGCAATACTATCCATGTGGAGCAGATATTGTTGACCATTTAGTAAGCGGTTACAATTACAGTGTACCTATTATTAAGAGGAGGTTTCAAGTTATGCAAAATGGTGATGTAAATCAGTCACAAGTTAGACGTTATATGCCGCTGGCTGTCGCTGCTGGGATTGGGTCTATCTTGGGTTCTGGTATTATTGTTGGATTATCGGCCACAATTACTGTGTGGCAAACGGGATTAGGATTATCAAATACACAGGTTGGTATTATTTCAGGTGCGTTGACTTTTGCAATTGCATTCGGGTCTTTACTTGCAGGTCAAATCACTAAAACAGTTGGTCTTATTCGAGCTTTTAACTGGCTTAATTTGATTTATGCAATTGGAGCTATTATTTGTGTTTTATCAGGCAGTTACGCAATTTTATTGGTCGGTGTGATTATCACTGGGTTTGCCTCTGGTGCTGATCTGCCAATTAGTATGACGGTAGTATCACATGATGCACCTGATGAGAGTACTTCCGCTAGTTTGGTATCATCGACTCAAATTTTCTGGCAAATTGGTGTATTTATGTCATATGTTGGTGCATTTGTGGTTTCAAAGATGGCAGGCGCTTCAGGTGCGCGAGTTGTCTTCACAATGTTAGCCGCTTTTGCAATTATCACTTGGCTTTGGCGTTCACTTTCAAGCAAATTTAGAGAGTTCCATAAAGAAGGGGAACAACGCCGAATTGACCATGAAAATGAAGCTCATCTTCAAGAAAAAGTTTCAATTAAAAATGTCTTTCTTGGTGAAAACCGCAGCAAATACATGGGCTTTTTCTTTGCCATTATCATTTTCTACGTTTGCTGGAACTTATTAGCCAACACGTTTGGTCAGTTCCAAACATTTACACTTGTGCAAGCACATGCTAGTCAGAGCTTTGCTACTGGTGCTGGGGTTATCCTGAATTTGATTTCATTATTTGCCACGATTGCCTTTGCTTCGGTTGCAGGTGGCAAGTATCGTAATAAGATGTTCGTGTTCGGTTCACTGGTTCAAATTTTGGCCATGCTAGGTCTTGCTATCAGCAGCCATGCACTGTGGCCAATTGTCTTTGCCATTGGTTTTTATAACATTGGTAATAACACCGCTGGTGAAGCAATGTATAAGGTATGGACACAAGAGTCATTTCCAGTTGAAGTTCGGGCATCCGTTCAAGGATTTATCAATGGATTTTCACGAATTTGCTGTGGATTGTTTGCCATTATCACACCATCATTAGTTGTTCCATCAGCTATTCGGACGACGATGTATGGCTTTGCTGGTTTGGTAACGATCGGCTTTATTTCTGGCATTGTGATGATGCGGTTGCAAAAAAAGCACGGTCTAAATCAACACTAGTTTTACGCATATTAGGGAAAGTGAGAGACAAAAATGGCATTTACATTTCAAATTAATGATGACGTTAAATTTGAACATAACGAAAAACTATTAGACAAATCAACCAGCTATCGCCCTACAATTAAGCAACATGTGGTTCAGGCTAACGCGATTGTTGAACTTGAATCAAACGATACATTATTAGATGGTGTGGGCACCAAAAAAATTGCCGATATCACAGAATTAGAAACAGTGAAGTTAAAAAGAGATGGCAAGGTCATCTTAGATTTTGGTGACCATCAGGTTGGTCAGTTCAGTATCAATGTAAATTCAGTTGGTTCACCAATGGATGCACCATTATTTCTTAAGTTAAAATTTGCTGAGATGCCAACTGAGCTAGCTCGTAAGAGTGAAGATTATGATGGCTGGCTGAGTAAATCATGGATTCAAGAAGAGTATGTTCATTTGGACGTATTACCTGCTAAGTTGGAATTGCCAAGACGTTACAGTTTCCGGTACGTTGAAATTACTGTCGAAGATACTTCGCCCAAGTGGCAAGCGGTATTTAGTAGTCCAACTGTCACAACGACAACGTCTGCTGATAGTGCTAAATTAGTGCAACCACAGTTGGATGATCCTGAATTAAAACGAATTTACCAGGTCGGACTTAAAACACTGGAAGATTGCATGCAGGATGTTTTCGAAGACGGTCCTAAACGCGACCGTCGTTTGTGGATTGGTGACTTACGGTTGCAAGCCCTAGCCAATTATCAAACGTTTAAAAATACTGATCTGGTTAAACGGTGTCTGTATTTATTTGGTGCTATGCCGACTGATGATGGCCGGGTGCCAGCTAATGTATTCATCAAGCCTGAATATACGCCAGATGATACGTTCTTATTTGATTATAGTTTGTTCTTTGTTTCGATTTTGTCAGACTTTGAAGCATTCAAGTTTGATCAGGAAGTTTTGGCTGATATGTATCCGGTTGCCAAAAAACAAATCGATGTTGCGCTGGCAAAGGTAGATGAACACGGACAATTAGTGCTTGATGATGCCTATCCTGTCT
>NZ_AWTT01000005.1 GCF_000876205.1 Paucilactobacillus wasatchensis | reverse complement strand
AAATTATTCAGTAATGTGCGTAAGTACAATACTAACGCACCTATTTTTTTGTTTAGTGTGTATAATCCATTTTATGTCTATTTTGCTAATATGAGTTCCATTACCACGGCAGTGTCCAATTGGAATCAGGACACTAAACAAGCTTTGTCTGGTTATGGACCGGCTTACTTTGTGAATGTGAATAATTTAATGTCACACGGGCAATATACAACCAAAGCGCAGCAGCAAAAGTTAGTTAAGCAGGCTAAAGCTGCTAATAACTCAAGTGTCAGTCAAGCAGAAGTCACGCAAATTATGAGCGAAAAGGATCATAATTTGAACGAATATATCTCGACTGCCGATAATTTTCATCCGAATCACAAGGGTTATGAAAAAATGACCGATTCGTTATTCAAAGTAATGCAAACTCATCAAAGTTGGTTGGAGAAGGGAAAGTAGTATGCCAGTTTCAAGGAAGAACACTAAAGCTAAGCAAAGAGAACGGAATATATGGAAATGGGCATTCGCGGCTGTAATCATCATATTAATTGGTGGTGGTATTTATTTATACACTCAAGTTACCGCTCCTGTAGAAAAGCAGACTGTTAGTCAGCCGATCAAAGAAAGTAATTCATCTTTTGAAGTGGATCTAAATTCACAGCAGGTTAATGCATTAGCGGACAACTACCTAGCTCGTTTACAAAAAGGGCAAAAAACGAAATATGGCTTTATGGTTGGCAAGAAGTATGCCACAGTTACTGGCTCAACAAAATTTTTAGGGACAAAAATAAATTTTGCCCTTAACTTCACTCCCATACGACAAGCAAATGGAAATGTGTTGTTGAAGGCCAAAGGACTGGCTGTTGGTCGATTAAATTTGCCGATTACATACGTGATGGGTTATATTAAAAATAAGTATAAATTGCCCACTTGGGTTGAGTTAAACCAAAAAAAGAAAACAATTTTATTAGATTTAAATCAGTATAGTCGACATCATAATTTGCAGTATTCTGCTAAAAAGATCAGCTTAAAAAATGGTGATTTCCGGTTCTTAGTGACAGTACCTAAAAATTAGGAGGAAAAAATATGCGCTTAAGTTTTTATCAATTTTTAATGACAGAGCGTAATCCAGATAGTGCAGATGAAATCGCACAATTTGCTAATAACGCAGCGCTAGATCAAATTTTTCCAAAACAATCGCAGGATTTTGATGTGATTTCAAAGTATCTCGAAGAAAATGCGCGGTATTTACCATCTATGACTATCTTTGATGCCGCTTGGCAGCGATATTTAGCCAAAATGACTTAGAAATATTTATTGAAAATTGAGATTCTATTTTGCAATAAATTGTTAGTTTATTTAAAAAGGCCATGTCCTCCCAGACATGGTCTTTTTGCTTTTTAACATGATATTAGAATCTAATTTTAGAATAAGTATTGGTTATTATATGATATAATTTTCAGGTGTAGAGCGTGTTGCCATTTTAATTTTTTCGACAATATGATCTCAAGAATTTTATTTCTTGAGAAAAAATAAGAGCGACATTTTAGGAGTGAAAAATATGAGTTTTCATATCAACTATGACGGTAAAGTTTTTCCATGTCGATCCAAAGTAAAAGCCTGTCCTTATGGGCCCAGCAGGCATGCAGACTTTTCTACAGACTTGTTTTACAAGTATCAAGAAAAATACAATAATGTCGATGCATCTCCAAATTTGATCAATCAGCTTAAAAGTGGTCAACCGTTTACTGGGCTTCAAGATCTGGATGGTGAAATCACTGTTTCGTCTGCCCCAATTGAATTAATATGTTCAGTACTTAAGGTTGCACTTGAAAATGCAGGAGCTACCAGTTTAAGTAAACGAGACTACGAGTTTCGTGAGAATGCTATTAATAATTGTGTCCTGATGCTACAGGCTAGATTTGCCTCATAGTTTGCCACCCGAGTTGTATCGGGAAGCTAGTGCCAGAAACCTTAAGAACGGATTTCATTTTTTTGGCAATGGAAGTGCATACCGTGCTGCGGCGAACACGTGGGAGGAACTCGACGATAAAGCACCAGAATTACGCAGGATTGAAGCAGATCGCCAAAATGGGTATCAGATGACACCTGACCAATTAGTTGAGTATAAGCAGTCGGTACGTAAAGAATTCAATTATTGGGCTAATATTCTAAATACTCGCAAACTGTTGTCATAGCCTATTATTGTCACAGACGACGATGATGAGCTCATTGATGCGTTAGGTGACATGAATAATGCTGAATTATTAGCATTATTCGATGATTGTACGGTCTCTGATGGCATTATTATTAATAGAATCAATTCAGTCAACAGATTTACATATACTGAGATTGATGAATTGTCTCCTGCAGCCAATGACAATCTGCAGCGGTGGTTTGATAATAGTCATAATGCGCAGCTGCATTATCTTGGTAAAAGTGCTCATCGAACCTTGGTGGCGCTGTATTTATCGCAGGAGTTTCGAAAACGAGGTCAAAATTATGGTGACTTTATTTATTCTGTAAGAGAAAGATAGCTGGCAGTCACTGGAATTAAGCATCAATTAGAGGGGAAGTGGGTATTTTGGCAACATATCATATTAATCCATATACTGGGGTGCCGGGATTTTGTCCAGCAAAAGAGGGCCAGTGTCCATACGGCAGTCACATGAAACATTATGATGCATGGGAAATAGCTCAATCTGTAGCTGATCAGATTAGAGCAGACCGCTTTAAAGAATATGAGGATATTGAACGTCAGGACAGGAAACGGGAGTGGGATTCGCTTAAAACTTATGATTATCTTGAGACGTTAAGTGATGAAGATGCAATTAAAGCAATTCAGGCAACAAATGATGTGGACTTGCTTAGTGCGATCATTGATGGTCAAGTATTAGTTCGATTGCAGGATGATCCTCAATTTGTGTATGAAGCATTACGGAATCAATATCTGTCAGACAACAAAATCCAAAACATGGTACAAGCTCCCGAGTTGTATACGCAAGATGCACTAATAGCATTGGAAGATAATCCAAACTTGGATTCCATGGCTAGGGTTGAATTGGTAAGAGGCTATCCTCAAGACACGATGTTTGTTGAGGAAATTTTAAATAATCCTGGTATTACTAAAGATGTGATACTTGAAATACTAGCTGATTTAAAAAATGAAAATAAAGCAAAGTGGCCACCAGTGGTTTCTCGTTTGTCAATGAATAAAAACTGTCCTAAGTCAGTTTTCGAAGAGTGGTTACATGACCGGCGATTGAATTCAATGATGAATAGTTGATAAGTGAGACAAAAAAATATTAATATGTGGTCTTTGAACTGCGTAATAAGGTTGGTTCAAATATCCAGCGAGCTATTTATTTTCATGTTGAGGATACACGGTATGTAAGGACACACGAATTTACCAAAAAAAAGACAAACCACCATTAGCACAAATTCAGCATGCTCAGGAATTAAAAAAAGAGTGGTACGGTAATGAAAATCGATGAGATGATTAAACAAGAACGAAAGACTGCAGAGTTCAATAAACTGTAAGACGCTGAAGAAGAAAGACTAGCGACCACTGTTGCTTTAATCATGCTAGTGAGTATGCGGGACTAAAGCAAGCAAAATTAGCCGAAAAAGTCAAAACGACACAAGCAATCATTATTAAAATTGAATGGGGAGATAATGTGTCGTTTAACAAGCTTCAAGATGTTGCTCACGTGATGGGTAAAAAGTTACAGGTTACTTTTAGGAAAAAAAGGATTAATTGTATTTAGTATTATCTGTTCGGGCTGTGACCTAATTTCGTAACTCGAAATTAGGCCACAGCTTTTTAGTTCGATACATGTTGGAGTTATTTTCTTCAATCTGATTGCAAGTAACGGAAAAAAGTGCTAGTTATTTCGGACCAACTCTAATAAATTTGTTATGTTTACTTAACTTTCTGTTAATCGCTTGGACATTGTGTCTCGCATTGCAAATTAGATCAGCCACATTATAGGATAGACTGAAATGCTGACCATTTGCAATTTAAGATAAAATTCAAAATTATTACTCTCTAAAATAAGCAGACAAATCGTGAAAATTGATGTTAATATAAAAGTGCTACTTTTTATTTTCCTTTTTAACTTGAAAAGGTAAAATATTTATTTTGAAATGGATTAGTAAAGTGACTAATTTTATTGAGCGATTAAAATAATTTGATTCAATTTACGAAAAAAAGCTTTAAGAACCTGAACTTTTTAGACGAAAGGAGCTACATTACATGGCAACAATTCAATGGTTTCCGGGTCATATGGCCAAGGCTTTGCGTCAAATTAGGGAACAAATGTCGTTAGTTGATATTGTGTTTGAACTAATTGATGCGCGAATACCATATTCATCTCAAAATCCAGAAGTAAAAAAAGCAATGGGGCAAAAGCCGCATTTATTAATTATGACTAAAATGGACTTGGCCGATCCTCAAATTATCTCTCAATGGTTAAGATTTTTTGAGCAGCAACATCAACCAGTTTTAGCCCTTGATTCGCGAGACAATAAGGTTCGCAATAAGGTAATTAAGACCAGTCAATCAATTCTCAGTGAACAATTGAGCAAGAGTATCGACAAGGGAATGAAAGAAACTGCAATCAAGGCGATGTGTGTTGGAGTTCCCAACGTTGGTAAATCGACGCTATTAAACCACTTGGTTAGCCGTAATATGGCTCTAACTGGCAATCGCCCTGGTGTTACAACTGGCCAACAATGGTTGCGATCATCTGCAGAGCTAGAATTGTTAGATACCCCCGGCATTTTATGGCCGAAATTTGAGGACCAAACTACTGGTGTCAAACTAGCGTTAACCGGTGCGATTAAAGATAGTTTATATCCCAAAGACGATGTGGCACTATTTGCTGTTCATCATTTAAGACAGTGCAACGCGTCGATATTGCAAGAACGGTATCATTTAACAAACGATCAATTGGCACCAGAAAATCAAGACGCAGATGTGTTACTAACAATTACGAGTAAGCTCGGTTTTAAAGACGACTATGACCGTGCCAGTGAGCGAATTATTTTTGATTTGCGCAAAGGTAAATTAGGTCGAGTCACGCTAGAAACACCAGCGGAAGTGTTAGGAGAAGGGTCAATTGACTAACCAAACGGTTGCACAAATCAAAGCTAAGTTGGCAAATATTAATGATTTGCAGGATCCTTTTGTCCAGCTGATGGAATCTGACTCACGTAAAGGAGTTCAACAAGCGGTTAAGTCATTTAAACGCCAACTAACTTTAAACCAAGAAAAATTTGAAGCATTTGAGCGTCGTTTTCAGTATGAACACGAATTGTGGCAACGTGGTGAGTCGTTAGTTGCCGGAATAGATGAGGTTGGCCGCGGTCCGTTGGCCGGTCCCGTTGTGACTGCTGCCGTTATTTTGGATGATGGGTTTGATTTGGTTTCAGTAACTGATTCGAAGCAATTATCGTCAACTGAACGCGAAAAACTCTATTTAAAAATCATTAAAGAGGCGGTGGAGGTTAATATCTGTGTCAAGGACAATGATGTGATCGATAAATACAATATCTATCAAGCCACTCGCATAGCAATGGCCCAAACAGTGCAGGAATTGCATCACCGGCCGTCACATTTAATTGTAGATGCTGTGCCAATTGATTGTGATATTCCCCAAATAACGTTAATTAAGGGCGACCAAAAAAGTATTAGCGTAGCTGCTGCCAGTATTGTGGCTAAGGAATATCGGGATCATTTAATGCAAGATTACGATTTAGTCTATCCGGGCTATGATTTTGCACACAATATGGGATATGGTACTGCCAAACATATAGCCGGGTTAAAAAAGTATGGAGTGACACCAATCCATCGACAATCGTTTACACCGGTGATGAACTTTAAATGAAAAAGGCATTGATCTTCGTACTTAATAATAAGTAGGAGGATTTTTTAATGAATACCAAATTATTTTTATTAAAGCTACATTTATGCCCTGGAATTGGTATGGTGCGCGAGTATCAATTATATCAAGTTTTCACAAATAATATGTATAATACAAACATCAATGAAATATGCACATTGGCACATTTATCGTTATCACAGCGAGAGGCAGTTTGTGATCACTGGCATTCGGACAAGTTAAATGATGAGGTAAAACGGCATTGGCATGGATGTCGCTTTATCACAATTGAAGATTCTGAGTATCCAATCCAATTAAAAGAAAGCTATTGTCCACCGATCGTGTTATTTTACCGTGGTCGAATTGAATTACTAAAGACTCAAATGCTGGGTGTAGTTGGAGCAAGAAAAAACACTGGCTATGGTCGGCAAATGTTGCAGGCTCTGTTACCGTTTGTGATTACTAAACCAATTACTATTGTTAGCGGCTTAGCAGCCGGTATTGATGGCATTAGTCATCAAATTGCACTAAGTTATGGTGGACCAACGATTGGTGTGATTGGTACCGGCATTGATAATGTATATCCGAAAGAGCATCGTGAATTACAAAATCAGGTGGCACAATCTGGTTTATTATTATCAGAATTTCCACTATCTAGTAAACCGTATCCTTCTCATTTCCCACAACGTAATCGAATCATTGCGGGTTTAAGTGAAACTTTATTGGTGGTCGAGGCAAGGGAAAAAAGTGGTAGCTTGATTACCGCCAGCTTAGCATTGCAAGAAAATCGCAATATCTGTGCTATACCGGGACGAATTGATGCACCAATGTCAGTTGGTTGTAATCAATTAATTGCCGCAGGAGCGAAGCCCATTTTGGCTGCAAATGACATTCTAGAAGAGTTCTTAAGTTGACAAGCGTTTTTTAATGAAATATGATGATTTGAGTTTAACGATAACTTTATACGAATAAACTTTGTCATGTTAGGAGTTTAAAAATGGCTGTAAAAAGCGCAAAAGCAACAGCAAGTAAAAAGCCCAAAAAGCGGGCTAAATCAAAAATAAAGAAAAAACTAGTGATTGTGGAATCCCCTTCAAAAGCAAAAACAATTGAGAAGTATCTGGGCCGCAGTTATAAAGTAGTTGCCAGCATTGGTCACATTCGGGATTTACCAAAAAGTCGAATGGGTGTTGACATTGATAATAACTATCAACCCGATTACATTTCAATCCGTGGTAAAGGCGATGTCATCAAGGAATTACGCAAAGATGCTAAAAATGCTAAAGAAGTATATTTGGCATCTGATCCCGATCGTGAAGGCGAAGCAATTGCTTGGCACGTTTCAAATATATTGAAACTTGACGAAAATGGCAAAAATCGAGTTACTTTTAATGAGATTACTAAAGATGCAGTTAAAGAGGCGTTCAAGGAACCAAGAAATATTGATATGGATTTAGTTGATGCACAACAAGCTCGGCGAATTTTGGACCGGTTAGTTGGCTATTCAATCAGTCCTATTTTGTGGAAGAAAGTTAAGAAGGGCCTCAGTGCAGGGCGAGTACAGTCTGTTGCACTAAGCTTGATTATTGAACGTGAGAATCAAATTCGCGCATTTGAACCGCAAGAGTATTGGACAATTGAATCTGAATTCAAGAAAAACCGGACTAAATTTGCGGCGTCTTTTTATGGGATCAACGGTAAGAAACAAGATCTAGCAGATAATGATGCTGTTCAAAAGATTTTGGGCCAACTTGATCGAAAAGGTGATTTTTTAATTACAAAGGTAGTTAAAAAGCAACGCAAACGATCACCGCAACCGCCATTTACGACTTCCACCATGCAACAAGATGCGAACCGTAAATTAAACTTCAGAACCAGAAAAACAATGATGGCTGCACAGCATTTGTATGAGGGAATAAATATTGGTAAGGGTGGTGCAGTTGGACTAATCACTTATATGCGAACTGATTCGACGCGTATTTCATCAATCGCTAAGCATGAAGCTTCGAAATTCATTCACGAAAAGTACGGAGCAAAATATGCAGCAACAAAGCCGATTAAAGGCAAACTGCCAGAAGGAGCACAGGATGCCCATGAGGCGATTCGACCGACTTCTGTTTATCGGACGCCTGCTGAAATGAAGCAATATTTAAATAATGATCAGTATAAATTGTATAATTTAATCTGGTCACGTTTTATGGCTAGCCAAATGACACCAGAAATTCAAGATACGATGGCGGTTACCATATCGCAAAGTGACGTTGATTTTCGTGCTAACGGTTCACAAACTAAATTCGCCGGTTTTACGAAAATTTATAATAACGGTGACCAAAAAGATAATATCTTGCCAGACTTGAATGAGGGCGACAAAGTTAAATTAGCCAAAACTGATCCGAGTCAGCATTTCACTCAGCCACCGGCACGTTATTCCGAAGCTAATTTAATTAAGGCATTGGAAGAAAATGGCGTTGGTCGTCCGTCCACTTATGCACCAACACTAGATACTATCCAACGGCGGTACTATGTTAAATTAGTATCACGCCGGTTCGAACCCACAGAACTTGGTGAAATTGTTAATACGATTATTCATGAACAGTTCCCAGACATCGTGAATGTTAAATTTACAGCCCAGGTTGAAGGTGAGCTTGATAGCATTGAAACAGGTAGTCAAGATTGGGTTAAAGTAGTTGATTCATTCTATCGACCATTTTCTAAAGAAGTTGAACATGCGGAAGAAGAAGTCGAAAAGATAGAAATGAAAGACGAGCTTGCCGGTAGTAATTGTGAGATTTGTGGTGCACCGATGGTCATAAAAATGGGTCGCTATGGTAAGTTCTTTGCCTGCTCTCGTTTTCCAGATTGTCGCAACACAAAGGCAATTGTTAAAGAAATTGGTGTTACTTGTCCCAAGTGTCATCAAGGTAACGTAGTGGAGCGTAAGTCTAAACGTAATCGTGTTTTCTATGGCTGCTCGTGCTTCCCTGAATGTGATTTTGTTTCCTGGGATAAGCCAATTGGCCGTGATTGTCCCAAAGATGGTCACTTCTTAGTTGAAAAGAAGGTCAAAGGCGGCAAACAGGTTCTTTGCCCGAATGGCGACTACGAGGAAGCGTTACAAAAATAAACTATTAAGTTAATAATTGAAATTGCCCCCATAGTCTGCTAAGGTCAGCTATGGAGGCTTTTTATGAAACAAGATTTAGTACAACTTTTTTTACAATATTTAAAGGTTGAGCGCCAATATTCTGATGATACGGTGACAGCCTACACCGAAGATCTAGCAGAATTTAAGCAATTTTTAGCTGATAATGGTGGCATGAAAGAATGGAAGACGGTTGACCGCCTCGATGTTCAGGTTTATTTGACTTCCTTAGCTGATCAGCACTACCAACGAACCTCCATCGCGCGAAAGACTTCCAGTCTACGCTCGTTTTTTAATTTCTTGGCCAAAAACGACTTAGTCACAAGTAACCCATTTGCCAATGTTGTGTTAAAAAAACATCAAAATCATTTACCGCGTTTTTTTTATGAGCGAGAAATGACAATTTTATTTGAAGCTGCGAAGGGAAAAGGCACGATGCTTGATTTGCGTAATTCTGCACTATTGGAAGTGCTGTATGCAACTGGAATTCGGGTCAGTGAATGTGCTAATTTAACCCTTGGCCAAATTGATTTTGACGTGCAAATGATGCTGATTCGAGGTAAAGGTGATAAAGAACGCTATGTTCCTTTTGGTAATTATGCTAAACAAGCTTTACAAACCTACTTTACGGATTGTCGCAGTCTGATAATGAACAAATATCATAAAGACCATGATTTTGTCTTTATTAACCACTACGGTGATCAAATTACCACCACCGGAATTGAGTATATTTTGAATCAGATTATTAAAAAAAGTAGTTTGACTGCCAAAATTCATCCCCACATGTTACGCCATACGTTTGCAACTCATTTATTGAATAATGGTGCTGATTTACGAACCGTGCAAGAATTACTTGGCCACGCTAGTCTATCCACGACCCAAATTTATACACATGTCACACGGGAACATTTACAATCTGATTATCAAAAATATTTTCCTCGCGCCAAAGAAAAGGAGGACAACAATGATAAAAATTGAATTTAATAATTACCAGGCAACAATTAGTGAACTAGGAGCTCAATTGACGAGCTTAATGAATCTAGCAACAAAGTTTGAATATCTCTGGCAGGGTGCTCCTCAGTACTGGCACTATCAGGCACCGATTTTATTTCCATTTGTTGGCCGCTTAAAAGATGATCAATATAAGTATCAAGGACAGACATTTCAACAAACTCAACATGGCTTTGCGCGTGAAAAAGAATTTACGGTGATCAATCAAACTGACAACATGGTCGAGTTTGAATTGAATTCAAGCAGAGAAACGTTGAATGTGTACCCATTTAAATTTAGGCTAAACGTTACATATTTACTAGATGAACAGGGACTGCACGTTAATTATCAAGTCACCAACCCGTCAGATCAGGAGCCCTTATTATTCGCTCTGGGAGCACACCCTGGTTTCAACGTTGCTAACAGTCAGTTTAATCAAACCAAAGTGACAGTTAAGCCAAACAAACAATACCAGCAAATTCCGTTAGTGGGCCCATATAATGATAGCGGTAATCCGCGACGATTAGATTTGCAACAACCACTAAAATTAAGCCACGACTTGTTTAGCCATGATGCCATTATTTTAGCGTTGAATAACCAGCCAGTCGAGTTAACATTGGCACAAGAAAATAGCAAGCGGGGTCTCACAGTTAAAATTGAAGGTGCTCCATTTGTAGGTATTTGGTCGCCATATCCACAACAAGCACCATTAGTATGTATCGAGCCTTGGTGGGGGATCGCTGATCGGTTGGACGCTGATCAACAACTTGATCATAAAATGGCGATTAAACATTTACCAGCCGGCGACACATGGCATGCAGGCTTTTCAATTCAGCCGTTTTAAAACTAAATTACACAAAAAAGTTCCAATTAACTTTATTACATTAGGCCTGTAATTAGTTAATTGGAACTTTTATTAAAGCGTAAGAGTGTTATTTTTGTTTTTTAAGAAATGACCTAAGCCAAAAGAAACCATTGACTCAGTACCGTTGAAAATTCGCTTGATATTGCCTAAATGACGCCAAATAACAATAACTGATAGCAAACCAGCGATGATACTTAAAATCCAATCATGCAGTAATAACGCAATGATGGTGGTTAATGTAATGCCTAAAATACTGGCAACGCTGGCCATGCTAGACAATAAAAGACCGGCAACAAAAATACTACTAGCAATTAAAAATAAGATGGGGTTATAAGCTAGTAAGATCCCAGCACTGGTGGCGACGGCCTTGCCACCGTGGAAATGATCAAAAATAGAAAATGTATGACCTAGCGAGGCAAATAGTCCAATAATTAGTGGGTTAACACCATTGACGCCAAACAGATAAGGTTGACTGGCAGCAAGCGTTCCTTTGAGAATATCCATGGCTAACACCACTATTCCAGCTTTAGTACCCAGAACACGAAAAGTATTTGTGGTACCAATATTGCCACTACCAGCTAAGCGGATATCTTGGTGAAAGAAAATTTGACCAATCCAGACACCTGAGGGAATTGAACCGAGGAGATAGGCGATCACGATCATTAATATAATTTGCATAGTATTCTCCTTGAAAATTAATCTAATTTATCATAGCATGTTTAGCTGATAATTAAAATCTCTCGCTTGACCGCAAAGTCGGAAATTGCTTTTCATTCGCCAAATTTTAAGGTATCATTGATAGGATATGACTTATGGCGTGAACAATAATCAATTTTTAATTAGTTAAAAGGAGTTTTGGTGGTGGCAAATAAGAAACAAAATTATGATGATTCTTCAATTCAAGTCCTTGAGGGATTGGAAGCTGTCAGAAAACGACCAGGAATGTATATCGGTTCAACGGATACCCGTGGACTGCATCATTTAGTTTATGAAATTGTTGACAATGCTGTTGATGAGGCTTTGTCTGGTTTTGGTGACGAAATTAATGTTGTCATTGAAGCAGACAATGCGATCACTGTACAAGATCATGGTCGGGGTATGCCCGTCGGAATGCATTCGTCTGGTGTTCCAACACCAGAGGTTATCATGACTGTTCTACATGCTGGTGGAAAATTTGGTCAAGCCGATGGCTATAAAACATCAGGGGGATTGCATGGAGTTGGTGCATCCGTTGTCAATGCTTTGTCTGATCATTTAACTTTAACAGTTGTCCGCGATGGCAAAAAATACCAAGAAAAATTTGAAAATGGTGGTCATCCAGTTGGCACACTAGAAAAAATTGGCAAGACAAAGGACCATGATGGCACTCGGGTGACGTTTAAACCTGATGCAACTATTTTTTCAACTATTGTGTACAATTATCAAACGCTGGCTGAACGATTACGCGAGTCCGCATTTTTGCTGAAAGGCGTTAAAATTACGTTGACGGACAAACGTGCCGGACAAGAGCAAGAAGATATTTTCAAGTTTGATGATGGCATTAAGGAATTTGCCGCATATCTGAACGAAGATAAAGATACGCTGGGCGATATTTTATACTTTGATGGAACCAAAGAAGGTATTGAAGTTGAAGTTGCTGCGCAATATAACGACGGCTATTCTGAGAATATCCTCTCATTTGTTAATAACGTGCGTACACCGGATGGAGGGACGCATGAAGCTGGTATGCGTAGTGCATGGACTAAATCATTCAATGAGTATGCTCGCAAGGTCGGCTTGCTAAAAGAAAAGGATCGCAATTTGGAAGGTAGCGACGTCCGTGAAGGACTATCGGCTATTATTTCAGTGCGCATTCCCGAGAAAATATTACAATTTGAAGGACAAACAAAAGAGAAACTAGGCACACCAGAAGCTCGTAAAATTGTGGATTCAATTGTTACAGAACAATTAGGGTATGTATTAATGGAAAACGGCGAATTTGCACAAATGCTAATTCGCAAGTCCTTAAAGGCCCGTGAGGCACGTGAAGCAGCTCGTAAAGCGCGCGACCAAACCAGAACTGGCAAGAAAAAAGGCAAACAAGAACGGCTCTTATCAGGTAAATTAACTCCAGCTCAATCTAAGAATGCTAAGAAAAATGAATTGTTTTTAGTTGAAGGGGATTCTGCTGGTGGTTCTGCCAAGCAAGGGCGAGATCGAAAATTCCAAGCCATTTTGCCCTTACGAGGCAAAGTGTTAAACACTGAAAAAGCTAAATTACCCGACGTTTTAAAAAATGAAGAATTGAACACTATGATTTATACAATTGGTGCGGGAGTTGGCACAGAATTTAATGTGGCCGATTCTAATTACGATAAGGTAATTATCATGACCGATGCTGATGATGATGGTGCGCATATCCAGATTTTACTGTTGACATTTTTCTATAAATACATGCGGCCAATGATTGAAGCTGGTAAAATTTATATTGCGCTACCACCACTGTATAAATTACAGCGCGGGGCAGGCGCTAAAACTAAAATCAGCTATGCCTGGACAGATGATGAATTAACTAAAGTTTCAAAGAAGTTTGGTAAGGGTGCTAGTTTGCAACGATTCAAAGGTCTTGGAGAAATGAATGCAGATCAGTTGTGGGAAACAACCATGGATCCTGAAACGAGAACGTTGATTCAGGTGCGGATTGAAGATGCCTCACTAGCAGAACGACGTGTGACCACACTAATGGGTGACAAGGTGGAGCCACGACGAAAATGGATTGAACAAAATGTTAAATTTACCTTAGAAGAAGAGGGCAGTATCTTGGAGAATCGCGACACGCAAGATACAAAAAATGAACAGAAACAAGCAAATCAGCCCGAGCCTGCTACAAATAATTCTAAGACACCCACAATCAGTACCTGGGATAACAGCGAAGAACAGTTAGATTTATTTAATGAATAATTTTGAAGGAGTGTGAACCATCAGTGAGTGAAACAAAAATCCAGGAACTAACATTAGAAGAGGTCATGGGTGATCGCTTTGGTCGCTATTCAAAATCAATTATTCAAGAACGTGCTTTGCCAGATATTAGAGACGGATTAAAACCAGTTCAACGGCGAATCTTATTTGCAATGAATAAAGATGGCAACACGTTCGATAAGGGGTTTCGCAAGTCCGCCAAATCTGTCGGTAACGTTATGGGTAATTTTCACCCCCACGGTGACAGTTCGATTTATGAAGCCTTAGTCCGGATGAGTCAGGATTGGAAATTACGAGCACCATTGATTGAAATGCACGGTAACAATGGTTCGATGGATGGTGATCCACCGGCCGCCATGCGTTATACTGAAGCGCGATTAAGCGAGATTTCAGGCTTAATGTTGCAAGATATCGACAAAAATACTGTTGAAATGGTACTTAATTTTGATGATACAGAAAATGAGCCAACTGTCCTGCCAGCTAAGATTCCTAATTTATTGGTTAATGGGGCAACTGGAATATCTGCTGGTTATGCAACAGACATTCCACCACACAATCTCAGTGAAGTCATTGATGGCTTGATTTATTTACTTGATCATCCAGATGCAACACTGGCTGAATTGATGGAATTTATTCCAGCGCCCGACTTTCCAACAGGTGGAATTATTCAGGGAATTGATGGTGTTAAAAAAGCCTATGAGACGGGCCGTGGCCGCATGATTGTGCGTTCCAAAACTAACATTATTGAATTAAAGGGTGGCAAATCACAAATCAATGTCACTGAAATTCCGTACGAGGTAAATAAGGCGCAGCTCGTTAAGCGAATCGATGAAATGCGCATTATGAAAAAAATTGAAGGAATTGCAGAAGTCCGTGATGAATCTGACAGAAATGGGCTATCGATCGCGGTTGAATTGAAACGAGAGGCCAATGCTCAAGGAATTTTGAACTACTTATTTAAAAATTCAGATCTACAAATCAACTATAATTTTAATATGGTGGCCATCGATAATAAACGACCAGTGCAAGTTGGTTTGAAACGATTTTTGACTGCGTATTTGGATTTTCAAACTGAAATTATTACTAAACGAACTCAGTTTGATTTAAATAAAGCACAAGAACGATTGCCTATCGTTGCTGGCCTTATTAAGGCGTTGTCAATTTTGGATCAAGTAATTGCAAGTATTCGAAGTAGTCAAAATCGAAAAGATGCCAAACAAAATTTAATTACCGAGTTTGATTTTTCTGACAAGCAAGCCGAAGCAATTGTGACATTGCAACTATATCGGTTGACGAATACTGATGTAACTGAATTGGAAAGTGAACAAGCAGCATTAGAAAAATCAATTAGTGGCTTTAAGGCTATTTTAGGGAGTAAAACTAAATTAGCTGGTGTCATCAAAAAAGAACTGACACAAGTAAAAAAGAAGTTTGGCAATGCTCGTAAAACGGCCGTTCAGGCCCAGGTTGAAGAATTAAAAATTGATACTAAAGTATTAGTCCCCGATGAGGATGTAATTGTGTTAGTGTCACATGATGGCTATATCAAGCGCAGTAGTATTCGCTCGTATAATGCCTCTGGTAGTGACGATAATGGCTTAAAAGAGGATGATTATCCAATTTTACTAACTAAGGCTAGTACGCTATCACATTTATTTTTGTTCACTAACAAAGGGCACTTAATCTACCGACCAGTACATGAGTTAACTGATGACCGCTGGAAGGATACTGGGGAGCATATTTCACAGTCGATTGGTTTAGATAATGATGAACAAATTATCAAGGCATTAACATTTGATTCGCTTAAAGAAGCTGGTAACTTTTTAGTTGCAACCGATGATGGCTACATCAAGCAAACAGCTTTCAAAGATTATTTACCGGGTCGCACATATAAGAAACATCCAAGTATTTATATTAAATTAAAAACAGCGCAATCGCGGGTCGTTAACGTAATTTATGTCGCACCAGCTTCGTTAGGAACGGTGTTGTTGATGAGTGTAAATGGGTTGGCGTTGCGCTTTGATCTAGCTGAAGTGCCAGTTAATGGAGCACGGACAGCTGGGGTAAAATCAATGGGATTACGAGATGGCGATCAAGTGGTGAACGTGGCACTGGTACAGGAAAAGGATAACGTTGCCATTGTTACCAGCCGTGGTGCATTTAAAGAGATTAAGGTAGCTGAAATTCCGACAACTTCTCGGGCACGAAAAGGTGTTTTGATTTTACGAGAATTGAAGGTTAACCCACATCGGGTTGCTGACTTTATTAATTATCCGAATGATTTTGCTGGGGCGTTTGAGATCATAACTGATCGTCCAATTACCCAAGAGGTGCTTGCCATGGATCACCCATTAGGATCCCGGTACTCAAACGGTTCCTTTGTCTTGGATGTTGATAGTCAGGGGACTCCGGTCACATTAAGAGCTAAATCAATTGAACTGGTTGTATAAAAAACTTAATATAATCATCAAAAAATAAATACATTTTTTTCGATCTTTTTTGGGGTGGGAAGTAGTAGAATAATAAAGTCGATTATTAAAAACTAATCTTTTGAAAATTAACCATTATTTCATTATAATAGTTATAAGAATGAAAAGTTATAAATAATACACTAACAATCGAAAGGAAACCACCGTATGAAATCAAAACAAGAAAGTATTTTTTCATCCAAAACGCTCACATATTTTTTACAATTAACTGAAACCATGAATTATACCCAGGCGGCACAGATTCTAGGAATTACGCAGCCAGCGTTGACGCAACAAATTAAAAAGCTGGAACGTACTGTTGGAGCACCATTGTTTTACTCGGTGGGTAAAAAGCTGAGATTATCTGATGCTGGTTATACAATGTTGCATACGACACATAATATTTATGATTTGTTGAATGAAGCAACCGATGAAATTCAACAAACGACCAGTGCTAATCATGGTGAAATTCATCTTGGTATTTTAGCTTCAATTGAGACACAGGTGTTAGAAGCATTTGCGGTAAAATATTATGAGGAAAATCCTGACATTCACATCACATTCCACATGCTGACGAGAAAAGAAATTTGGGACGGCTTGGAAAATAACGAGATTGATTCGGCCATCATGTATTTGCCAGATAATAGCATTAAAAATTGGAAGCCATACGATTCCAAGAAGATTATGAGTGAAGACTTATTATTTATCCATCATAACAATGAGTTAGCTAGTCGAAAACGTATTAAGCCAAAGAAAGCCCTAGATTGCCCGTGGGTCACTTATCCAGTTGGGTACTACCTCGATCAAATGGTTAACGAAGAATACAAAAATCAAATGATCGACCAGCCTAATATTGTGGCTCGCTTTACACAGCCCGGACAAATTTATCGGTTCATGAAGGCAACCAATACCTATTCAGCACTACCAAAGAGTTACGTAATGTCACGTCCTGATCGTGATGAAATTTTAACGGCTACATTTGATCCACAAATTAAATTTGATTTGTCATTCGTTTATCGTAATGCAAAGGATCAAATTCCACGAATTGCTCAATTCTTAGAGCAGTTTGAAGCATATTTAACGGAAAAGGATTATTATCAACGATTAGATGATATCGTTGCGGGAAAAAACAAGGAGGAGTAATTAATTATGAGTAAGGAATTAGTTTTCGGTCACCAAAGTCCAGATACAGATGCAATTGTCGCTGCTAAGGCATTTTCATATCTTCAAAATCAACTGGGTTTCGATACTGAGGCTGTTGCTTTAGGTGAGCCTAATGCAGAAACCAATTATGTATTGAATCACTTTGGTGAGCCAGCCCCACGAGTAATCAAGACGGCTGCTAATGAAGTTAAAGAAGTTATGTTGGTGGACCACAATGAAGCACAGCAAAGTGTGAGTGATTTGAGCGATGTTACTGTAACTCATGTGGTGGATCATCATCGAATTGCCAATTTTCAAACAGCACAACCACTTTGGTATACAGCACGACCAGTTGGTTGTACCAGCACAATTTTAACTCGGATGTTTGCTGATAATAAAATCGATATTCCTGCTCAACTTGCTGGGTTAATGTTGTCGGCAATTGTTTCTGATACGTTGCTATTAAAATCACCAACAACTACTGATGAAGACCGTGAAGCACTACGGGCACTAGCACAAATTGCTGATATTGACGTTGATAGTTATGGTCTTGATATGCTCAAAGCAGGAACTGACCTTGCTAGTAAGTCAGATCTAGACTTAGTTGATGGCGATGCTAAATCATTTGATCTTGGTGGTAAGAAGGTTCGTATTGGCCAAGTCAATACAGTGGATTTGGATGATGTTTTCTCGCGCCAGGCTGGACTAGAAGAAGCAATGACAAATGAAAACAGTGGCAATGGCTATGATTTATTTTTATTACTGGCTACCAATATTTTAGACAGTAATTCTGAATTACTGGTTGTTGGTGATCCTAAGAATGTGGTTGAAACTGCGTTTGGCAAGAAACTTGATGCACAAAATCGCATGAGTTTGCCTGGAGTCGTTTCACGTAAGAAACAGGTTGTGCCTCCATTGACATCTGCATTTGAATAAGTAAGATTTATTGTTCCTAACCAAAGTGGGTATTTTTACTCGCTTTGGTTTTTTTGTTCAATCATGCGCGATCATTTAGGGAGTTTTTTTTACTCATATCTATTTAAAAAAATTATTTAATATGATTAATAATATCAATTCAACTATCAGGTGATAGCGAATCGACGGCTGATATATCAGGGATACCGTAAAATATCTTTGGACTGATAAAATTTTTATTTGTCTTTTCACTTATTTAGAGTACAATAAAATCGTGAACAATGTAGTTCATGATTGTGACAATTTGAACAATAGGAGTGACACAGATGAAAGTAATTATTATTGGATGTACACACGCAGGTACTTTTTCGGCACAACAAATGTTAACGGAACACCCAGACTATGATGTAACGGTCTATGAGCGCAATGACAACTTGTCTTTTTTATCATGCGGAATCGCGCTTTGGGTTGGTGATCACGTTTCAGATCCGGCCAAAATGTTTTATTCATCACCAGAAGCGCTTACTAAGCTTAGTGCCAATATGAAGATGCAACATGATGTATTAAATGTTGATACGGAAAATAAGACAATAACCGTTAAAAATTTAATTACAGGCGATACTAGTAATGATTCCTATGATAAGTTGGTGGTAACAACTGGCTCAGCTCCAGTAATTCCTCCAATTGATGGGATCGATAATAAAAATGTAAAATTATGTAAAAACTATAATGATGCGAAAGAAATTAAAGCTGCAGGTGCAGAAGCTAAATCTGTAGTAGTAATTGGTGCCGGTTACATCGGTGCTGAATTAGCTGAACAATTTAGCTTAGCTGGTAAAAAAGTTACTTTAATTGATGGTTTACCAAATGTGCTTGCTAAAAATTTTGATACCGAAATTTCGGATCAAGTTGCTAAAGATTATACCGATCATGGAGTTAAATTAGCATTAGGTGAATTGGTGAAATCATTCAGCGGTGATGATCAGGTAACAGTTACTACCACAAATAATAGTTATCCAGCAGATTTAGCTGTTTTGTGTGCTGGCTTTCGACCACGAACAGAGTTGTTGAAGGGTAAAGTAAAGATGCTCGAAAACGGTGCAATTGTTACTGATGCTTACATGCAAACATCTGATCCTGATATTTTTGCAGCTGGTGATTCTTCGGTTGTACACTATAATCCAACTGGTAAAGATGACTATATTCCACTAGCAACAAATGCCGTTCGCCAAGGAATCCTAGTTGGTCACAACATTGAAAAACCAACTGTTAAATATTTGGGAACACAGTCTTCATCTGCCGTCGCATTATTTGGTAAGACGTTAGCCTCATCAGGACTAACAGTCACTGGTGCAAAACAGCGTGGTGTCAATGTTGACAGTGTTGTTTTAGACCAGGACTACCGTCCAGAGTTCATGTTGTCTACCACACCAATTTTAATGAAGCTAGTATGGGATCCTCAAACTAGAGTTGTCTTAGGCGGGTCATTCTACAGTGAATATGACTGTGCACAATCGGCCAATGTGATTTCACTTGCAATCCAAAATAAGATGACTATCGATGATTTATCAATGGTTGATATGTTCTTCCAGCCAAATTACGATCAACCGTTAAACTATGTTAATGCATTAGCAATGACAGCTGTGGCAAAAGCAAATGAAAAATAGTGGATTTAAAAAATTAATATTTTTGATAATCTTTGATAGATAAAAGGTTGGAAAATAAACAGTTTACAGCGTTTGGCTAAATAAAGGGAATGATACGAACTTCGCATCATTCCCTTTATTTAGGCCCCATGACCGTAATTTGGTCGTCCATTTTTCTGCTCTTTTGAGCAATTTAGTTGCATAACGACCCGAATCAGTTTACATTTGGAATGAACAAAAGGTTGTGTACAACATATTATAAATTCTTTTATTGGAGGATTAGACTAATGGAACTAACATTTACAGCAGCTGCAAAAGACAAATTAGCAAAATACATGCAGCCAAATTCAAAAATACTACTTAGTTTAGACGATGGTGTTGGTCCATTTTCAAACGTTGGAGTTTGCTCATTGGATACCGCATTTCAGTTAATTTTTGTTGATAAAGGATTGGCAATTCCTGATTACGATGAATCAATTGAAACTGAACTTGGTACCATTTATTACAAGGGATACTCTAAGCAGTATCTGAATGATCACATGCAGTTGGATTTTAAGTCAAACTTTCAAACGATGCCGCTCAGTGGTGAAGGGGAGCTACTTGATTCCAATATTGTTGTTTTGGACTTGAGTAAGCAAGCCATTTAACAATGACAGTGAAAGGGTAGACAAAAATTTATGAGTAAACAAAATAAAAGTACAGAAGACTTAAAACAAACATTAACTCGTGAAGAATTTGCCGTAACACAACACGGAGCCACCGAACCAGCTTTTACGGGTAAGTACGATGATTTTTATGACCAAGGAATCTACGTAGACATTGTAAGTGGTGAAGCGTTGTTTTCTTCCACCGATAAATATGATGCGGGTTGCGGTTGGCCATCTTTTACCAAACCAATTAATGAACAAAACTTAACACAAAAAACGGATCAGTCGTTTGGCATGCTCCGTACTGAAGTACAAAGTAAAGAAGCTCAATCTCATTTAGGGCATGTTTTTGATGATGGTCCAATACAAGAAGGCGGTCTTAGATACTGTATTAATTCGGCTGCTCTTAAATTCATTCCATATGATAAACTAGAAGATGCAGGATACGGCAAATATAAACAGTTATTCAAATAAGTGGGAGTGATTCTTACATGGCAGAAGAAAAAGCAATATTTGCAGGTGGATGTTTTTGGTGTATGGTCAAGCCATTTGATACGCAGCCAGGCATTAAAAAGGTCATCTCTGGTTATACAGGTGGGCATACGGTTAATCCAACTTATGAGGAAGTCTGCAGTCACACGACGGGGCATACTGAAGCTGTGGAGATTACATTTGATCCAGATATAATTAGTTATCAGCAGTTGGTTGAAATATATTGGCGACAGACAGATCCAACTGATGCAATGGGTCAATTTCAGGATCGTGGCGACAGTTATCGACCGGTTATTTTTGTCAATAGTGCGGAGCAAAAAAATGTGGCAACTGCCTCAAGGAAGCATTTAATTGACAATAATCCATTTGATGATCCGATTGTCACTAAAATTGAAGATGCTAAGCCATTTTATCCAGCAGAAGACTATCATCAGGATTTTTACCGGAAGAATCCGCTACGTCATGAGATGGAAGAACGTGGTGGCCGTGAACAATTTATCAGTCAACACTGGCAAACTAAGTAATGAATATTATGTAAATGAAGTAATAAACTAGTTGTCAAATTCACTTTGAATTTGTTAATTAGTTTTTTTATTTGTTAACTATTTTAATTACGATTTGTACTTTTTGCCTATAAAAAGTAGAATGGAATCATTATAAATTTTGAGGAAGCGGGCGACAAAGAGTGATTGAAACAGCATTATTATTACTATTTTTGGGAGTTATCTCGGGAACACTGGGCTCTTTGCTGGGGATTGGTGGCGGAATGATCGTGATCCCGGTGTTAACTGTGATGGTCGGTTTGCCAATTCGCTATGCCATTGGCGCCAGTGTTATTGCTGTGATTGCGACTAGTTCTGGGGCAACGATTGCCTACTTACGTGACGATTTACTTAATTTACGGGTAGCAATGTTTCTGGAAATAGCCACCACAATTGGCGCCATTACGGGCGCCATTTTGACGGGAATTATTCATCCATTGTGGTTAGAGACTATTTTTGGTTTATTTCTACTGTACTCATGTTTCAACATGATTCAAAAACTATGGGGAAAGGGAAAAGCAAATCAGACCATAGTTGTGCATCCTGACCAATGGGCTAATAAATTGAAGTTAAATGGATCGTACTACGATAAAGTGTCGATGTCACAAAATGATTATGAAGTAACCCATGTTCCTGGTGGTTTTGCAATGATGTACGGTGCAGGGTTGGCCAGTGGTCTGTTAGGCATTGGCAGTGGTGTTTTCAAAGTTATTGCAATGGATACCATTATGAAAATGCCATTGAAGCCTTCTAGTGCTACTAGTAATTTGATGATGGGGGTTACTGCCGCTGCAAGTGCCACAGTCTATTTTTTTGATGGTGCAATCAAACCTGAAATTGCTGCACCATTAGCACTTGGCATTTTAGTTGGTGCGGCGATCGGTACTCGGATTATGCAACGAATTCAACCACGAGTACTAAGAATTATTTTTGTGCCAATTTTATTTTATATGGGCTTACAGATGTTTCTCAAAGGATTCGGGGTGACATTCTAAATGAAGAATCAGCAAAATAAGACAGAAATGGATAATGTTGAACAACTAATTGGTAAGGTAATGCAAGTTGGTGTGCTGCTTGCCGCTGCCGTAATGTTAATTGGTGTGTTAATGCTGCTATTAACCGGTAAATCTGGTTATTCAGGCTCATTTCACCCGACAACCTTCAGCAGCTTAATTCAGGGTGCTATTGGCTTAAAATCGTACGCCATTATTATGATTGGTTTATTTCTGCTAATTTTAACTCCCGTTTTGCGAGTAATTGTGTCTATTTATGCATTTTACGTTGCTCATGATAAAATGTATGTCTGGATCACAACCCTAGTGTTAATCATTCTGATTTTTGCAATGGTGATTGGAATGTTTGGCGTTTAATTTTAGAAAATAGATTTTGGAGGTAACTTATGGCGACAAATGTTAATCAAATTAAATTAAACGATGGTAATCAAATACCACAAATCGGGTTTGGTACTTATTTACTGAATGGCTTTTCAGGCGTCAATGCGATGACGAGTGCATTAAACGTTGGCTATCGCTTTTTAGATGCTGCCTTCAACTACGATAATGAAGCAGCAGTGGGTGAGGCGATTCGCCGGAGTAGTGTGCCACGCGAACAAATTACAGTATTATCGAAATTACCAGGTCGCTATCAGCGATACGACCAGGCAATTAAAGCAATTCAAGAATCCGTCTTGCGGACAGGTCTTGATTATATTGACCTATACTTAATCCACTGGCCGAACCCCAACCAAGGATTTTATGTTGAAGCCTGGCAAGCTTTGATTGATGCTCAAAAATTTGGATTGATTAAATCGATTGGTGTGTCGAATTTCTTACCAGTGCACCTAGAAAAGTTGAACAAAGAAACTGGTGTTGATCCGGTTGTTAACGAAATTGAACTACATCCATACTTTAATAATCAGGCGTTACGACAGTATAATCAGCAACATAACATTGCGACAATTGATTGGAGTCCATTGGGTCGCGCTAGCGAAATGTTGCATGATGCTACGATCAAACAAATTGCTGTTAAACATGAAGTTAGTGTTGCTCAAGTAATTTTACGGTGGGAATTGCAGTTGGCTACAATCACGATCCCAAAAGCTACTAAGCCCAACCGCCAACTTGAGAATCTCAGCTTATTTGATTTTCGATTAACAGAGGCTGAAATGCAAACGATCAACGGTTTAACAAAAAATGATGGTAGAACATCAAATCAAGATCCAGCAGTGTACGAAGAATTTTAGTGTACGGTGACCGTTGCCAAAATCTTTGGTTCAAATTGACTACTTTGTATAATATATATTATGTAAACTAAAATATATATTTTTACTAATTTCATAGATCCACCCAATGTTTACAATAATGAAGGAACTGATTCTTTGAATAATACCACCACTAATTCTGCAGTAACGAAAATTTCTCCTCTAAAAAAATTAACGATCGAACAACAACAATTGGTAACTAGAATTAAAAAATTTTGTACCGCACATCTGCACGATGATTCAACAGCTATATTCACAATCTATGGTGACGCCGGCACTGGTAAAAGTGTCATTTTATCGCACCTATTTAACGATATCCAAGTAGCTGCTCGTACCGATCATAGTAGTATATTGTATGGCACAAGTAATTATTTATTAGTAAATCATCCTGAAGTTCTAAAAGTATATAAAGAACTGGCCAGCCGAATGCCATCTTTGTTAAAAAAAGATTATCAACGGCCGACAACCTTCATTAATCAGTTAGACAGACATCAAGAATCAGCTGACATTACCGTTATTGATGAAGCCCATTTACTTTTGTCTAAGTCGGACCATTATAATAACTTTTACTATCAAAATCACTTAAATGAAATCATCAACCGCTCTAAGATCGTTATTTTGGTTTTTGATCAACGCCAGGTACTGCGGATGAAGAGTTTTTGGAATAATCAGCGGCTCGGACAATTACTGCAGCCCTATTATCATGAAAGCTATTACCTGCACCATCAATTTAGAATGACTGCTAGTCCGGAGTTGATTCATTGGTTTGATGCGTTTACTGCTGGTGAATTGCAAAAAATACCAACCAATGCTTGTGAACACTACGATTTTAGAATTTTCTCAGATGCGGAAGAAATGCGTACTGAAATTGTTAAAAGAAATAAAGCGGTTCAATTAGCCAGAATAGTGTCAACATCTGGCTATCCCTCTACACTGGATGGCGGGCGTCATTATATTACTGAAGGCCAGTTTAAGATGCCGTGGGACCAATACAATTACACCAATGTTCCCTGGGCTGAAATTCCAGCTACAATTAATGAAGTTGGTTCAATTTATACGTGTCAGGGGTTTGATTTAAACTATGTTGGGATCATTATTGGACCACCGATTACTCTTGATCCAAAATCGAACAAATTGCAAGTTAATCTTGATAAGTATACAGATGCGGAAGCTTTTAAACACCGTCAAGATTTATCTGATCCAGCAGAAATTGAAGCAATTGAAAAAACGATGATTATGAATTCTCTCAATGTATTGTTCAAACGCGGTATTTATGGCACCTATTTATACGCACACGACTCTGTTTTGCGTGATCAACTTCAGATATTTTATGATCAAATAAAAAAGTGATAAGTGGTGGTGCCTGCTTATCACTTTTGTGGTTATTGTTCAGAATTACTAATAACAATTCTGTGTAGAATTAAATATAGGATTGGCGTCACGATTACAATTAGGATTGCGGTTATAATTCCTGCAGGCATTGCAGCCAATGCTCCAACAATGCTGCCGGAAAAACGACAATCTGAGCTGATAAAGACCTGGATAAAATAATGCAGGAACGTTGTGACAACTTTGGTAATCCCACAACCAAGACTAACAGTAATAATCGTTGTCCAATGCGGTTTTTTACCCAAAAGATTGAATAAAAAGTTTGCTATTAAGCCAATAATTAACATTTCAAACATCGGCAAATAGAAAAAACTAAAATTACTATTGAAATTTGCAACCATAATTCCGACTAACGAACTAAGAAGTCCCAATCTCAATCCTAAAAATAAAACTGCAATAATCCCCACAGCTTCGCCAATTTGCACGTAAGGATCTCCAATTGGAGAAGAAACGTGGAACTGCAGCAAAGAAATAAGATAAATAATAGCAGTAAAAATAATAGTTGCCAGCCCACTAGTTATATAATTTCGTCGCATTTCAAATTCCTCTTTAACAGTCTATGAACGGCTGGTATCTTGCAACCACGCCAGTGCCAATGCCTTTTCACCCAAATGAGTCCCAATTACAGGACCAAAATAGCTAATTTCAAAGGGAATTTCAGGATATTTGGCTGCTAACTTTTCACGCCATTTTAGTGCAGCCGAGTCGTTGTTAGCATGGATCACGATTGCACGAATAGGATAATCAACCTTATGGATTGATTGATCGAATAGTTCCTCAACACGTGCGAGTGCTTTTTTAGTTGAGCGAACCTTTTCAAATGCCTCAATTTCATGAGACGGTGTGTTCATCGTTAACAACGGTTTGATTTTTAAAATTGAGCCCAGAAATGCAGATGCATTAGATAAACGTCCGCCGCGAACGAGATTTTGTAAGTCATCGACTACAAATAAGTTGTCGATTGTTGCTCTTAAATTATCCAAATGTTGAATGATTTCAGGTACATCAAGGCCCTGGCGCGCTAATTTTGTTGCCTCCAGGACCAAGTAACCCATTAATTTAACTGTAACTTGTGAGTCATATGGGACTACTTTAATGTCGTTAATCTCCGCTGCGACCTGACTTAAACTATTCACAAATCCTGAAATTGTGCTAGAAAGATGGATGCTAATGACAGCATCATAACCTTGGCGCGCTAACTCTTCATATAAAGAGATCATTTCACCTAGCGGCGGCTGTGATGTGCTAGGAAATGATTTTGATGTCCTCAATTTGTCATAAAATTCACTTGTAGTAATATCAATGCCCTCTTGATAACTTTTGCCATCAATAATAACGGGAATTGGCACAACTTTAATATTATTAGCTGCTACTTCCTCATCTGAGAGGTAGGCAGTGCTGTCAGTTACAACAGCGATTTTCATTTAAAATTCCCCCACTTTGTTCTAATTCAATATCTCATAATACTAGCATAAAATGGAGTGACAACCAAGCCATGTTATTTTAAATGATGGTTATGACTTTCGATCCGAGCAATACTTTTATCTAACCGGTTTAATAATATTTGCAATAAATTTTGTTCTTCGTCTGTCCAGCGATCAAAGATCTGCTGTGCCAAATGGTGGTAATCCTCATTAATTTGATTGACTGATACAGTGCCCAATTCGGTAATTGAATATATTAACTGGCGTTTATCCCGACCAGTCGGTGTTTTATGTAGCATTTCTTTGGTAACTAAATTTTTTAGCTGGCGACTAAGAGTTGATGTATCTAATGAAGTAGCTTGTGCCAATTGTTCCTGTGTCGTGTTATCCGCTAAAATAAAAAGTAATAGTTGCCATTCGGCAATCGTTAGATGTGACTTTTTAGTAATGGCCAACAATGCACTACGGTGGTTACGTTCAATTTCACGTAGTGCGCTTAAACTATCTTTCAATTTCCTAGCCTCCCAACCAACTTTTTAATCTGTAGTTGTAGTATACAATATCAAAATTGTAATGTACAAGCTTTTTTAAAGAAATCTTAATTTTTGTAATTAAATCTGATTATCTGTATACTGAAACAGTTAATAAAGGAGAAATGAATTATGTCATTTGACGGTTTTTTCACACATGCAATGGTGCATGAATTAAATCAATTATTGGCGACAGGACGGATTGCCAAAATCCATCAACCATATCCTGCTGAGGTCATTTTAATTATTCGGGCTAATCGCCACAATTATTCAGTCTTACTATCAGCTAACCCCACCTACCCACGGATTCAAATTACGGAGATTCCATTTAAAAATCCCAAAGTTCCTACTAAATTTGCGATGACCCTACGTAAATATATCGAAGGTGCAATTATCAATTCCATTGAACAAGTTGATAACGATCGAATTGTCCGATTTAATATTTCAACTCGTGATGAGCTTGGTGACGAGCAAAACCTCATATTAATTAGTGAAATAATGTCTCGTCACAGTAATATTACACTTGTAAACACCAGTACCAATAAAATTATTGATGCTGTCAAACACGTTGGTTCTGATCAAAACCGATATCGGTTGTTGTTACCGGGGGCTACTTTTATTATGCCGCCAAAACAAGATAAATTAAATCCATTTATTGCTAACCAGGCGTACGCTCAACTCGCACAAAAAATTGATGACCAGGATGAACTGACCAAGCAATTACAGCAGACTTATCAAGGCATGGGAACTGATTCTGCCAGGGAATTAGCATATCAGTTGTTACACACTGAAAATGTTGCTAATCAATATCAAGCTTTTTTACGCAGTTTTGATCAGCCAACTCCTACTCTAGCTGTATCAGCAATGCAAAAAATGAGTTTTACTGCCTTTAAACCAGCCGACATAAGTGCAACTACAGAATATAAGAATTTTGCGACACTATCGGCGCTATTAGATGCCTACTATGCCGACAAATCGCAACAAGATCGCACCAAACAGTTGGCTGGTGGTTTAATTCGAATTATTCATAATGAATTAAAGAAAAACAAAACTAAAGTAAAAAAACTACAGGCAACGTTGCAAGACACGCATCAAGCTGATGAATTTCGAATTCGTGGTGAAATTTTGACAACTTATTTACGCGAAATTAAACCCGGAATGAATGAAATTACGTTAGCCAACTTTTACGATGAGAATAAGCCAATAAAAATTAATTTGTCGGATCAATTGACCCCATCACAAAATGCGCAATGCTATTTCACTAAGTATCAAAAATTAAAGAATGCAGTTAGCCATGTCAAAGAGCAATTGGCAATTACAACTACCGAAATAAACTACCTCGAAAATATTCAAGCTCAAATCGAGATTGGTAATCCAGCTGACACTGAAGAGATAAAACTAGAATTACAGCAACAAGGATACATTCATTCTCATTCAAAAAATAAAAAGAAAAAAGAAACTGTCAGCAAGCCAGAGGAATTTACTGCTGTTGATGGCACTAAAATATTAGTTGGGAAAAATAACCTTCAAAATGATCGACTCACATTTAAAATTGCAAATAAGAATGATATCTGGTTGCATGTTAAAGATATTCCTGGGTCGCATGTTGTGATCAGAAGTGCGTCTCCATCCGACGAAACGCTGTTAGAAGCTGCCAAACTAGCCGCTTACTTTTCTAAAGGTCGCAATTCTGCCAATGTGCCGGTCGACTACGTTCCAATCAAAAAAGTAAAAAAACCGAATGGTAGCAAACCAGGTTTTGTGATTTTTGAAGGGCAATCAACCCTTTATGTCACACCGGATGTAAAAATTTAAAATTAAAGGTTAGCACGATCTGAGCAAAATAAAGTGTCCCATAATTGTTAAACGCAAACCTAACAATTATGGGACACTTTTACTTTACCTTTTTATTTTTGCAGCTGTTTTTTTAGTAACTCTAATTAAGCGATCCTGCATGAAATTGGAATTTACCCTGAACATTTAAATGTTGCAATGCCTCAGTGGTATTTTCGCCAAATGCCATTTCGGCGCCAACCATTGTATTAGCGGTGATTGGCTCATCGTATAGTTGTAATGATTTAAATGGAAATGTGGAAGCAAAAGCCGATGATTGTTTGACTTGAATATTTACTACATTTTCCAATTCTAAATCAACGTCGGGACTTGGATTAACCAGCGATGTTGCAATCTTTGATAAACTAATGCCCAATGTTTTAGATAAAAAAGATATTTCAGGTAATGTGATAATTCTAGTTTGTTCTTTGTGTAATCGATCTGTTTTTACGAATAAAGTTTGATATAAACCGGGCTCAGGTTGCTGTTGAATATCCCTGACCCCCTGCTCTGTCAGTGCATCTTTTTCTGATTGACTCAAATCCGCTGGATATACCATTGCTGTTGGCTCGCCAAAGCCACTTTTATTTTGAATCAAGTACGCCGCAATTCCCAGTGAATAAACATGTTTGCCATCGAAAATTGCATTGAATGCAAATTCGGCACCACTCGCCATATGACTTAAAATAGCACCATTTTGGGGCAACAAAACAATTGGTAAGTCTAAATTCTTAAGCTCTTGGTAGAGCCGTTTTCTAATATTTGGTAAATAAATAATATCAGGCTGTTCGAGCGCCACAATTTGCATAATATCGGGTGTTTCCAGTGGCTCAATATATTGTTTATCCGACAAGGCCGGACTCATAGAAATTGAATTTGGATTATTATTTAATAATATTGTAAAATAATTTTCGCTTTTAAGCTGTTGCAAAATGCTGGCAGTGAAATAGTCTGCCGCGCCACCATTGCCGAGCCGAAATCCACCACTACCAACGACCAGAGCTTTTTTCTGGTTAATTGGTGTGCTTTCATTTTCTTGCTCAAAAGTGGCAAAAAAAGTACCAGAATGTTGTTCAAATTCTCCAGCTGAGGGATCGACTTCTTTGTACGTCGGTTTAATATTATCCTGTGCTTGGAGTGCAGCAATATCCTTTTCTGGCAATTGCCACAGTTGACCGATAAATCGATCGCTGAAACCGTAATACTTGGCCTGCCGCAATATTTGATTGTCCCCCGGTTGATTGGCAATACTTTGTTCTAATTGCTGCATTTTTTTCAATTTATGAAAATAAAACGGATCTATCTTAGTTAATTCAGCTAATTCACTAATTGAGTAACCACGGCGTAACGCCTCCATCAGGACCATAATTCTATTGGCCCGTGGGTGAATTAATAGCTGTACCATCTGATCATCCGATAATTTACGCTGTTGTTCAATCGTGAAGTTAACAGCGTGAAATTGAGTTGCTCGAATTGCCTTCATCAGCGCTTCTTCGGTACTTCGACCAATCCCAATTGTTGAACCAGTCGAATGCATTTGAGTCGATATTGCTTTATTTGCCGCAGCTGGTAGCACATCAAAGGGCCAAATTGGAACACGTGCTGCAATATGATCCATTGCCGGCTCAATTAAGGCGGTTTTGGGTGCAAAACTAGCGGGTAATTTAACCTCACTCAATGTTTTTCCAGCGACAAGGTTCGCACAAACGATTGCTAAAGGATATCCTGTTGTCCGAGCCGCGAAAGCCGTCATTCGATCGAAATATGGACTATTTTTGATGACATAAAATTTACCAGTAGCCGAATTTAACGCGAATTGGACGTGGTTGACCCCGACAATCCTCAACTTTCGAGTGATAGCGAACGCCCAGTTTCTTAACTCTTGGACTTCTCGATCCAGTAGTGTTTGTGTTGGTGCAAATGCGATTGAGTCACCAGCATGAATGCCAATTGGATCGAAGTCTTCAATCGCTGCAATTTGCATGGTGGTTCCCTTACGATCTCGTAGAACCACTAACTCAATTTCTTTATAACCAGCAATACTTTGTTGCACCATTGCCTGTCCCACCCTAGATTGGCCTAAGGCTGTACTAATTGCGTCAGCTAGTTCATCGTTATCATGACAGGTGCGCCGCGTTGACCCGCCAGAAGGTGCGACAGGCTTAATAATAACCGGAAAGCCAATCAAGCTAGTGATGGTCAAAGCTCCTTCGAAATCGCGCACCATTTTACTGGTAGTCGTGGGAGCATTCATCTGTTTTAAAGTTTGATTTAATAAAACCGGATTATTAATTTGGCGAATAGAAGCATCCGGAATTCCCAGCAGTTTGATATTTTGTTCGCGCAAAATACCAGTTTCAATCAGTTCTTGCATTAATCGAATAGCATCCAAGCCACCTAAATTAGGGAGAATTGCGTCTGGCTCAAATTCATTAATCACTGTCACAATATTGCTCAAGGTAATTGGAAGAATTTTAATCTGATCAATACCGTTGCCATCCAATGCAAAGGAAAATGGATTATTATCGATTAAAATGGTTGTGATACCGAGTTGTTGCAAACTAGTTCCCACCTGATAAGTTGCGGCGTCAAGCTCAGTTTCATGGCCAATTTTATCCGCACCACTACCGATAATTAGTACTTTTTTGATGTTTTGTGGCATAAAATAATCACCCTTCTCGACTGTGCATGGTTTCCATAAATTCATCAAATAAACCATTTGTTTCGTCTGGACCTGGAGCACCATCTGGGAAAAATTGAACGGAAAATGCCGGAAAATTACGATGCCGCAGTCCTTGAACCGTTCCATTCACTAAATCAATGTGAGTAATAAATAACCTGCTTCGATCAACCGACTTAGATTCCACGGCATAGCCTTGTCCCTGGGAGGCATAAATAATATGAGTCGTGACAATTTCCCTGATGGGATGATTCATACCATGATGTTCTGCTGGTAGACTAGTAACTTTAGCCTGATTGGCAATCGCAAATAATTCATGTCCTAGTCCGATACCAAATAGTGGAATTTGGGTTTGTACGAGTTGAATCATTTCAATTACTGATTGGCCCAAATCATATGGACTGCCAGGACCAGTTGACAAAATCACACCATCTGGATCCAACCGTAAAATGTCTTCCGCGGTAGCTGTGTGCGGTAAAACAGTCACGTTGCACTTACGTTTACTTAATTCACGCAAAATTCCGTGTTTTAACCCAAAATCGATGACAACAACACTGCTACCAATCCCGGGATTGGGATATGGTTTAGAGGTTGCTACTTGAGCAACCTGCTGATTTGTCAGCACAGTTGCACTTAATTGGTCAAATGCGTGTTCGTCTGGTTCCGGCACAATACTGGCTTTTAAAGTTGATCCCGTTTGCCGTAACCGTCGCACAACTGCTCTTGTGTCAATTCCCGTAATGCCGGGAATGTTCATTTGCTTCATATATTGATCAAGTGACAGACGTCTAATTCGATTAGTTGAGACATTGGCTAGTTCACGGACGATCACGCCCTTGATTGAAGGTAATATAGATTCATAGTTTGCTTGATTAATACCAGATCCGCCAATGTTTGGTTGAGTAAAAATTACGATCTGATTATGATAAATTTGATCCGTAATAATTTCTTGATAGCCTGTCATACTAGTATTAAATACTAATTCACCAGTGGTGACTGCTGGTGCACCAAAGCTTTCACCACGGTAAACTGAACCATCTTCTAATATTAAATAACGTGCAGTCATATAAATTCCTTCTTTGTCAATCAGTTAGCCCAGATTATCGGTGGCATCTAAATGTGCTAAAATATCAATAAAATTTTGTGGCAATGGCGCTTCAAACGTCATTTGTTTACCAGTTGTTGGATGCTTAAATCCCAATAAACGTGCATGTAAATACTGGCCATTGCCGGCCAATGTTTTATGGGGTCCATACAGCGGATCTCCTGCAACTGGATGGTTAATATATTGCATATGTACTCTAATTTGATGAGTGCGCCCGGTCTCTAATTGACAGCTGACCAAAGTATAATGCTCGTACCGCTTCAGTACTTTAAAATGAGTCACAGCATGACGGCCATTTGAGACAATTGCCTGTTTTTGACGATTTGCTGGGGAGCGACCAATAGGTGCATCGATCACGCCACTGTTTTCCTTAATTTGACCATGGACTAGTGCCACATATTCACGTTGATTAGTTTTATTTTTTAATTGAGCGGCCAAACTGCGATGAGCTCGATCATTCTTGGCAATCATCAATAGACCAGAGGTGTCCTTATCAATTCGATGCACAATTCCTGGTCGAAATTCACCATTGATGGTTGATAATGGACTATGGTATAGCAATGCATTTACCAGTGTATGATCTGGATGACCCACAGAGGGATGAACTACCATTCCCTGCGGTTTATTAACCACAATGACGTCCTGATCTTCATAAATAATGTCTAACGCAATATTCTCCGGAATTAGACTAAGAGTTTTGGGAGCAGTGGGTTTAATTATTACTTGGTCTCCAATCGTCAATTTATCTTTGGCTTTAATGCTGTGAGCATTGACTGTGATCGCACCAGCCAGGATCCATTTTTGAATTTGAGCGCGTGAAAATTGAGTAAATTGACTACTCAGTACTTTATCAACTCGACCGCATTGTGTTTCATCTTCAATTGTTAGTTTAAATGACTCACTCATTTTCATGTTCTCCCTCACGCCAAACTACGATCACTAATATCAACACACCCACAGATAGAAACATATCTGCCAAATTAAAAATAGGAAAATTGATAAAGTCTAACTGAAACATATCAACCACATAGCCAAACCGCAAGCGGTCAATAAAATTACCTAATGTTCCTGCTAAAATCAATGTTAATGGTAATCCATACCACAATTGATGTCTAAAATGCCACAAGAAATAGCCAATTACAGCCAGGGCAATTAACGAAATAATCGTAAAAAACCACTGTTGCCCCGCTAAAATACTCCAGGCTGCCCCATTGTTGCGTAAATTAGTTAATGATAAGAGATTAGGAACAAACCCAGTAACAGCATCGAGTGCTATATGGGCAGTAATCCAATGTTTCAATAACTGGTCGCTTGCTGTTAAAATAATCATTAAAATTAAATAGTATGGCATACAGTCGTTTCCCTTGAGTATTTTAAAATAGTCCAGTCACTTTACCGTCTGCATCGATGTGCATATTTAGAGCGGCTGGTTTTTTCGGTAATCCTGGCATTGTTAGAATATTACCAGCCAGTGCCACAATAAAGCCTGCACCAATTTTGGGAATAAACTCTCTAATGTGGATTGTAAAATCTGTTGGAGCACCTAATAGATGGGGATCGTCAGAAAATGAATATTGTGTTTTTGCAATACAAACAGGAAGGCCCTGCCAACCAAAATCAGCAAATTGTTGCAACTGTCGTTGTGCTTTTTTACTTAACGTAACCTCTGAGCCACCATAAACATCTGTGACAATGGTAGTCAGCTTATCTGTTAAAGATTCCTCACTGTTGTAGAGTGGCGTAAATTTATTTGGCTGTTGAGTTGCTGTTACAACTTGATGTGCAAGAGCAATTGTCCCTGAACCCCCATTGGCCCAACTATCGGTGACAACGGCTTCAATGCCTTGACGTTCACAATAACTCTTCAACAAATCTAACTCTGCTTTCGTGTCACTGGTAAAATGATTGATCGACACCACCACTGGGATTTGGTAGCGATTCATATTATCCAGATGGCGCTGTAAATTTGCAAAGCCATTTTCTAGCGCAACCAAATTTTCATTTTCTAATTGTTCTAAGGGCTGGCCACCATTATATTTTAACGCTCTAACTGTAGCGACCACAACCACAGTATCTGGCGTTTTACCCAAAATTGGCCGCTTAATATCCAAGAATTTTTCTGCGCCCAAGTCTGCACCAAATCCTGCTTCTGTCACTGTATAATCGGCTAGATTTAGGGCAGTTTTTGTAGCCAATACACTGTTACAACCGTGTGCAATATTTGCAAATGGTCCACCATGAATAATAGTCGGCGTATGACCTAATGTTTGCACTAAATTAGGTTTAAGCGCTTCTTTCAGTAAAATAGTAATGGCATCTTCAAAATGCAATTGACCTACTGTAACTGGTTGTTTATCCGTATTGTAACCAATCACAATGTTACTAATTCTACGCTTTAAATCAGATAAATCTGTTGCTAAACATAAAATAGCCATTAACTCAGAGGCGGCCGTGATTTCAAAGCCAGTTTGCCGCACAACTCCTTGTGATACGCCCCCCATACCAGTAACAATTTGGCGCAGTGCCCGGTCGTTAATATCCAAAACGCGTTTCCAAATGATGCGACGTGGATCAATATCCAATTGATTATCATGCAAGAGGTAGTTGTCAATCAAGGCTGCTAACGTATTGTTAGCACTGGTTAACGCATGCATATCACCGGTAAAATGCAAATTAATGTCTTCCATGGGCACAACCTGACTGTAGCCACCACCTGTCGCACCGCCCTTCATCCCCATTACGGGGCCCATCGAAGGCTCACGCATTGCAATAATTGTTTTATGGTTAAGCTGTGTTAATGCATCGCCTAATCCAACTAAAACGGTTGATTTTCCTTCACCCGCTGGGGTAGGATTAATTGAAGTTACTAAAACCAACTTATGGCTAGCAGGAATGGCTTCATTAAAATCAATCGGATTAATTTTAGCCTTGTACTTTCCATATGGTTCAATATCATCGTCACTTAAGCCAATTAGGCTGGCAATTTTACTAATTGGTTCTAATTTAGCTGCTTGTGCAATTTCTAGATCTGTCATTATATCAACTCTGTTCTCTATTATTTATTGCGTTGTAATTGTTGTTTGATTGTTGCTAATGTATTAGGTGTAAATGAAAAATACATTGTTTGCCCGTTCACTGTGAATTGTAATGTCCGCTTAGTGAATCTAAGTTGATGCAACATTTCACGTGGAATGACTAGGTAGCGGCGTTGTAATAATCGGTTAAAAACCAAGGCCGTTGGTGTCATAATCATAGTTCTCCTGATAATTTGAAACACCGCTAACAAGGCAAAGAGTATAAACAAAACTGCCGTAATCCATTGAAAATGAGTAAACTCTAGCCAAACAATAATGCCTAACAATAAAATCAGGATTGTCCAACACCAGCTAGTAACGGCACTAACTGGATTGGGCTGATAAAAATAGCGTTGTTGTTGTTCTTCTTCCATTCTGCATAACTCCTTTAAAATAAGAGGTCCTTTTAATGTTAAAACTATATACTGATGCGGCAACACGCGGTAATCCGGGTCCTACTGGACTAGGTGCATTGATTATCTACGAGCAAAACCAAATTCAACTCAAGGATAATTTAGCTATGGCTACTACTAACCATGAAGGTGAATTTGACGCCGCAATTATGGGATTTAAGTATCTTATGGAACATTTTGCAGCTACCGAAACTATTCTTTTTTATACAGACAGCCGGCTAGTTAGCGACGCTTTGGGCAAAAATCACAGTAAAAAGTTCACTGCTCAATTACAAACTCTGACTGAATATTTAGATTACTTTGCCTTGGTTGTTACTCGCTGGGTACCGGAAAAACAAAATCAAGGAGCTCATCAATTGGCCAATCAAGCATTGCGAGCACTTGAAGATAAATAATTACTAACTGGCAGTGAAAATGAGGGATAATCGACCGGTTCATCATTCACATCTTGTGCTAACATTTTTCCAATTGCTGGTCCGGTAGTTAATCCCGATGATCCCAATCCACTAGCGATCCAAATATTGCTGAAGCCTGTTAGTTTACCAAAAAATGGCGCAAAATCGTTTGTGTATGCTCTGGTACCCACTCGCACATTAGTAATCATTGATTTTGTTAAACCTTCGATCACATTCTGGCCACTTGATAGTAAATCATCAATAACGGCATTGGAAACTGTTAAATCAAATGCCTGGTCATTTTCATGAGTTGCCCCAATCATTAGTCGATGTGGGCCACACGCAATTAAATCTCGTTCTCCCTCGGGCATAATTACGGGCATATTTTTTTTAATTGCTAAGTGCTGATCGGCCACTTCAATTAATTGACCCTTCTGGGGTCGAACTAACAAATTAAGACCTAATTGGCGAACTAAGTTTGCAGCACCTGCCCCACTGGCAATCACAATTTTATCGAAACTTTCCTGATTTACTAGTATTTGTGTTTGACGCTGTGCTATTCTAGCTTTTTGTTGAACTAAGGAAGCTTTAGTATGAGCCAGCAGTTGGGTCACTAGGTGTTTGCCATCCACCCGGGCACCACCCGAAACAAACACACCACCATTAAATTGGTCGGCTTTCAAAAATGGTAATCTAGCTTCAATTTGTTGTTGTGACCATTGCTCAACGTGCCCCATTTGAGGAGCTGCGGTACTTCTTGACTGAGCTAACTGCCACAAATCTTCTAATTTCGTGAGTGTTGTTCTAGTTACCAAGGTGCCAACACTTGCATAGGCTTGCTCGTCTAATTGAGCCATATTGACTAACTGGGGGTATAGTGCTGCTCCAACATTAGCTAACCGATACCAGTTTTGATTACGTCGCTTTGACAACCACGGCGAAATAATCCCTGCAGCTGCACTGGTTGCTTGCCCCCGTGGTTCATCAAAAATAGTTATTTGATTGTCAGCTTTTTGATCAAGAAAAAAAGCGGTGGTGGCGCCTACAATTCCCGCACCAATGATTGCGATTTTAGTCATGCCAAATTCTCCCTTTCACAACACTAACAGTATACCAAAATAATGCTGCCAGTGGCCAAAAGAGATTATTCTAAATGTTTTTATAAATTTTAAAAACATGACTGTCACAATTGATTGGAGACAAATCTAACCAACTAATAAAAAAAGAGCAATCGTAAAAAATTATTTTTTCGATTGCTCTTTTTTATTTTAATTTGAGATTTATTTAGCGACCTTAAAACGGTCCTCATCAGCCATAAATTCTTTATCACCAGCTGGTGCTTCGATTGAACCAAATGGCATTTGTGCACGTAAACGCCAGTTTGCAGGTACATCAAATGCAGCACTAATTTGCTCGTCAATGATTGGGTTGTAATGCTGTAAACTAGCACCTAAATCATTTTCTGCTAGGGACGTCCAAACAGCAAAATCTGCAATTCCTTGTCCTTGTTCTGACCAGTCGTAAAAATTGTCAGCATATAAGGGAGCTTGTTGCTTGAATTGTTCGACAACATCCATGTCACTGAAGAACAAGATGGTTCCATAAGCAGCCTTAAAACCAGCAATTTTAGCTTTGGTGCCTTCAAAAGCTTTTTCATCAGGAACTTCTTTGCGTAATCGTTCTAGCACGATGTCCCACACCTTATCGTGCGAATCGCTAAAAGTAATGATTGCGCGAGTTGTCTGATTGTTAAAGGCGGTTGGTACATTTTTGACAGTATTTTCTATCAATGCGACCAATTCGTCTTGGCTGGCATTAACATTCTTGCCAAGAGCATAAATCGAACGGCGCTTTTTTGCTAAGTCTGTAAATTCTGTTTGCATATTTAAGTTCCTCCATTAATTAGCTGTGTTATTAATCAACGACAACTAATATAACACACTTACAAAATGTAAGCAAAACTTTTTTACCCGTTATTTATTTTTATCAGGGCGTATTTTATGGCCCCAATACTGAAAATAGTCTGTTCTCAATGAGCCGTTGTATAGTTTCCTTTTCTTGGTTGCTCTTTGGCCATATGCCTTTTCAAACTCCAAATCACTGGTCAAAATATATTTGCTCCAGGTAGTCATAGGGCGATAAACAGCCCCCATTTGTTGATATAACTCGCGAACTGATTCCTGATCACTTAGCCGTTCTCCATATGGTGGATTTGCTACTAAGACACCATTGATTTTATCAGTTTTCCAGTCTTTTAATGCCATTTGCTTAAAGGTGATATCTGCTGCTAATCCAGCTTCCTGGGCATTTTCTTTGGCAATATCAACCATATTTTGATCAATATCATAACCTGTAATATCTAATGGTGTATCATAATCTGCTTTTTCATCAGCAGCAGCCCGAATTTCATCAGACAATCCTGCTGGTGTGGATGGCCATTTTTCACAGATAAAGTCTCGATTGAAGCCTGGGGCAATATTACGACCGATTAGCGCCGCTTCAATTGGAATAGTACCAGAACCACACACTGGATCTACAAACGGATTATCAGTGAACCAATGTGCCAATAAAACTAGTGCTGCGGCCATGTTTTCTTTTAATGGTGCGCCTCCCTTAGCCTTACGATAGCCCCGTTTAAATAAACTATCGCCGGTTGTATCCAGCGTTAAGATAACATGATCTTTATTAATCATTACTTCGAGCGGAAATAAGGCCCCAGTTTCCGGCAATCGAGTGCGTCGGTGGTACACTTCACTTAGCTTGGAGACAATCGCCTTTTTAACAATGGCTTGGTCGTTAGGAACACTATGGAGCTGAGAATTATGTGACCGGCCTTCTACCGGAAATTCAGCATCAATCGGCAATAGTTCGTCCCATGGTAACGCTTTGGTTTGTTCAAATAATTCATCAAAAGTTACCGCTTCAAATTCACCCACGACAATTTTAATTCGATCTGCAGTGCGGAGCCATAAATTAGCTGTTAAAATATCTTTGATATCACCACGAAATCGAACCCGGCCGTTTTCAACCTGTGTTTGATAACCAAGGTCCCGCAATTCTTTACCTACTAATGCCTCAATCCCGGCTGCTGCAGTGGCCATTAAATTAAATTCTTGCATTTTAAAACTCCTTTTCATTGCCGCTTAATTAATCCAAATATTAAAAAAAGCCCGAATGGAAAACCATCCGAGCCCCTGAATGCAAATTTCTGTAAGCCATGTTTTGTCGAAGCACAATCTTCAGGTTCAATCATGCAGTGGCAATCATCTATCTCGAGACTAAAAAGTCTCCCCTCACAATCAGTTCAGTTTCCTATGTGAAGCTCCCCTACCATAAGTTTGGGTTTCCCGCTCGAGGGGTTTACCGCGTTCCATCAATCCAGTTTCCTGAATTGCTTCGTCACTGTGGCACTTTTCAGGAATACTAGGGCATAGCCAAAGACCTTAGCCGGTTTTCCCGCCGTAACCATTAAAATGGTCCCCCGGCTTATTTTTTCACCGAGCACGAACACTACAGACATCACAGCCTGTGCGAGCATGGACTTTCCTCAGCTGACATAAAGCCGCCGCAATCACCCAAAATTTGCAAATAAATCAACTAGAGTAAATGTGAATCTGACTGGTTGTTATCCAATTGAGAGCCAAAAACACGTCGCTCCAAATTAGATAGGCGCTTTAAAATGTCCATATTTGTTGCACTTGAAACAGGCTGTTCAGTGTTACTTCGTGGTGCTACACTAGCCCCAACCTCAACTTGTCGATTTAATTCATCAACTTTTGCCCGTAAACGTTCATTTTCATCTTGTAACCGTGTGATTTCTTTATTAAATGTGTCATAATCTTTAATGATATCATCTAAAAAGCTATCAACGTCCGAAGGATCATAAGCAGAACCCATTCTTTTTTCTTTGAATTCCTTTTGTAAAATATCTTTCGGAGTGAATTTAATGTTATCCAATCTTCTGCACCTCAGTCGTCATTTCTTTCAATACGCTTGTAATTGTACCAAAAAAAGCAATGAAAGCAAAGTGTGAATCATGAGTCTTCATACTTTCTTTGGTTTTCTTGCTCAAAATATTCATTGGCCGTTTCTTGCAATTGATCAAAATCAATCAAATTAACTGGATAAGGATGCTCTTGAGCGTATGATTTGGCCGCTTTGAATTCATATTCTGGCTTACCCTCATTTTCTGGATCATATACAAACAATGCTTCATCGGTATGAGTTAACATAAAATTTTGATAATTTTTTAGTTGTTGCGGAGAATGATAACTTTGATCACTAACTTGATCTGAAAAATCAACCGAACTGATCAATTGTTGCAGCGTATTTTTGTTATCATCATTCCACTGATCACCAAATTGTGAAAACGGCAACATAATCGCAATTTTTAATGTCGGCAAAGTTTTCTTTAAATCCAGCACAATTTCACTTGCCCATTGCTCAACTCCCAACTGAGGACCTGTGATCACCCAATCAACTCCATCTTCGGCTCGTTGGCGTATTGCTTGAGTTAATGCTTTTTTGATAACTGTGACTTTTGGATCCTTATCTTTAAAGACACTCAGCTCATAACTACGGTATCCACTCACCCATAATCGGCTCACGCAACCATCCCTTCAAAAACTTAAATTTTTTTTGGCTCATCATTTGATATAATATCACTAATTAGGAGAGTGAGAAACTATGACGGTTCACTACCCAAATGGCAAACAAACCAATTATCAGCAAGTAACCAACGCACCTCAATCAGCCAGCAAGCCGAATTTGTCCTTATATGGTAAACGTGGGATGTCGTTAGAAGAAGAAATCAATGACAGTAACGCTTATTATTTGGCTAAAGAAATTGCGGTAATTCATAAGAAACCAACGCCAATTCAATTGGTTAAAGTAGATTATCCTAAAAGAAGCGCCGCGGTGATTAAGGAAGCATATTTTCGTCGTGCTTCAACAACTGATTATAATGGTGTTTATCGGGGCTATTACTTAGATTTTGATGCAAAAGAAACGCGTAACAAAACGTCTTTTCCACTCAAAAATTTTCATGAGCATCAGATTAACCACCTCAAGGCTTGCATTAAACAAGGCGGCATTTGTTTTGCCTTTCTCAAGTTCACGACGATGGATTTAATCTATCTTTTACCAGCAACCAAATTATTTACTTACTGGGATCAACAAGGTGATGATGGGCGTAAATCCATTCCTCTCCAAAACATTGAACAAGATGGTTTTCAGATAAAATATCAACTTAATCCAATTATTCCCTATATGAGTGCAGTTGATAAAATGATTGCGGAATTAGAAAAATAAAGGAGCACACTATGTCAGATAATCAAAGTCCCTCACGGCAAACTAGGTTCAATTCTTCCGGTAATGGCGGTAAAAAAGCACCCCATCGTGGCCTTATCAAAAGAATTTTGCTCTGGGCTGCTAGCGCAATTGGTATTGTAATTTTATTAGGAGCAGTATTGTTCTTCTATTATGCGTCTAGCGCACCTAAAATTAGCGAAAGTGAATTAGCGAGTCAAAATGCTACTACTATTTATGATGCCGATAATAACGTTGTCTCTCAATTAGGAGCGCAAAAACGTGAATATGTCAGTTCTTCATCAATCCCGACTAAGATGAAAAATGCCGTTGTGTCAATTGAAGACCGTCGCTTTTACAAACACCACGGCGTTGATCCAGTTCGAATTGCCGGCGCTGCATTTGCTGATTTAACTGGTTCTTCCACCGGGTTACAGGGCGGTAGCACCCTGACCCAACAATTAGTCAAATTATCAGTGTTTTCCACTGCTGCCTCGGATCAAACTATTAAGCGCAAAGCGCAAGAGGCTTGGCTCGCTATCAATGTTGAGCGTCATTTTTCAAAAGCAAAAATACTGGAATTTTATATTAATAAAGTTTACATGGGCAACGGTGTTTATGGAATGCAAACTGGCTCACAATATTACTATGGCAAGAATTTAAGTAAATTAAATTTGGCCCAGTACGCAATGTTAGCTGGTATCCCACAATCACCAACCTATTATGACCCCATCAATCATCCCAAGACAGCTACGGTACGAAGAAATGATGTCTTAGATGCAATGGTGAGAAGTAAGTACATTACTCAATCACAAGCTACCGCGGCGAAAAAAGTTAGTGTTCAGCAAGGCTTAGATTCATCGCATGGTAACACTGCCAGTGCATCATCTAGTGATGACAGTAATGACAAAGTGATTGATGCATATTTGAAACAAGTCGTTGCTCAATTAAAGAGTAAAGGTTACAACCCCTATACGGACGGACTGGAAGTGCACACTAATTTAAATTTGGGTGCCCAAAAACATCTCTATAATATTGCTAATGATGGAACGATCTCATTTCAAAGCAGTGATATGCAACTTGGTGTGGCTGTTACTAATCCAAAAAACGGTAAGATTATTGCCATGTTAGGTGGTCGTAAAACTGGCAATGTCACGTTTGGTTTAAATCGGGCTGTGCAAACTGACCGTAGTGCTGGTTCAACTTCTAAACCATTAATGGATTACGGTCCTGCAATTGAAGATTTAAACTACCCAACATTTAGAAGTGTCAAAGATATTCCGTTTACTTATCCAGGTACTACTAAAAAATTATATGACTTTGATCGCCAATATAAGGGTACTATGACAATGCGTCAGGCACTGGTTCAATCGCGAAACATCCCTGCTCTCCGTACACTCCAGGATGTGGGAATCAGTAAGGCCACAACTTTCTTGAGCAAATTGGGAATTACTTCTAGTAAGACTTACGAATTGCAAAATGGAATCGGACTGTATATTTCACCGTTACAAGAAGTAGCTTCATATGCCGCTTTTGCTAATGGCGGGACTTACTATAAACCATATTACATTAGTTCAATTTCCACTAAGAGCGGTGAAACACATAAATACAGTTCTAGCGGTAAACGAGCAATGAAAAAGTCAACTGCCTATATGATCACTGACATGTTAAAAGGAGTAATCAACAGCTCCACTGGGACAGGAACCGCGGCCAAAATATCTGGCGTTCATCAAGCTGGTAAAACTGGAACAACTCAGTATCCGAGTGGAAGTGGTGTTTCGTCTGGTGTTATGGATGCTTGGTTTGCGGGTTACACCAAAAATTATTCAATCTCGGTTTGGACTGGTTATGACAAAGCACTGGAAAGCGGACATGCAGTCACTACCGCATATGAAAAGACTGCTCAAGCAGTTTATCGAAGTGAAATGAACTATCTTGAAAATGAGAATCCAAGCTCTGATTGGAAGAAGCCAAGCAGTGTTTCCGTTGTTTATCATAATGGTCAACGCGAATTGGAAGTCAAAGGTGCTTCTTGGAGCGACACAGGCACTAGTGATACCTATGCCGAAAACAACAATGGCTCGGCCACTACTAGCAGTTCCAGTGATGTGATTGTTTCTTCATCATCATCTCAGACTGAATCAAAAGAAGAATCTGAAAGTTCAAGCAGTAACTCAAATAACTCATCTTCTGTTGAACAAAAACCCAGTGGTGATGGTGGCAATGATACTGAAAGCAGCTCAGCAAGCAGTAGCAGTAGTTCTGTTACCACACCTGATACAGGAAACTAGATCTTAAAAAGCTCATTTAGCAAATTTTGCTAAATGAGCTTTTTTGATCAAAGTTATTATTCATCACTAATTTTAAAAAGTGGAATTTCTGGTCCACTTGGTTTCGTCTGACGCTGCTGATTACTGTTTCCCTGCTGCTTTGTTCTGTTCTTTCGCTGTTGGTCAATTTGCTGTGGTGTCGAGATATGTTGTTTTTCCCAGCTTCGCAAAATTCGATCCATATATTTGAGGTTCCATACTTGATTGAGTACCGCTTCTTGAAGTGCAATCAGGATTAGTTCAGCTGAATAGTTGTCTTCATCAATCCATTTTGAAACAGTTTCTAATTCAATTGGAGAAAGCGGCCGTCCAAATTCAACTTCTATTTTATCAAATACATCTGAACGCTGATTTGTTTTTGTTGCTGTTTTTGAACTGGTCATTTGTTGTTGATCCAGTTGTACTAATTTTTCGAGCAAGACTGAAAAATCATAATAATCACTTTGTTTACCATTTTCATCGCTCTGTGTTTTATGCGTCATTAATTTTTGTTCGATCATTTGGTGCATTAGTTCATAAACCTGAGTTGGTTCTGTTCCTAAGTTTTGCGCCACCAATGAGATGTCTGGTGACACCATTCCACGGTCAATGTAAGATTTTAATTGTAAAAAGACCATCAATTGTGCTGTTGTCATGCCCAGTTGTCGATAATGGTGGAGCAGCAAATTGCTGATGACGGTCTGTCCAGCACTAATATAATCATTCATGAAGTTAGCTTCATTTTTTTCCAATATTATCAGTCCCCCGTTTTGCAGCCTATGGATAAATACGGTTTAATAATCGTGGAAATGGAATTGCCTCACGAACATGATCTTCGCCAGTAATCCAAGTTAGGGCGCGTTCTAATCCCAAACCAAAGCCAGAATGAGGAACCGATCCATACTTACGTAAATCCAAGTACCATGAATATTCAGCAGGATCTAAGCCAGCCTTTTTAATCTGCTCTAGCAGGTAATTGTAATCAGTTGCTCGTTCAGAGCCACCAATGATCTCACCATAGCCTTCAGGTGCTAATAAATCAGCACAGATGACCACATCATCTCTGGTTGGGTGTGGTTTCATGTAAAAGGCCTTGATTGCTTTAGGGTAGTTCAAAATAAAAACAGGTTGCTCAAATTGATCTGCTAAATAAGTTTCTTCTGGTGAACCAAAATCCGTTCCCCAGGTAATATTCATGCCACCCTCATTTAACATCTCGATTGCCCGGTCATAACTAATCCGTGGATATGGGGTTTTGGTGTATTTTTCCAAGACCTTAGGATCCCGGCCAAGTGTTTCCAGTGAACTTTGACAGTGGTCGATCACATTTCTAATTAGAAATGCGACATATTTTTCTTGTACCGCTAAGCTTTCCTCTTGGTACATAAAAGCCATTTCAGGTTCAATCATCCAAAATTCAATTAAATGACGGCGGGTTTTTGATTTTTCTGCTCTAAAAGTTGGCCCAAACGAAAAAACTTTGCCAAATGCCATTGCACCGGCCTCTTCGTATAACTGACCGCTTTGAGATAGATAGGCGTCGTGGTCAAAATACTCAGTATGAAATAAATCTGTCGTTCCTTCGGGTGCACTACCAGTTAAAATTGGCGCATCAATCTTAGTAAACCCTTCCTGATTAAAAAACTCATAAGTTGCTCGAATTACTTCATTTCTAATCGTTAAAACTGCATGCGGTCGACTAGAACGTAGCCATAAATGACGATGATCCATCAAAAAATCAACACCATGATCCTTCGGTGTAATTGGATAATCTTCACTTTCACCAATGATTTCAATTTCAGCCACTTGAATTTCATAGCCAAATTTTGACCGACTATCTTCATGAATTTCTCCGGTCACCCAAAAGCTGGTCTCCTGACGTAGTCGTTTGGCGGTATTAAATACAGTTTCGCTAACTTCATTTTTCAAGACAACTCCCTGAAAAAAGGCAGTACCGTCACGTAACTGCAAAAAAGCAATCTTACCGCTTGACCGTTTGTCTGTGAGCCAGACACCAATTTTAACCGTTTCGTTGACATGTGCCGGTGCATCAATAATACTAATTGTTTCCAACAATAATTCCTCCATCACTCATAATTAAAGATTTTCAATTTTTTGGATATTTTTGCCGCTCTTAAAGCTCAACAGTTCATAGCATAAATTTCCTTTTTGATTTAGATAAGAAATTTCCCAAACTGGTTGATCATTAAATATTCCTGGCGCAATTTTTAGTACCTTTTTGGGATCCCGCTTAGCCCAAATTTGGGTTAATGCTTGATTTTTTGTAATCCCATTAGCTTGCTTTAACACTCGTATTTTGCCACCTTTTTGTGCAATGACAACAAGAATTTTTTTGTTTTTCTGGTTTTCACCGGTAATGGTGTAATACGTATGTTCGCGATTATAAATATAAAATTTATCTGGATGTTTCAAATGAGCATATTTTTTTGCTAATGAAATGGCCTGTGTTCTGGATTCATTTCGTGGATGATTTCCAATCGCATAGACAATCCAGCCAAACAAAAAAATTAAAATAATAACCACAATTGTTATCCGCACTGGATGTGAACGCCGCTGTCCTCTTTGTCGGCTTGGCATAAATTTAGTCCCCTTTTTTTCAGTAATCGCATGCCATTATAGCAAAATAATGAGTACAACGCCCATTATTATCATTTTTTAAAGAAAAAAGATTTGGTTTCTTCAATAATTTCAGTTGTCGGCAACGTTTTAACCGGTAAATCAGCAGGCAAGGTTTTTAACATTGTTTGGCCATACTTACGTTCAACAATTCGCTTATCAAGGATGATGGCAACCCCACGATCGTCTTCTGTTCTGATTAGCCGACCCAATCCTTGGCGTACTCGCAATGTTGCCTTAGGTAACGCAGAATTATAAAATGGATTTTTATGGTTTTGTTGCAGCCAATTATTTTCAGCCTTAGTTAAAACTGCCGCTGGTGAATCAAATGGCAAGCGAGTAATAATTAATAATTCCAGTTGACTCTTGGGCAGATCGATTCCTTCCCAAAAACTAGCTGCGCCTAGCAAAATTGATTGTTGCCCAGCAGCAAATTGTTTTAATAATTTTTCCTTATTACCAGTAATTCCTTGCGCCAAAATATCTCGTTTTGTAAATAAATCAGTGCTGCGCAACTGGCTGTATATTTGTTCGATTGTCAGTAGTGAATTGAATAGAATCATCGTTTGACGCGGGTTATTTTTGGTAATTTGATAAATTGTATCACTTAAATAATGAATATATTCTTGATAATTATGTGCTGAAATTATTGGCGCATCGCCGGCAACAAACAACCGACTTTGTTTGGCATAGTTAAACGGTGACGGTAATTTTTTCACTTTGGTTGTCTGTTGATCGAGATCTAATTGATGATAAAGAAATTGTGATCTGCTGGATGAAAATAAAGTTGCACCAACAAAAGCAGGTCGTTTAAAGTACGGATAAACTTGTTTCATCAAAAATTGATTGGTGGTCAATAAACCGCCACTTAACCGCATCGTACTTTGTTCCAATGATTGTTGCACTGTCAACCAAAAAACGGCGGCATCGAGCTGTTTATTTAATATTTCGATAAATTGATTTAATGTTTCATCGGCCTGGGTCAGATGAACCAACTGACTTTGAAATTGAGTCACCAAATAACGATCACTGGCTAACCAGCGATTCGCCTGACTTTCAAACAGATGATGAAGGGCGTTGAAGTGCAAGTGAATACTGCCCAAAGCTTGTTCAATTGAAGCTAGGATGCTGTTTTTAGGACTCAGCATCTTTAATAGCGTGTGATTATCAATTGGTTGTTCAATAATTTGGTTGGCATCCGCGGATGAAATATTAAGCATGAATTGGCGGTATAATGCCTGCTCAAACTGTTTAATTGCTGTTTCCAAATCGCTTAAATCAGTGCGTAGTAATTTAACGTTGTAAATTCCCATTGGCAACTGAGCAAAGACTTCACTCAGGTTGCGATTGTTCCCTTCATTTACCAGTCCTTGCAACAGGTGAGCAACGGTCATAACTGATTGAAAATTCAATGTGCGTCGTGATTGGCGCAAAATATTTTCACTTAAATGCTGTGCTTCATCAATTATCAGGTATGGTTCTTCAAGCTGTTCACCTAATTCTTGGGCGTGCTGGCTTAAATAAGCATGATTGGTAATAATAATATTGGCACTCACTAATTGACGTTGGCGGCGAATTAAAAAATCATCATCATGAAAATTGTTCTGTGGGTTCAGGCTTGCAATTCCCTGGTGAGTAATTTCATTAAAGTATGGTGCGCGATAACTAGTTAGTTGCAGTTCATCTAAGTCACCAGTTGTGGTTTGCAACAACCAAATTAGTAAGCGTGCCTTAATCAGTTGTACCTGGTTGGCGTCCTCTACTACACTGAGTGAATGAATAAATTTGGCCAAATCTAAATAGTGTTCATTTCCCTTGAGGACGACACAGCCAACCTTAAACGGTAAAATACCATTCAATTCAGTCATCGCATTACTAGCCATCTGTTGTTGTAAAACGTTTGTGGCTGTACTGACCACCACTTTTTGATTTGGATACGTCAAGTAGAGCATGGGTACTAAATAGCCCAAAGTCTTACCCACACCCGTTCCTGCCTCGATAATTAAATTTTGAGGGACCGCGTGTGAATAATTATTGTAGATCATGTTCATCATCTTTGCCTGACTACCACGATAACGTAATTGTTCACCAAAAATTTTTAACTTAGCCTTCTTAGAATTTGGATAGCTGGGTGTTTTAGCTAAATTAACAGTTGGTATCGGTGCCTCTTTTTTTAACACAATACCATCTTTAATGTATAAATTTGAAGCTAATTTTGGATTACGATTCTGCCGTGCATCAATTGCCCGTTGAAATATGTCCATCGTTTCGTATGGTAGCTCTAAGCCCAAGTGAGTAATGGATTCCAATGTTTTTGTGGGCACGTCGCTAAGAGCTTGCATTAATTTAATTAATAGCTTCCCGGTGGCCTCTGCATCTGAATCAGCACTGTGTGGTGAATCATGATTTATGTTCAACCGGCTAGTCAGATCTCGCAAGCGAAAACTTTGCGCAGTTGGAAACAAAATTTGGCTCAAAGTAACGGTGTCAATCGCCGGAATATTCAATTCTGGGAATCCGGCCTTTTCAAGTTCAGCATTTAAAAACGGAAAATCAAAATTAACATTGTGAGCCACAAAAATTGTATCGCTCAGGAGACTATAGATAGTCGCGGCGACATCATCAAACAATGGTGCGTTTTTAACGCTACCGTTTGTAATCCCGGTCAATTGTGAGATTGGTGTCGAAATTGGCATCCGTGGATTAATATTGGTCTGGAAGTGATTAATAATTTGACCGTCCGAAACTAGCACACATCCAATTTGGATAATGCGATCACCATTTTTTAGATTAGTTCCGGTCGTTTCAAGATCTACTACTGCATAGATTGGAGAAGTCTGCATTTTTGTCACCATTTGTTGAATAAATTTTAAGAGTGCTTATTTACTATTCATCATACTATTTGTTGATTTGGTTTACCATTTTATTTAAATTAGCGATCATCTTTTCGGTACGACTTTATCAATGTTTAAGACAAAATAACTTTTGTCTAATTCCTTTTTGAGTTATGATTGTGGTTGATTTAATACAGAAAGTAGGATTTTCTTTTGAAAACCACAGGAATTGGCAATAGTCATGCCAAAATTATTTTAATTGGAGAACATAGTGTTGTCTATGGCCAACCAGCCATTGCTCTGCCTTTGCCAGAAGTTAAACTCACGGTAACGCTCACTAGGCAAGCAACCCTGCCCCAAACAATCGACAGCCGCTATTTTAGTGGACCCGTTGACCAGTTAACGAAAAGTATGGCCGGAATTAAAAAATTAATTAATGTTTTAATTAATGAATTCAGTGGTCACACTGATGGCTGGAATATGAAAATTACTAGTATGCTTCCGGCGGAACGTGGAATGGGATCTTCTGCGGCTAGTGCAATTGCAATTGTCCGTGCTTTTTTTGACTTTTATGATCGTCAGCTAGAAAGAAAGACACTACTCAAATATGCGGATATTGAAGAACAAATTACTCACCGCAGTCCTAGCGGCTTGGATGCAGCTACGGTGAGTGCTAACCAGCCAATTTGGTTTACCAAAGGGCACAATGGAAAGCATCTTGAAATGAATGTTACCGGTAGCCTTGTAATTGCCGACAGTGGTGTTAAAGGTCAGACCAGCGAAGCAATTGAAGCCGTTAAACAGCAATTAATAATTGACCATGAGGCAGCTTTGTTACAGATTGAAACGTTAGGTCGTTTGACCAAAAAAACACGCGAACTCCTACAAAGCGGTGCGATCACCGAATTAGGTCTGACCTTGTCTCAAGCTCAAGAACAACTTAAATTGTTAAATGTGAGCCAACCCAACGTGGATAATTTGATTGAAGTAGCGCTGCAAAATCATGCCTTAGGCGCTAAACTAACCGGTGGTGGTCGTGGTGGCTGCATTATTGCGTTAGTTGCTAATGCGCAAGCCGCCCAGCAACTTTCTGCGCAATTAGTGGATGCCGGTGCTACTGCTACTTGGATTCAGCCACTACTAGGAGGCAATTATGCCAAAGATGTTCGCTAGTGCCCGGGCGCACACAAATATTGCTTTAATCAAATACTGGGGCAAAAAGGATCAAAAATTAATTCTCCCCTATACCGATAGTTTATCACTCACCCTAAATGAATTTTATACCACTACGTCTGTGCAGTTTGATGAGCAATTAACACATGATGAATTCTCAATTAACGCTGAACCAGTTAGTGAGCACAATCAACAAAAATTAGCTCACTTCATGGATTTAATTAGAAACCAGCGGCAATTTAATTTATTTGCGCATGTTAATTCAGTTAACCATGTGCCTATTTCAGCCGGACTAGCCTCATCATCCTCCGCTTTTGCCGCTTTGGCAGCAGCTGCTAGTAAAGCAGCAGAACTGAATTTAAGTGCTACTGAGCTATCCCGACTGGCACGGCGAGGTTCTGGGTCTGCTACTCGTTCAATTTTTGGTGGCTTAGTTGAGTGGCATAAAGGGCATGATGACAAAACATCATTTGCGAGCCCAATCGACGAACAGGTTGATTTTGGCTTAGAAATGATTGCCATTCTAATTGACACCAGTGTCAAAAAAGTTTCCAGTCGTTCTGGTATGCAAAATGTGGTGGCAACCTCACCTTATTATCCTGCTTGGCAAGAAGTGGTCAAAAACGATATGGTAGCAATGAAAGCTGCAATATTAAAAAAAGATATAAATTTAATTGGGCAAATCGCAGAAGAAAATGCAATGCGAATGCATGCACTAACCCTTTCAGCTCAACCAAGTTTCACGTATTTTAATGCTGCCAGTTTAACAGCCATGGACATGATTCACGACTTGCGATCCAATGGCATAAACTGCTATTATACTTTGGACGCTGGTCCAAATGTGAAGGTAATCTATCACCATCAGGATCGAGAAGTAATTTTAGCTGCGCTGAGCGAACAGTTTGGCCACAATAATTTAGTTGTTTCTCAACCGGGACCAGGAATTCAATATTTAAAATAACGTTTCATGTTATGAAAGGACATGTTTTGTTGATTACAGCGCAAGCACCTGGAAAATTATATATTGCTGGTGAGTATGCCGTCGTAGAAAATGGCTATCCAGCAATTATTGTAGCTTTAAACCAATTTGTTACCTGCAGTGTCGAAAAGAGTGCTGATGTTGGGAGCATCGTTTCTCGGCAATACAACGAAAACTCACTTTATTGGCGTCGTAATGGGGATGAAATGGTTTTTGATAATCGTGATAACCCCTTTCACTACATTTTATCAGCAATTAAAATAACTGAACAATATGCACGGAGCTTGGATCGTAAATTGCAGGTCTACCATTTACGAATTGATAGTGAACTGGATAGTGCTGACGGAAAAAAATACGGCTTAGGTTCCTCAGCAGCTGTAACCGTGGCAACTGTTAAGGCTCTGTGTGAATTTTATCATTTACCTGTTGACCAAAATAAATTATTCAAACTAGCAGCAATTGCTCATTTTGAGGTTCAGGGCAATGGGTCGCTTGGCGATATTGCCGCGTCCGTGTATGGTGGCTGGATTGCCTATCACTCATTTGACCGTCAATGGTTGGCAGAGCAACGCCAGCAACTTGATTTACCCAAACTATTAGAATTGCAGTGGCCAGGATTAAATATCGAACAACTAACAGCGCCAAGTAACTTGCAATTACTAATTGGTTGGACCGGCTCACCGGCCTCAACGTCAACGTTAGTAGACAAAGTAGCCCTGGTTAAGGCACGTGAACAACGTGAATATCAAACGTTCTTGAATGAAAGTCGCAAGTGTATTCAACGAATGATTGATGGCTTTCATCAGGCCAACATTAACATTGTTCAAACGGAAATTCGTTACAACCGTGAATTATTAAAAAAGTTAAGCAACTTTTCCGGCGTCACAATTGAGCCCCCTACTCTAACTAAAATGTGTGAAATTGCTGAACAGTTCGGCGGTGCAGCTAAAACTTCTGGTGCTGGCGGCGGTGATTGTGGCATTGTCATTATTGATCGAAAAACCGATTTAACCTATATGTTTGAGCAATGGACCAAAAATAAAATTGAGCGACTACGGTTAACCGTTCATATGATCAAACAAAGTGTTACTGAATAGAGAGGTTTATTTAATGGAATCTAAGCATGCGCACAGAAAAGACGAACATGTTTCATTAGCGCAAAAATATTACGCTAATGCTCACAGTGTAGATCCATTTGAGCAAGTCAAAATTATTCATCGCAGTTTGCCAGAATTGCAATTAAACGACGTCTCATTACAAACTAATATTGGCGCAAAATTAAGGCTACAACGTCCCTTTTACATTGAAGCAATGACTGGTGGTAGCGAAAAAACTGGAGAATTGAACCGCCAACTTGCCCATTTGGCAGCCAAACACCATTTAGCGATGGCCAGTGGCTCACAGAGTATCGCCATAAAAGAACCAGCTGTTAAAAACAGTTTTGCGATAATCCGAAAAGAAAATCCAACTGGTATTGTTTTTGCCAATCTGGGAGCTGATTCATCTGTGGCACAAGCAAAACAGGCCATTGCGATGTTAAATGCAGATGCACTGCAATTACATGTTAATGTGGCCCAGGAGTTGATCATGCCTGAAGGTGACCGCAATTTTAAATGGCGAGAAAATATTAAAACGTTAGTAGCAGCAATTGATATTCCAATTATCGTTAAAGAAGTTGGTTTTGGCATGGGTCAAGAAACTTTCCAAGAATTAATTGATTTAGGTGTCAAATATGTTGATGTCAGTGGCCGTGGTGGAACTAATTTTGCCCAAATTGAAAACCGACGCAACCATGATAATCAATTTGACGATTTAGACTATTGGGGTCAATCAACACCAGAATCACTCCTCGAGGGCAAACAATATCGGCAACAGCTTGCTATTCTGGCTTCTGGTGGTGTAACAACGCCGATTGATGTAATCAAATGTGGTATGTTGGGCGCGAAAGCGGTTGGTGTTGCTGGCTATTTTCTGCATGTTTTAGTAACAGACGGCATTGACGAACTTGACCGTGTACTATCAAACTGGGAAACTGAGATTCAACGGTTGTTACTACTTTGCGGTGTAACTAACTTTCAAGATTTAATTAATGTTCCCTATGTACTTTCAGCTGAATTATTGAATTACGTCAATCAACGCAAATTAATGTGAATCTAAAAATAAGTTTTGAAACATATTTTAATGTTTCAAAACTTATTTTTTTTAAAATCGCAATCCTTTAGGATAAAAATTTTTGACGGTTTGATTAACCACTTTTCCAAAACAAATCGAATGCCCCGCACATAACAGCAAGTACCACCCCTTCGCTAACTGATGTTGCAACGATAAAGTGTCGCCATGCACATATGCGCGCCATTGAGCCTCTGTAATTTCAATTTTATTTTTAACATCAGCTGCTGATAATGTCAGCGCAAGTGCGAAAGATGGTTCAAATCGACGTTTTTTGAATGTCCCCAGGTGTAATCCTGGGCGAATAACACTCAAATGATTAAGATCTGGAGTGTCAGCTGGTAGTGTATACAATTGATCCCCAAAAGTAATCAAATTAGTAAAATGGAGCTGAGGGAGTGTTTCAGTCATAAATTCATTAAACAGAGCCATTTGGTCTTTAGGTAGTGTGGTAGTTTGCTGAATTGGTTGCGATTGTTTGTCGGTATCACTAGGTGCTAACTTCAATTTAGCAATGAAATGGCCCTCACCTTTAATGTGATGTGGAAATAAACGGACTGTTTTAGTCAAGTCAGGATTATTATCAGCCCATTGTGGCATGCCCGAATCCATTCCAGCATATTTTTTAATTGGTTCGAGACTTAAGTCAGGATATTTTTCCAGTAACCAAGCAATTATTTGTTCGTCTTCTTCCGGTGCAAACGTACAGGTAGAATAAACTAACGTGCCTCCCGGACGCAGCATTTGCATTGCAGAAGCTAATATTTTTCTCTGCCGATTAGCACATTCTTCCGGATAATCTAAATTCCAATAATCAGCTGCTGCTGGGTCCTTACGGAACATTCCCTCACCTGAACAAGGCGCATCAACTAAAATGCGATCAAAAAAAGTGGGGAATTTTGGTGCCAATTTATCAGGACTAGCGTTGGTAATGAGAGTATTTTTGGCACCCCATCGTTCTAGATTCTCAGCTAAAATATTGGCACGTTTTCTGAAAATTTCATTGCTGACAAGTAAACCTGTGTTATTCATTTTTGCAACAAGTTGGGTGCTTTTACCTCCAGGAGCCGCACATAAATCCAGTACCCGTTCATTTGGTTGGGGGTCGACAACTTCACCAACATACATGGCTGACGGTTCCTGACTGTACAAATATCCTGCAGTGTGATCGATGCTTTTACCATTGACAGAGCCAAAGAAACCGTTGTCGACATAATCGATTTTTTCATTATTCAAATAGTTTGGATCACTGACTGAGTCCTGTTTGAGTGGATTAATACGGTACCCATTTAAACTTGGTTGCTGAAAAGAAGCCAAAAAGTCGGTCGACTCACTGCCCAATAATTGTTGGTATTTCTGAATAAATTCTGTAGGTAACTCCATAGCTAAATGATCCCCTATAATAAGATATTGTATTATACATTTAATTAATTGCTATATGCAATTATAGTGATTTAATGCCAATTTAATTCTCTGTCCAACTAGTCATTTTTGTCGTTCTATGCTATCTTTGTTTGATGTAATGTTTAATAATTAGGATGTGAAATTTATGAAGCAACATTTGATTGCCATCGATTTAGATGGTACAACTTTGAATAATCAGTCGCAACTTTCTAAACAAACAGTGGAAACTCTCCGACAAGCTGCGCAGGAAGGCCATATTGTCAGTATTGTTACCGGCAGGTCCTACCGTATTTCAGGTCAATTTTATGATCAACTTGGACTAAAATCTGCAATGGTTAATTTTAATGGGGCCCTGGCACACGTTCCCCACCAACATTGGAAGCCAGAATATCAAAAAAGTATCAATCGCGAAATTGCCCTCGATTTATTAAGCCATAGTTCTGAGCTTGGCATCAAAACAATCACTGCGGAAAATAAAATGAATTTATGGGCCAACCAGCAAAGTGATGTGATGCCTGATTTCTTGCCCGCCTCAATTACAAAAGACGAAATTTTGAATTCAATCAATTTAACATCCGATCCAACTGCTCTAACACTACAGTATAATCCAACTGAAAAACAACTCTTAATTCACGAGATTACTGAAAAGTACGGTGCGGATGTGGATGTTCGTGTTTGGGGCGGTCCTTACAGCATCTTGGAGGTTGTTTCAAAAGGTATTCAAAAAGCACGCGGTGTTGCCTACCTGGCAAAACAATATAACATTGATCAGCAAAACATTATTGCTTTTGGTGATGAAGACAATGATGCTGAAATGCTTAGTTTTGCTGGTCGTGGCATTGCCATGCAAAATGCAATTCCCAGTATTAAGCAAGTAGCTAATGATATTACGGCAGACGACAATGACCATGACGGCTTGGCTCATTATTTATCAGCGTATCTCAAATTAGCACGATAAATGATTAATGGAGACTAGAGGCAATTAATGCTTATCAGTCTCCATTTTTTATTAGTCAGTTTGATGGCTAAAATACTGCGTTGCCTTAATTGCTTGACGCCAGCCCGCGTATATTTGTTCACACCGTGCTGGCTCCATTTTAGGATTGAATTCATCACTCGAACTGCTCAACTTTAATAATTCATCCTGATCATGCCAAAAATCAACTGCCAGTCCAGCCAAGAAAGCCGCTCCTAGTGCCGTTGTTTCTTCAATCTGAGCTCTTAAAATGGGCGTCTGTAAAATATCTGCTTGAAACTGCATGAGAAAACTATTTTGCGAAGCTCCTCCATTAACGGTCAACGCCCGTAATTTTAAGCCAGTATCTTTTACCATTGTATCAACCACATCTCGTGTCTGAAATGCAATTGATTCGAGGGTTGCTCGAATAATTTGATTTTTAGTTGTCCCCCGCGTTAGGCCAAACATCGTCCCGCGCACTTCTTGATCCCAATACGGAGCGCCTAGACCAGTGAAAGATGGAACAACGTAAACGCCATTTGTTGTCTGCGCTGTCAGTGCTAATTTTTCCGTATCAGAGGCGTGTTGCACCATTTTGAGACCGTCACGTAACCATTGCACCGCTGAACCGGCGACAAAAATACTTCCTTCTAGCGCATAGTTAATTTCGCCATCTAAACCATATGCAATGGTTGTTAGTAGTCCATTATCAGATAAAGTGGGTTCCTTGCCTGTATTCATAACAATAAAGGCACCGGTACCATACGTGTTTTTGACCATGCCCTTTTCAAAGGCAGTTTGTCCAAACAAGGCTGCTTGTTGGTCACCAGCGATACCAGCAATCGGAATCTGCACCCCAAAGAAGTGGTAGTCGCCTGTATAACCATAAACTTCAGACGAAGACTTAACTTCAGGTAACATGGCTGCCGGAATATCTAGTAAATCTAGAATATCCTGATCCCATTTTAATTCATGGATATTGTAAAGCATTGTTCGACTTGCATTGGTTACGTCCGTCGCGTGCACTTTATGACCAGTCAAATTCCACAGCAACCAACTGTCGATGGTGCCAAATAATAAATTCCCGCGAGCTGCCTTCTCACGCGCACCAGGAACTCGGTCTAAAATCCATTTAATCTTTGTTGCAGAAAAATATGAGTCAATCACTAAGCCAGTTTTATCGTGAATGAATTTACGATAGCCATCGGCAATTAGTTGGTCGGCAATTGCACTAGTTTGTTTAGACTGCCAAACAACCGCATGATAAATTGGCTTGCCGGTGTGTCGGTCCCAAATAACAGTTGTTTCGCGCTGATTTGTAATTCCAATAGAAGCAATTTTATAGGGCTTAATTTGCGATTGGATCATGACATCTGAAATCACAGATTGGACACTATCCCAAATTTCGAGTGCATCGTGTTCCACCCAGCCTGGTTCAGGAAAATACTGGTTAAACTCTTGCTGGGCCTTAGCAACTTCTTTGCCACTATGATCGAAAATAATGGCTCTTGAACTGGTCGTTCCTTGATCAATTGACATAATATATTGTTGATCAGTCAAATTAATTCATCCTCTCAAAAATTGATTAAAGTACTAATCAACTCTCTATTAGTGGCAAATCCAATGCGGTCATATCTTGCCACTGCTCTCGTTTAACCACCAACTGTGATTTCCCATTCTCACAAAAAACAACAGCTGGACGGGGGTTACGATTGTAATTACTGGCCATTGAATAACCATAAGCTCCAGTGTCCAACATAGCTACAATATCACCGGCCTGTGTTGCTGGTAATTTTTGGTCCCAGGCCAACATATCACCGGATTCACAATACTTACCAGCGATCGATACTGTTTGTGCTGTTGGTTCATTCATTTTATTAGCAACAACAGATTCATACTTAGCTTGATAAAGAGCGGGACGAATGTTGTCGCCCATGCCACCATCAACTGCGAGATAATTACGCACGCCTGGAATACTCTTGTGCGAACCCACCGTGTACAATGATACACCTGCTGCCCCGACAATGGAACGCCCCGGTTCAATCCAAATTTCAGGCAGTTTTAGATTATTTTTGGTGGCAATTTTTTTGATTTCGTCAATGATTGCTTGAATAAATACTTCTGGTTGCAATGGCTGCTCATCATCCGTGTAACGAATACCAAAGCCGCCGCCTAGATTCACAATTGGTGTTTCAAAATTAAACTTATTTTTCCAGTCGAGCACGAGTTGCATCATCTTTTGGGCTGCTAATATAAACCCTTCAATGGCAAAAATCTGTGACCCAATGTGGCAATGAATACCAACTGGATTTAGATAAGGGGTGGCAATGATTTGCTGAATTGCTTGGTCAGCTTGCCCACTTTTGATGTCGAAACCAAATTTTGAATCTTCCTGACCAGTCATATCGTATTCATGTGTATGGGCCGAAACACCGGGTGTGACACGCAGCATCACGTCGACAGATTGTTGTGACTTTTCGGTCAATTCCCTTAGTAATTCAATCTCATGGAAATTATCGATAATAATACAACCAATTTGGTGTTCCAAGGCAAACTGCAATTCCTCGCGTGATTTATTATTGCCATGAAACGAGACTTTATCGATTGGGAAACCGGCCTTAACTGCTGTGTATAGTTCACCACCAGAAACAACATCACAGTGGATTTGTTCTTGGTTAATCAGCTGATACATTGCAATCGTAGCAAATGCCTTGCTGGCATAACTAATTTGGTATTTGACTTGGGCTGAATCAAATATTGCTTTAAAATGATGAATCTGTTGCCTGATTTTGCTGACGTCATACGCAATTAAAGGTGTCTGATACTCTGTTGCCAACTTAACTGCATCAACACCACCAACCAACAAATGACCTGCTTGATTAACATCTGCCGTCCCAATTTGTGTACTCATTTCAATTCCCCCGTTTCAAATAAAAAACAGTGTTTAAACACTGTTTTTGATGTTAATTGTCGCTAACTAAGGTTCCGCCCACACTGTAGCGGTTAGGTTGCATTTCGTTCAACACAATGTGAACTCGTTCAGCTGGGACATTCACATTTTTGGCAATCGCATCTGTTACATCCTTAACTAATGTAGTCAACTGTTCCTCAGAGCGTCCAGCTACTAAGTCGATATGTACTAATGGCATCTTCTTCACCTCATCTTAAAAGTTGTTTTTATTATACTGGAAAAATAGTATCTTGCCAATTGTTCAATTGAAATAATAGTGTTACTAACTAGAGTGCGGTAAAATAACAATATTCTAACTGAAGGATTTGATAATGTGGTAACAAAAAAATATTCTGCCTGTACTAGTATGCTGGTCGGAAAAAAAGCTAGTTTGGATGGTTCCATTATGATTGGCCGCAACGAAGACTCAAAAGCCGCCTGGCCAAAGCACTTCATCGTGCACCCAGCTGGCGACTTACCGGAGCAGTTTGTTTCCAAAGATAATGGCTTTTCGCTCAAACTACCAGCCCATAGTGCCAAGTATAGTGCCACACCAGAATGGACCGATAAGTTTGGCTTGTTTGAAGAAGATGGTATTAACGAATTTGACGTTGCCATGAGTGCCACTGAGAGTGCTTACACCAACAATAATGTGTTAGCGATTGATCCATTAGTTAAAGATGGAATCAATGAAGAAGCGATGGTAACCGTGGTGCTCCCTTTTATTCATACTGCTCGTGAAGGAGTTGCTCGGTTAGGCCAAATCATTGCACAATTTGGTACTGGTGAAACTAATGGTATTTTGTTTGCAGATAATGATGAGGCTTGGTATCTGGAGACAGCGGGCGGCCATTATTGGGTGGCACAACAAATTCCAACTGACAGTTACGCAGTTATTTCCAATCAACTTAGTATTCAGACAATTGATTTTAACGATCACGATCACTTTATGTATCATCCTGAGATTGAATCTTTTGTAGCTGATAACCACTTGAACCCACAACCGGAGACATTCAATTTTCGCCAAATTTTTGGCACTCATGACGGGTCTGACGCTGTTTACAATAATCCACGCGTTTGGTCTGGTCACCAGAAGTTTAGTCCCAAAAAAGCAATTGATGAAGAACCGGAGTCAAACAACCTGCCCTTCATTATGAAACCGGACCAACTAATTTCAATTACGGACGTGCAAAACTACCTTAGTTCGCACTTTGAAGGAACTGCCTTTGATCCAATTGGTCCTGGTGACTCTACTGATAAACATAAGTATCGACCAATTAGCCTCGCTAAAACGCAGGAATCGCACGTCTTACAGATGAACAGGCCGACTGTCAATATTCACTGGTTGGCAATGGGCGTGGCGGCACAAAGCGTTTACGTGCCATTTTTGGCAAATTTAAGTGAAACCCCCGCCGTCTATCAACGTGGCAAAAGCACCTACTCACCCCAATCGGCCTATTGGATTTTTAAACTAGTTGGCGTTTTAGGTGATAGTCACCTGCATCAGTTCTGGCCACAGTTGGAAAAAACACAAAATGAAATCAACCTGAGTTTGCGGCAATCGATTGTAGCAATTGACCAAGAGCTCGGTAAGCTAGATGAATCGCAACGGGTTTCATTAGCAAATAAAAAGGCAAAAGAGTTGTCAGATTTAGCTTTAACCCAGTACCGTAGCCTGGCGGCAACGTTGATTACCCAGGCAACGGATTTGTCACCACTTAATTTTAAAACAGATGAAAATCTATAAAAAAGGCTCTAATCTTAATTTCAAAATAAGGTTAGAGTCTTTGCTTTGAATTGGTTGTCTGCTGTTATATGCATTCTGTGATACTCTGTTAATGCAATTGGTTATGAAAGTAAGTTGACGTGATAGTTTATCGATTTAAATCATTTTTGCATCGACTAGTTGCCCCCATTTGACCGTTAGATCCTGGTTTCATGCGTCCAACTCCTTGAGGAAGGCTTGGGATTCTTGCATCACCCTCTGGTCACTCTTGGCCAATAATTGGAAGGCTTCTAACAAGAGTTACTTGGCGTGGGCGGTTTCATTTTACTGGATTTGGACCTCGGGTGGATCGACGAAGGTCACGTGGGAATCGAATTTCATCACTTTCATAGCTCGTTTGTCTCCTTTGTCTTATAAAGTAGCTATTCTACGATATATAACGCCAAATTAAAAGCCGGTCTACTTAATAGGACGACTAAGGGGATGAATATACGGGGCATCAGAATTATTATTAGAACCAATCACCCATTGGAACATTATTTGCTGTGACATAGCCTGTCCCGGGCACAGACATCTCGTTAGCTCCTTTTCCAGTATTTTGTGATGCTTGTGAGTCCGCTTTTTGAGCATTGTTATTACTTGCTGGTGCCCGATAACTGGATGAAGAATTGGTTTGTGAATTACTGCTCCGACTCGGAGTACCACTATAAGTCCGTTGTGAACTTGTGGTACTACTTTGAGGTGCCGTGTATTGAGAGTTACTTTGAGCTGTCGCACCTGTATTACCTGAACCAGTTGAAGCTGCGCTGGTTTGCTGGGCGCTACTTGCTTGAGTTGCTGAACCGACTTTTGATTCTTCAGCAATCTTTTTATCTGTCACATTACTTATTTTCGCCACAATTTTAATCAAGCTCTTCTCAACGGTCTTTTTTATATGTTGGGCCAATGCACTATCCTTTAGATTGGCAATAGTTGTTCTAGTAGCTTGTAAAGCCTCCAAGCTAGGCTTCTTGGCCACCGTTAAAATGTCAGTATATGTTTGACGGACCACCTTCAACGTCTTTGATTCGCCTTTAATTGCCGCAATTTTAGCCTGGGCTTTGTTAATTAAAGCATTTAACTCATCAGTAGACAACTTATCCTTATTGTTATTCACAATTGCTAACTTAGCAGCCACGACTTTAGCCACCGCTTTATCTGCTACTTGCACTAGTTTTCTAGATTGTTTGGATAAATTTTTATATGGATCACTAACTTTTTTGGCTGAAACAACTTGTTTGTCAGCACTGTTTGTTTTTTTATTTTCTGAAGTATTACCACAAGCAGTCAACATAAATATGCTGGATACTGCCACAATTTCACCAAATACTTTTTTCTCATTCTAAAATCCCCCAAATTTACATCATACTCATAAACATATAATATCTAATTATTGTTTTAAAAGCAATTACTTATTAATATGGTATAAAAATCATC